>JAFGBI010000364.1 GCA_016933275.1 Polyangiaceae bacterium | reverse complement strand
GGAGCCCGGTCTTCCCGGCGTCGGAGCCCACGAAGTCCGCATCGTCGAGCCCCAGCAGTCCGTCGCTCCCGCCCGCGAGCGCGGCCGTCTGCGGCGGAGGCACTGGGCTGCCGGCGAGGAGCTGGTCCGTGACGCGCAGGTAGAGCGAGCCCGTTCGGGCGGCGTTCACGACCCGCTCGATGTAGCGGGCGGCGTCCGGGTCCATCGACAGGTTCGGGAAGGACTCGCGGTAGACGCCGTCCTCGACGACGAGCAAGTCGAACTGCGTGGCGGACCCGTTCGTCGCCGCGCGGACCTCGACTTCGATGCGGTTCGCGTAGGCGCCGGGGTCCTTGCCCTCCACGCGCACGGCGTTTGCCGAGCCAGAGGCCGAGCCCACGTGCGGGTCCGTGTCCAGCCCGAACGCCGATGCGGTTGCCGCTCGCGACTGGATGCTCGCGCTGGCGCCAGTAGCGACCGTGCGAAGCTCGAGGACGTTGCCGCCCCCCGCCGCGACCTGCACGCCGGGGATTGCGCCCTCAACGACTGCCTGCGCCTCCGCGATGGTTACAGCAGCCAGACTGGCGACGTTCCCGGTCCCAACGGCGGGCGCCGTCGGGAACTGCAGCACGGCGTTCGCGGTGCCGCCCGTGACCTCGACGCGGCTCGCCGTGCCTTCAATCTCGCTCGAGATGCGCACGACGCCTCCGGGAGCTGCAGCCTGTCCGGTCGTCAGCACAGCGGTGATGGCCGCAGCGACCTCGACCGCGCTCGCGTTGGCGATGTCGCTGAAATCCGCCGACGAGAGGACGATCGCCTGCTCGGCGCCGGCATCGACACGAACGGTCAAGGTCATGCCATCGGCGAGCGCGTAGGGCTCGGCGGTGGCCGCGTCGACCAGGGCCGCAGCGCCAGCGAAGGCCGCATTGATGTCGGCTCCCCCGTTCACGGCGAGGCGGATGAGGTCCCCATCGTTCAGCACGAAGGGGGCGGCTGCGGAGCCCGTCAGAACAGCGGGCGTCGGTCCCGCGCTCGCGGAGAGGAACCCCGCGGCTCGCACGGCGGTCGCGGTCAGCGGGTCCGACGGGTCGGCGTAGTGCACCGTGCGCACGACCCAGAGCTGGCTGCCCCCGTTCTCGAAGAAGCCCATGGCTGCGAGCGCAAGGTCGGAGTCCGGCGTGAACCCGCCGAACCGGTCCTGGTACTCGTCGAAGGACGAGCAGAGCACCGCCTGGCCGACGGGACCGCGCTCGGTGAGGCCGACGGCGCCGGCGACGGAGGTGGGCGCCGAAGGGATCCCGCGCACCCGCGGCTCTTCCTCGACGATGACGACCTTGGACGACAGGAGCTGTCCGCTCATCGGCTACCTCGCTTCTTCTTCGGCTGCAGGACACTGGGAGGGGCGGGGCGGGCCGCGACGGCCACTCGGGGCGCAGGGTGTGGGGCGACCGGGCTCGGACGCACCACGACGAGCTCGCCGCGCCTCACGGCCTGGCTGACGCTGGGGACCGCGAGCACCGCGGCGGGAACCTCGGGGCTTGTCGCACCCGTCGCGAGCGTGAGCGCCCGCGGGACCCGACGAGCACCTCGCGCGGTGGGCTGACTGCACGCGCACCCGTCGAGCGCCGCGCAGTACGACTCGTGAGCGAGGACGAAGATCTGCATCCGTCCGCTCCTGTTCTTGAGAGAAACCGTCACGAAGCACCTCCATCGAAGGCGCGGAGCTGGAGCTCCGGATCGAGGACGAACGCGCTGGCATCGAGCGGCAGCCCCTCGTCGACATCGAAGCCGCGCACCACGAACCCGCAGCTGAACGCCCGCACGTCGTCGCGGCTCGCGAGCTGCGTGCGGAACTCCCCGTCCGCGTCGAGCTCCCAGCGGACCGAACCAAGCTCAGGGTCATTGGGGTCGCGCAGCAGCACGAGCCAGCGGTTGCGATTCAGAAAGGTCGCGACCGCCGCCATCAGGTTGAAGAGCTCCGCCGTGCGCTCGGAGGCGGCCGTGATCGTGAACACCAGATCCACGGTGGCCGGCGGCTTGCGACGCACGAGCTCGGGACCGAGCGCGCCGGGGACGACGTCCACGTGGGGTTCGTTCTGCGAGTAGAACCGATTCGGACGCAGGGTGGGCCCGGACAGCACGAGCGACGGCACCTTGGCCATCGCGATCAGGCTCTGCCCGTCCACGACGTTGTCGTCGTAGTCGACCGACACCGTCGCGCTGACGTTGGCGAGCACCTGGCGCTTCAGCTCGCGCAGGAGCTGGCGCACGGCGCGGGTGAGATCCGATTCTCGGGCGACTGCTGGGCGCAGGAACCGGTACGCCGCGGGGAGCAGCGCGAGCTCGCCGGGCACGGGCACGCCCTCGGTGTCCAGGTTCTCAAGCTCCACGTCGGCCGTCGTGGGGTCGACTGCAGGCGTGCGGACGTCCGCGACGCTCGCGCCCGCTTCCTCGCGGACGGCAACGACCGTGGCTGCCTGCCCGGCGAAGCGCACGGCGACGCGACCGGCGAAGGCCGTCCCTCGGAGGCGAACAAGGTCGCCGCCGCTCGCGGGACCTGCGGAAGGGCTTACTGAAGTGAGCGTCGGTACAGCCATCAACCCAGCCCTCCCAGCCCCAGCTCCTTCGCGACCCGCTCGAGGAACCGTCGGTCCGCTCCCTGACGAAACTTGTTGAAGGCCGGCCGCAGGAAGGGGCGTGCCGGAACCTGAACAACGACCACGCCGCGGCCGTTGCCTCCCTTCGTCTCCTGGCCGGCTTTCCGCAGCATGGCGAACAGGAACCGCCGCATCTTCGGGGTGATCGGGATGACCACGGGCGGACCGCCGAACTCGTGGAGCTCGGCCACGTTGGCGAGGCTCCCGCCGCTGCCGGAACGCGCCGAGCGGAGCACGCCGACGAACGCCTCGTCCCCCTTCACGACGACGGAGACGGAGTTGCGGAGGTCCCCTCGGACGAGCAGCGCCTTGGTGCCGCCGAAGCCCTTCATTTCGCGAGCCGCGAGGGTGAGCGGGCTCGGCGGCTTCATCGGCTCGCCTCCGGGCGCCTGGCTCGTGATCCCACGCACTACCTCGTTCCGAAGCGCATGCGCCTCCTGGCGCACCGCGGTTCCGATCGCGCGCTGCAAGCGCATCGGCGCTGCAGAGAGCACCCGGCGCGCCCGCGCCCAGTCGCCGGTTCGCGTCACCATGGTCTAGCCGGCGCTCCTTGCGGCAGGTCGGTCTTGGAAGGACACGAGCAGCAGGTTCCGGCGCGGCCGCCGACGGTTGAGCCCGAAGCCGATCGGCCGCGCTTCCGTCACGTAGAGGCCGGGAGGAGTGCGCACGGCCTGCACGAGCCGCCCCTCGACGTCGTACAGGCCGCCGAGGCGATCGCTCGGGCGAATGAGGGCGTCCCCCGTGTCGGGGTCGACGAGTCCGAGCCGCTCGAGGTCCCTGAAATGGAAGACCAGGTCGAAGCTCGATTTCGGGGTGTTCCCTGCCGTCGCCATGCGCGCTACTTGAAAAGCCTCCGGTTCCACCTGGCAGGGGACGCGCACCGGCGGGTGCTCGCGACGAAAGGGCTCGGCGACGCCGTCGTCGTCTGCATCGATCAGAACCGGCTCTTTGAAGTCCGGGTCGAAGCCCGACACGAGCGGTCCCGCGCCGTCCGGATCGACAGCAGCCATCGCCGCGGAGTCCCAGCGGAAAAGCTCCGCCAGGAACGGGAAGATCAGCTTGCCCCTCAAGCCGCGCCGATGGGTGACGGCCTCACGTAGGGCTCGAGCAACGCATCGACCTCCGGATCCCCGGTCAGCGTGCCGTTCGCGGCTGCCGCAGGGTCGAGCTTGATGCTTTGGTCGCGGGTCCTCTCCTCGATGACGCGCCAGCGGCTTCGCACCTCGAAGGCAGCGTCGTCCGCGAGCGGAGCGAGGTTTCGGAGGACGAGCAGCAGGCACGCGCGGCGAATCGCGGGCGGGGTGCGGCCCTCCGCGGTGCCGTCAGGCTCCGTGAACCCCCAGAGCCCCTCCACGAGCACGTTGCCCCGGCCCCGCGGGAACCGCCGGCCGCGCGTGAGCGTGATCCTGGGTCCGACGAAGCCAGGCTGGAGCGGAGCCCCCTCGATGATGAGATCCTCGAACGCCAGCGACATCTCCGCGCCGTTGACGACCAATCGATGGACCCGAATGGGCGGAACCGGCAGCTCGAGCGAGGGAGCACCTCGTCCGTCGAGGCGCAGCGTGGCGGGGCGCGGCTCGAAGAACCAACCAGCCACGCGGTCGATGAGCGCCGTGGCCTCGTCGAGCAGGGCCATCAGGCGCTCGTCGGACGCCTCGGCGGCCGTCACGCCCTCGGCGCGCAGGTCGGCCACCGAGGCGTACACGTCACTCGCGCTCCCGCTTGGCGCGGCGCGGGTCGTCCTTGCAGGCCGCCGGCTGCACGGGCTTCTGCAGCTCCTCGGTGGTGACCGCTCCGCTCGGGCGCGCCGGAACGACCTTCAGCTCGTCGGTGGCCGAGTGCTTGACCTTCGACGCTTCGCTCTCGGTCGCGTCGATGGCCTTGGCCTCCTCCTCGGTGCACACGTCGAAGGCGAGCGGCGAGTAGCTGTCGCCCGGGAGCTGATGCACCGAACGGAGGTAGTCGCCGACCGGCTTCTCCACGCGGCTCCACCCGCGCTCCTCGTGGAACTTGATGCCGGCGTAGGTGTAGCGCCGGAGCACGTGGCCCCGGCGGGGATCGTAGGGCTTCAGGCGAACGAGCAGCGTCTCCATGGCGTTCTCCTCACAGCTGGACGTTGATGGCCTTGGCGACGCCCGCCTCCTCGGCGTACTTCACGTCGAAGCGCAGGGTGGCGACGATCTTCAGCGTGCCTTCCGAGATGTCCCGGTCGGACTCGACCCGGATCTGCCGCCAGATGCCGACGTGGATGTTCTTCGGGTTGCAGAGCAGGATCACGGTCTGATCACTGCCGGCGCCGAGGTTCTCGGGGAAGAGCGGGATGGGCTGCAGCGGCACGCCCGAGTAGAGCACCGGCGCGTCTCCCTCGAGGAACTTGTCCCCGACCGCGGTGGCCCGCTCGGCGAGCGTGTTGCGATAGTCGAGATCGGCGTCGACGCTCGTGAGGTACCGCATCGCGCTCTTGTCGCGCAGGTGCTCGCTGGGCAGCGTCTTCACGAGGTCACGCAGCAGCTCCTTCGCGATGGGAGCGCCGGCGGCATCGACGACGTGGCTGGTCGCCTGGCGCAGCACGCCGTCCATGGTGGCGAGGAACGGGTCGGCCGACGTCGAGTCGCCGTTCACCAGCACCTCCTCCATGTCGCGCGAGATGGCGTCCGCCATCATCTCCATGATGGTCTGGCGAAGCTCGCCCCGCTCGATGCTGTCCTCCAGCACCTCGTCCGACAGCCGGACCTCGGCCTTGAACAGCTTCGCGTCGAGCTCGACCTGGGAGAGGTCGGGCGCCGCGCGCTGCGCCGGGGTGAGCGCGGTCGCCTCCTGGCCGGGGCGCAGGATGCGGCTGCCGAACTTGATCTTGGAGATCTGCTGCTTCGGCGAAGCCATCGGCACGACCGTGGCCAGCTTCATCAGCACCGACTGCTGGATCAGCAGTCGCATGAACTTCTGCGCCTGAGCGGGCTTGAGGATGCCTCCGCCAGCGGTGAGGTCGGCCAGCGCCAGATCGGCCTTCTCGAGGATGGTGCGATTGTCCAGGTAACTCATGTCACGGTTCCTTCCGCCAATCGGATCAGAGGTCGTGGAAGGAGACCGCCTTGTCGACGCTCTCCCGATCCTTGGGCTTGTTGAGATCGAGGGGCCAGCCGACGTCAGCGTCGGCCGCCTTGGAAACGTGCTCACCAGGCGCGGTGCTGTTCGGGAGCCCGAACTGCTTCTCCACGCGCCCGAGGCGTTGGTGCTGCTCCTTCACGGCCTCGGAGAGCGTGCGGAACGACTCGGCGAGCTTCGCGAGGCTCTCGGTCACGGGGGACGTGGTGTCCGCCGGTGGCGCAGCAACGGCCGGCTTCTCCGCCGCGCGTGGTAGCCCTTTGGCAGCGAGCTCGGTGAGCCGCTCGAGGGCCCGCTTGGCCGCAGCCACGTCGTTCGCGAACTCCGAAGGCTTGGAGCCGGCCTCGGGCTCTGCCTTGGCGCTAGCCGACACCTCGTCCGGCGCCGCATCGTCGGCGGGTGCGTCCGAAGCCTCGGTGCCAGCGCCACCAGCACTGAATCCCGTCCGCTCGAGGATTTGCTCGGCCGTGGCGCGCAGCTGTTGGGCAAGCGCTGCCAGCCGAGTGTCGCTCCGTTCCGCCCCCAGGGAGCCGAGCAGCTCGACGATGGCCGTCAGGCTCTCGAGCGCGGCGACCGCCGCTCCGAGGGGGGAGCCGTCCGCCAGCATGGGCGGCTCCTGCTTCGTGGCCTCCTCGGTCTCGTCCTCGGAGTCGTCAGTGGTCTCGGGCTCGGGGGAGGCCTTCGCGGCCAGGTCGGTGTCGTCGTCCATCGCTTCATTCCTCTTCACGATGAGAAAGCGGTGCTTGTTGGCGGCGCGGTCGACGAGGGAGACTTCCTCGACGACCATGTCGATGAGCCGGTGCACACTGTCCGCGCTCGCTTCCTTGGTGGGGGTGGTCATGCGGCCTCCGTGGTGGGCGGGGACTCGGGCTCCGGAGCTTCGTCCGCGGCCGGCGGCACGGGCTCGGGGACGCGACGCGCGGACCCGCCGATGGAGAACCCGGTGAGCTCGCCGCTCTTCACGCGGTCCCAGAGCTCGTCCGACAGGACTCGCACGGCCAGGAGCCACGTTCCCTTGCGCACGGTGAGCTCGCCCAGCGCGAAGTCGGTCGGAGCCAGGTAGCTCTCGAGCACCTTCACCTGGCCGTTCACGCGCAGGCGATGCATCAGGCCGAGCCCGCCGAATTCCTCCATGAAACGGTGCGCCGCGGCTCGGATCTCGTCGACCGAGTAGATGTCACCCTGCGCATCGACCACCTCGGGCTCGAGCACGATGCCCAGCACGTAGCGCTCGTCGTTCGGGTCGAGCCCCTTCACGAGCTGGGTGGTCTTGGCGAACACGAGCGCGTCGACGCTCGGGTCGAGCGGGAGGTGATCGCACTTCGCGACGAGTTCGAGCTCCTCGGCCTTCCGCACCGGGTAGTTCGCGACGAAGAGGCGCATCGCCTGCTTCGCCCCGCCGCGGCCCGAGGCCTCGCGTACCTTCAATCGGAACACATGCCCCACGCGCTTGAACGCTGCGACGTTCTCGGGCGTGGGGTTCAGGACGGCGATGAACTTCCCCCGGAGCTTGCTGAGCGCTCCGATGAACTGCTCGAGGTCGATGACCTTGCTCCGATCGAACCACTCCCCCGGGTACGGCGGGTCGATGAAGAAGAACGTGTCCGGTGCGTCGTAGGCCCGGAGCGTCTTCAGGTAGTCCTGCCGTAGGATGGTCACGCCGCGCAGGCGCTCGGCGGCCTTGAGGTACTTCTCGGGGTTCGTCGTGGACCCGAGGTGATTCTGCGCCGGGTGGGTCCCGTCGGGGCGGCAGTCGCGGGCGTGGGTGCGAACGAAGACGAGCTTGTAGAACCGACCGAGGTCGTCCTTCGGCGCCATGTCCCGCGCCTTGCGGAACGACTCCTCGGAGACGGTCCACTCGAAGCGGCGCGCGAGCTCGGCGACCCGCTCCGGCGTCATCGCCTTGATCGAGCGATGCAGGAACACCACGTCGTCATCGAGATCCGCGAGCACCTCGCGCTCGCTCGGCTCCTTCGCGTGGAGCACCGCCGCCGCTCCGGCGAAGGGCTCGACGTAGGTCTTGTGCGCCGGGATGAGCGGGACGATGCGCTTGGCGTAGTGGAAGGAGCCCCCGAACGTGCCGAAGGGCTGGGCCTTCTCGAGGCTGGAGACCGGAGACTGGAGGCCGGCGCTCGAACCGCTGTCGTGGTCGTGCCAGTCGTCGAGGTCGGCGACCTCGCTGAGCCCCTTGGTGACGGGCTCGTAGTTGGCGACGAGCAGCTGGGTCAGCACCGACGACCCGCCCACGCCGCGCATCGACGCGATCGTGCGGGGCGTCCGGATCCGCTTCACCCAGAAGCCCGAGTCCTTCACCAGCCCCGGGAACTTGCCGCGAATGCCGTAGGTGATGAGGAACTTGCCCTTGAGCGACTTGAGGAGCTCGAAGAAGCGCTCCTCGTCGAAGTCGGACTCCCCGACGTCCACGTTGTAGCCGGGGTATGGCGGGTCGAGGAAGAAGACGGTGTCCTTCCCGTCGTACTTGCGGACGACCTTCTCGTAGTCGCCGCCGTAGATCCGAACGTGCTTGAGGCGCGGGCCGAACTGCTCGATGCGCTTGAGCGTCGTGGCTTCGACGCCAGCGCCCGACGGACTGAAGCTCTTTCCACGGAGCTTCCCGTACGAAAAGTGGGTCACGTACAGGAACCGATGCAGCCGCCCGACGCTGTCCCTCGGCTCGGCCGCGCAGAGGGCCTTGAACGTGTCCGGGTTCCCCACCCACGGCAGCTTGCGGAGGCGCGCGAGGTCCTTGGGCGTCAGTCCCTTGATCAGTCGGAACGCTTCCGCGATCTCGAGGTCCGCATCGTTGATGACCTCGACCTCGGACGGCTCCTTGGCGAAAAGGACTGCGGCGCTCCCCGCGAACGGCTCGACGTAGGTCTTGTGCGCCGGCAGCATCGCCGCGAGCCGATCCGCCAGGCGCTTCTTGCCGGCGGGCGAGCCCCAGATGGTCTTCTCCACTGCCTCGGGGGCCACCGCCGCGAGCACGCGGCGCGCCTCAGCGAGCGCGGAGTCACGTCGATCAGCCATGGCGCAGCGCCTCCGGATCCGAGCCCCAGGTGGGGTCCGGGCTGGTGGGTGCGTTCAGGTCACGCGGCCAGACGACGGGCTCGTCCCGCTTCGCCTCCCGCGAGGCGGTGGACGGGTTCGGCGAGCCGGGCTTGTCCGGCGTGGCGCCCTGGGGCGCATGGGGGTCCGCTGGCGTCGACATCCGGAGGGGCAAAGCGGGCGGATGGGAGCGGCGGGGACAGGTGGCCACTCAGAGTGCACAGGTCCACATATGGGGAATCCCCAGATGGGCCCCCGCCAGCGGGGCCAGCACCGCTTCTCTCGAGCGCGAACTGGCGCGCGAGCCCTCAAGCTGGAAGCGCGGTCGTGACCTCGCCGACCGCGCCTGTCAGGCCTCCAGGCTCTCGGCAGTTCCGTGACATGCAGCCGGGCAGCTTGGCGAGAGTGAATCCTCAAGCGCGCGCGCAATGGTCTCGGCGTCGCCGTCGACGGGGCCCGCGCAGGCGTCGACCCTGTGCATCCTGAAACCATCACCTATCGGAAAGGCAGGTGGGCACTCGTCTGTGTACGGAAACCCTGTGGTTCGGCTGAAGCAGAGGTGGTTGTGGCTCGTGAAGGGCATCAGCAGACGGAGACGCTTTCGTGTCATGCACGCACGAATCAAGGGTAGTAGCTTGTGTTCAGCGGATTCGGGCGGCTCCTTCGCTAGCCAGGTGACGTACCCTTGCCAGGCGTGCTCGACGAAGGCCGTGGCACCGCATTCGTGAACGAATGCCTGTTCGAGGACGCCCACCCACGGATGGCTGGCCTTCAAGGCCGCCGCGTCGAGGCGGTGAACCTGGAACCCGTGGATTGCAGCTGCCACGTCCTCCAGGGATTTCGCCCAACCGCTGCCGTATTGAACGCCCTGATCCCAGAAATCGGTACTGAACGCACGATGGTTGCGCGCGATCATGACTTGCGAGGAACGCGACTCTCGCCTGACCGAGGCGTACACGATGAATGGCTTGTCGAGCCCTTCGGCCATCAGCTCCCCATGGAGCTTCGCGAGCAGGGGCTGAAGAGCTTGGGGCAGGCCGCCAAACTTCTCGAGGTCCGGGTAGAGCTTCTGGCTCCACTTCTTGGCCACCTCAGGCATTGCAGAATCCTAGCCCTTCTTAGCCTGCGGACCAACACGCGGGTCTAGAGCACCGCCAAGGTCGTCGATCGGCAAAGCCCATGAAATGGCGGAAAACTCACGCCTAAGTCCCGCATCAACGCATCCGACGCGAGCGTTCTGAACTCCCCGCGGTCATCCCGCGTCCCGAACGCTGAGCGGGTCACCTCGGCGATCGTCGTCCGGCCCTGGCCGCCGTCGACCCAGAGCACTGGGTTGCCCGTGTTGGGGTCGAGGGTTTCCCGGACCCAGGGGAGCAGCTGCTTGATGTCCTCGGGCTGCTCGGCGCGTTCGAGCCGCTCGAAACGCTGGAGGGCGTCCCCGACCGAGAACGTCTTCCCGTCGAGGAGCCGGCAGATGTTCGTGGTGCGCTCGTCGAGGACGGCTTCGATCACGTAGCGTTCGATGCCGGCTTCAGCGTAGCTACTCATCTGGGCGAACGAGCGGCCCTGACCCACGAACGACGACGCGACCACCTCCCAGTAGAAAGGCTGCCGCTCGATGAGCGCTGCTCGGGCGGCGCGCTCGAGCTCGGCGGCAAGGTCGTCCCGCCCGAGGCCGCGCTCGAGCCCCTGGCTCACGGTGCGTCGAGCTTCCTCCCCGAATCTGTTGAGCCGCCGACCGTATTCGTCCCGCACGAAGTTCCCCTGGGACCCCACGATGTGTCGGACCACGCGGCGGTCGAGGGCGTTGAGGTCTGCCGCGATGGCGAGCCCCTGGGACCGGCGCGCGTGGGTCCGAGTCGCCGCGACCACTTCCTCCGCCGCTTCGCCGAACGGCACCTGGATCCTCGCGGGGATGATCGCAGTGGCGCGCCGCGCGGCCACCAGCGACTCCGACACCAGCTGGCGACGCTGCGCGGCTGTGGTCCTCGCCCAGTCCACGTCGAGCACGCCGACCGCAGCCCGCACCGCGTCCACATCCGCGGTCCCCACGGCTCGGCGCAGTCTGGCTGCCAGAAGCGCGACGGCCCGGTCGAACCCTCGAGGCGAGCCGAGGTCGAGCGCCTTGGTCACCGCCTTGGGGGCGAGGGGCCCGAGCAGTTCGTCCGCCGCCTCGCCTGCTTCGTGAACTAGCAGCAGTGCGTCAGCGGTACCGCACGTTCCGCACATCGGCGTCCTCCTCGAGCCCGAGCTCCCCGTGGGACACGTGCATCAGCACCCGGCAGAACGTGCAGCGCAGCGGCCTCGAGAAGGTGAAGTCGCTCGGGTCCTCGGCCTCCGTGATCTCGAGTCCAGCGTCGCCCTGCAGGGCGGGTGTCACGAACCCGCACCGAACACAGCACACGTGGTACCCGACCAGGAATCCCCCGCGATTCTGCGGTACCCGCCGCACCTCGCTGCGCTGCAGAACGCAGGGACGCTTCGATGACGGAACGAGCCTCACCGGCCCCCCACGACAAGCGGCGCGTGGCGGCGCGCCCGCACCTCGACGCCCGCGTCCGTCGGCGAGAAGACCACGTCGTGGCTCGTCGAGCAGCGGTCGCAGAGCGCGAAGACCAGGCGCCCGTTGCGCCAGAGGGTCGTCGTCTCGTCGAGCCCCGCCCGGCGCCGGCACATACGGCACTCGATCACACCCCGGTCGGCATCGAGCTGGGCCTGCTGCTCCCAAGCGCGGCGGTGCTCAGGAAGCATCGGAGGTCTCCTGGAACCAGGACGCGAACTCGTCGCGAGGCACCGCCACGTGCTCGGGCTCCTGGTACCGGCGGGCGAGCTCGAGTCTGCCTGCCGCGAGCCGCTCCTCCTCGCTGCGCAGCTCTTCGCGAAGGGCGAGTAGCTGCTTGGCGCTCGACACCAGTGGCCCTGGACTCTTCGCTTCGAGCTCCGCCGCACTGCCGGTCTGAATGCCAGCCAAAGTGAGTGTGATGGGCCGCTTGACCCATGCGTCCCCAATCTTGCGGAACTCGCGGTTGAAGATGTCGCCGGCCAAGAGCCGCCCCTCCTCGGGCGTGAGCACGCCGACGCGCACCAGCTTCTCGACCATGTTCGTCATCCGCTCCGGGTCCCGGGTCACCGGCGTCTGCGAGCGGAATCGCCAGAACCGCACGCCCATGTCGGCCAGGAGCTTCCGGTTCACGAGGAAGTCGAACTCGTCTCGTTCGGGCTGAAAGACCTGGTCCTCGGCGAAGCGGAGCTGAGCCTCGGCCACCGAACGGTTGAAGTCGCGCCCGTCGCCGCGGAGCAGCGGCGGCAACCGAAAGGCGGCGCCCACCTTGTCGATGTTCCGTTGGTCGTACTGCTGGAACAGTGCGTCTTGCTGCTGGGCGTCGGTCAGTGGCCGGAGCTCGATCTTCGCGCGCCCGGTATCGCCGGCGCCTCCGCCGTCGGCCTCGAGGATCAGGATCTTGTGGAAGTTCGCCTTCCCCTTGAGGTTCTCCTCGATGAAGCGCTCGATGCGGGGCACGGACGCATCCGACAGCCGCCCACCCGAGACGAGTAGCGCCAGCGGAGGCACGCTCTTGTTCTCGAAGTAGAGGTAGTTGACCTCCTCCATCTGCCGCGAGCCCATCACCGACAGCAACGTCCCCACCCACCGCGGCACGCCGTAGGGCGAGCGCGGCGAGTGGATCGCGAAGTGCAGAAGCTCCGTGGCGGGGCCATCGTCGTGGCGCGCCGCCCTCAGATCGGCCACATCGGGAAACACCTGTCCTGTCGAGCGCGAGACGACGCGCGGATCCGCGAACGACTTGAAGTAGACCTGCTCGGTCCCCTGGATCTGCACATAGCGCCGCAGTCTCCGGCGCGCCGTCACCGTCTCGTAGCTGATGGCCGACACCCGCGCGCGCTCGCTGACCTCCACCGGGTCGCGGTCGAGCGGCAGCAGGCGGACCGTGTACGACGGGACGTAGACGAGGCGGGCGATGTCGCCCTTTCCGTCGCGCAGCACCTCCCAGAAGGCGTTCCCCGTGACCTCGAGGTCCTGGCGCGTCCGCCGACGCAGGTCGACGAACGAGTGGTCGAAGCAGCAGAAGTCGAAGAAGGCGTCGAGCCGCGCCCGCTCGACCTGGGCCAGGCGCCGGAGCTCGGCGAGGCGATTCGTGACGTCCTCGACCGTGGGTTCTAGCGGGGTCTCCGCGAGCAGGTTGCCCGCCTCCCGGGCTGCCGAGCGCTCGAGCACGAGCGCGTCGGAAACCTGCTGCCGAGCGTCCTCGGCGTCGAGGTCGATTGCTGGCTCGAACCGGTACCCGAAGCCGTCGATGTTGGTCGCGTAGGCGTCGACGTTCTGGCGCAGCGAGTTCGAGTGCTCAACCAGCAGACAGAGCGCCTCTGGGTCGTAGGGTGGCGCGAGGGCTCCGGCCTGGGCGAAGGCAGCGGAGGTGTCATCCTCGCCGCCTGGGCGACTTGCAGGGTCCTGGACGCGAGTGCCGACGACCACGGCCTTGAGCAAGGTCTGGAGGTTTCGCTCCGACTCGTGGATCGCGTCCGAGGCAGTCACGGGGCGTCCTCGACATAGGCCACGAGTCCCGTGGGGGTGAACGAGACCGCCCGCGCCCGCTGCCCGCGCTGGGCAATCGCCTCGCGAGCAGCGGACAGAAACCCGTCATCGGAAGTGGCCGTGAGCTCGAGCTCAGGCCCCGGCTCGGGCGGGGTGCCCGGGGGTTTCCCGGCAGGGATCACGAACAACTTGAGGGTGCGTCGCATGGGGGACTCGCGTCTGGCAAAGCCACCGCGGTCCCCCAGGCGGGGACGGCGGGGTGAGCACTACGGCGAGGCGATGCTCACGCAGCCGTCCACGTCCTCGCACTGAGCGATCTGGACGACGCACTCGGGATCGAGCGTCACCGCGCCGGAGTCCTCGACGTTGCTGCACACGTCCACGCAGGATGCCCCGTCGTCGGTCGGCTGAGCCTCCTCGCACCCGAGCTCGGCGAGCCGCAGGCAGGCCCTTTCGCAGGGCTCGACCACGACCACCGGCGCGCCACCCGCCCCGCCATCGGTCGGCTCGGGTGGATGGAGTGGCGGGACCGGGTTCTCTCGACAGGCCCCGCAAGCGATCAACGCGGGTACGAACACCAGGACTGCGAGTACGAGCTTCATGGATCCACCGCCCACAGGTCCGTCGCGGTGGCGAGACGGCCCGACGTCAACCAGGCGAAGCCACCGTTTCGCCATCCCGTTCCCCAGGAGTTCACGATCTCGAAGTTGTCGCCGTTGTAGCCAACGACGCACATCGCGTGCCCGCCGATGGCAGGCCCTTGGGCGTCACCGATCACGAGCGGCCCACGGTCATCGACGAACGCCGCCTCGACCGCCATCCCGAAGACCACGGGCTTTCCCGCAGCAAGCGCGCGGCGCACGCTGGCGAGGTCACCGTTCGCGATGCGGTAGTACCCGCGGGGCCCACGCAGATCGAAGGCCGCCCGGTACGCCTTCCAGCTCGGGCGGGTGTTCACTCGGGCGACGTCGAACGGCCAGAGCCGGTCCGGAGCGCGCCCGAACCGCACGAGCCCCTGGGCGCAGGTCCGCAGGTAGGTGCCGGCGTCGATCTCCTCCTCGTCGTGCCAGGCGCGCGAGTTGAAGTAGAGGAACAGCACCGAGGCGAGCGTGGGCAAGCTCTGCCCGTCGATGCGATCACCGATCGTCAGCGCCTGAGCCCAGGCGTGCGCGACGCAGGACTGGGTTGGACCCTGGTCGAGCACGGCATCGACGTGACCGCGAAGGGACGCGGAGACCGGAGCTGCCGCCCCAAGTCCCAGCCTCCCCACGGCCCGACTTTTCGGGTTCAGGCGGTGATCTGGACACTCAGATGCAGTGTTTTCGCGGGGTTGGGCGCCTTCGGAGGTC
>JAFGBI010000363.1 GCA_016933275.1 Polyangiaceae bacterium | reverse complement strand
CTGCACCCGCGCTGTCCGGCGTCAGTCGTTCGCCCGGTTGCCCTCAGCCGACCTCTGGCGTATCGCTTGTTCGAGGGCTAGAGCAGCGATCAGGTTGATTGCTGCGACAAATCAACGACGTAGAGCACCGAACCGGGAGTAGATCTCGCCGGGGGCGCCGCCGGAGACGCACCCTCGCCTCGCACGGGTACGTCTCCGGGAGCGCCGTCGCTGCCGGCAACCCGAGCATTGCTCTCGGCCCTCGATTCGCCGCTGCCATCGGCCCGGTCGCCCAGGTAGGGTTTGGCCGCGCGTCACTCAACGGCCGGCTCCCGCACCACCAGGACGTTGGCACGAGCCCCGAGCCGGCGATGCACCACGGCCACCGCGACCACGATGGCCATCCCAAATAGCTGCGAAGTGCTGAGCCCGAAGAGCCCCCCGCGATCGTCCGCCCGCACGAACTCGATCAGGAAACGAAGCCCGGCGTAGAGCGCCGCAAAAGCCAAAAAGACCTGACCGTCGTAGCGCTTCCGTCCGTGGAGGAACAGGAGCAGAAAGGCCGCGATCCCCAGGCAACCCGCTGACTCGTAGAGCTGCGTCGGATGCACCGCGTGCGAGGGCTCGAAGGGCGAGGCAAGGAGTCCAGCCTTCCACTGCGACTCGCTGGCGGCGCTGTCACCTGGGAACACAATCGCCCAGGGCTTGTTCGACTCGATCCCGAAGCAGCAACCTGCAAGGTGACAACCCATCCGTCCGAAGCCAAGCCCCAGAGCCACGGTGATCCCCGCCATGTCGGCGGCCTTCCAGAACGGGAACCGGTCGGCTTTCAGCACGTACCAGGCCGTGATCGAGGCAAGGACGAACCCACCGTAGAACGCGAAGCCGGCACGCCAGAACTGGATCCAGGCGGTACAGCGGTCGAGCGCATCCCAGAACGTTCCCGTTGCCTGCGGGCGGCATACGCCCGCCGCCGCATCCCACAGCCCATCGTAGCTTGTGCTCCGGCACTGCGCCTCGGTCACCTGCCAGCCCACCGCCGCGGGATCGGTGCAGAGGTGGACGTAGTCCCAGAAGTACCCGTCTGCGAGGACGTGAAGGAGGCGCCCGCCGATCACGCCGGCCATGAGCATCGCCAGACCGAGATCGACGACGACATCGGGATCCTGGCCGATCCGCTTGGCCCAGATCGCCCCCATCGCCGTCGCGAAGACGAACCCCGTGACCAACAGGGTAAAGTAGCTCGGAAATGGGATGGTGTCGAAGAGCGTGAAGAGGCGACCGTGCATGCTGGCTCTTCTCTCGGCGGGTCGCTTCCTCCGTGCTTCGTCTACCGCACCGCAGGTGGTTGGTTGCTCGCCACGGCGGACAACCCATCGAGCAGCACAGCGTGGTCGTCCTCACCCGAACCGCCCGGCGGCGCCACGCTCGGCGTGCGCGGATGGGACCGGGGATCCTCGGTCACGGACGCCGGCCCGCGGCGCGAGAACAGCATGTCGATCGCCATCAGGCCAACGCCGATGCAGATGGACACGTCGGCGATGTTGTAGGTCGGCCAATGGTCGGTGACGGTCCAACCCCGGCTCAGGTACGCGGCGATCAGCTCGTTCATCTGCCGGACCCAGTCCGCGCGGTAGTCGATGAAATCGATCACGCTGTTGCGAACAATGCGATCCGTGAGGTTACCGAGCGCCCCCCCGAGCACCAGCGGCAGCCCCCAGGTCAGCGCCCGTTGCGCTGGGTGGAGGCGGTTATAGAGCGAGACGATGAAGACGATGGCGGCAATGCTCACCAGTAGGAAGAACGGCCGCCGAACGGCCTCGCTCGCGTCCTGCAGGATCCCCCAAGCGCCGCCTCGGTTGTAGGCGAGCACCAGGGTGAGGTGATGGTCGATGAGGACGATGGCCGGATCGGCCGTGGTCCGCTGAGACAGTACGACCTGAGCCCAGGCCTTGCTGGCAACGTCGGCGAGCAGCGAAATACCCGCGAGCGCTCCGAAGAACACGAAGGTCGGCCGCCGTGCCGACCCATCGAGCGGGGAGGCGGAGTTGGGATCCCGGGCCGCTGCCCCCTGATTGGCGCCTCGACTGAGTGGACGGTCCTCCAGCGAATCGGCGGCCGGGGTGGGCCCGACCGCGTCGGAGTCCGGGTCCACCGCCGTCGCGACGGCCTCGCAAGGGGCCTCGTCCAGGGGCTGATGGGAATCGCTGGCATCACTCATGGATAGGGGAAGCTTCCTACGACATGCGGCTGGATTGGGCCAGCGCGCTCGCACACCCAGTGAAAGCCGAGGGCATTTGTCAGATACCGCACATCCGTTTAGCATGGAGCGATGCCAGAGGCACCCTGGGAACAGCGGCGGGGCATCGACGCCGTCCTCACCGAGTGGCTCGGGAGGGGCACCGTGAAGCCGTGCCTGACGGCAGAGCACGACATCCCCGCCCAGGCCGCCACCGAGGCCCCGCTACCGAACGGACTTCATCCAGCCATCACCCCAGCGCTGGCTGCGCGCGGGATCCGGTCACTATACGCGCACCAGGCCGCAGCCATCGAGGCGACGCTCGCGGGACGACACGTCGTCATCGCCACCCCCACCGCCAGCGGCAAGACGCTCTGCTTCCACCTCCCGGTGCTGCAAGCCCTCGCCGAAGACCCCTCGGCGACCTCCATCTTCGTCTACCCGACCAAAGCCCTCTCGCGAGACCAGGAGCATAGCCTCCATACCCTCCTGGCCGAGGCGAAGCTCGAGCTCCCCGCGATGGTCTATGACGGGGATACGCCGGGGGATGCGCGACGCGCGACGCGAGAGCGATCCCGAATCCTGCTGACCAACCCGGACATGCTCCACGCTGGGATCCTGCAGAACCACGCGAAGTGGGCGCCGCTTTTCCAGGGGCTGCGGTACGTCGTGCTGGACGAGCTCCACACCTACCGCGGCGTCTTCGGCTCGCACATGGCACACGTCATCGCACGCCTCCGCCGGGTAGCGGCGTTCCATGGGGCGAGACCGCGGTTCATCACTGCCACGGCCACCATCGGCAACCCGCGCGAGCACGCCGCACGGCTGCTCGGGATCGACCCCGGAGCGATCGTGCTCGTCGATCGCTCCGGGGCTCCCCAGTCGCGCCGACGCGTCTTTCTCTACAATCCGCCGGTCGTCAACGCCGAGCTCGGCGTCCGGGCGAGTTCGCTGAAGGCCGCGGTTCGCCTGGCGGGAGATCTCGTCGAAGCGAGAGTCCCCACCATCGTCTTTGGCCCCTCCCGCAACTCCGTCGAGGTAATGCTCAAGTACCTCCGCGAGCGGGTGGGCCACGTGGCAGGGCCGGAGGCGATCATGGGGTACCGGGGCGGCTACCTACCCGACCAACGACGCCGAATCGAACGCGGCTTGCGCGAGGGGAAGATCCTCGGTGTCGTGGCGACCAACGCCCTCGAGCTGGGGATCGACATCGGGGATCTCGACGCGGTCGTCTGCGCCGGGTATCCCGGCACGGTCGCCGGCACCTGGCAGCGATTCGGCCGCGCCGGGCGACGGGGAGCGACGAGCATCGCCCTCCTGGTCTGCTCGAGCGACGCGATGGATCAGTACATCGCAAACAACCCGGGCTTCCTCCTCGGTGCGGCTGCCGAGGAGGCACGGATCGATCCGGGCAACGTCGAGATCCTCCTGCAGCACCTCAAGTGCGCCACCTTCGAGGCTCCCTTCGCCGTCACCGCCCCCGGGGCGCATCCCGCGCGACCCGAGCCCGCGTGCGGCGAGGAGTACCTCGGCCTCGATGTCCAGGCCACGCGAGACGCGCTCGAGTACCTCGCGGCCAGTGGCCTCGTCCACGCGACAGGCAGCAGCTATCACTGG
The DNA here is from genome assembly GCA_016933275.1 of Polyangiaceae bacterium. Taxonomy (GTDB): domain Bacteria; phylum Myxococcota_A; class Polyangia; order Polyangiales; family Polyangiaceae; genus JAFGBI01. The sequence continues at coordinate 54,719 of JAFGBI010000363.1, read as the reverse complement.
GCGGGGGAGGCATTCCCCGCCAACCATGTCTCCCTCCGCAACATTGGCTGGGACAACTTCGTCATCATCGACGTAGATACCGATCTCACCATCGCCGAGCTCGACTGGCGAGCGAGCCACACCATGCTCCACGTCCAGGCGATCTACCAGCACGACGCCGAGCAGTTCCAGGTCGAGCGTCTCGACTACGAAAACCACAAGGCCTTCGTCCGCAAGGTGAAGCCCGACTACTTCACGACCGCCCTCACCTACCGCACGGTCGAGGTGATCGACCCCGCCGGGGACGGCCTCGTCGGTCGCGCCCCTATTGGTCATGGCGACATCAAGGTCGTGGAGAAGGTCACCGGGTACAAGAAGATCAAGTTTTTTACCCACGAAAACGCGGGCTACGGCGAGGTCAACCTCCCCGAGATGCAGATGCACACCACGGGGTTCTGGCTCACCCTGCGGGAAGCCGAGGTCCTGCGCTTGCCCTTTCCCCGTGCCACGGTCGTCGACGGGTTGCGCGGTTTCAGCATCGCGCTCGAAACGGTAGCGACCATCGCCCTCATGTGCGATCCGCGCGACATCGGGCGCACGCTCGGAGACGGCGGCTCCGCAGACGATGAACCGCACAGTGAACTCCGTCCCCGCACGACCGCGCCGCCCGGGTCCCAAGCGGGACTGCCCGCCGCAGCACCCGCGGTGGCCTCACCGCCAGGACGCGATCCTCTGGCAGGCCGAACGGGCGGGTTCGATCCCACGATCTTCCTGTTCGACGCTCACCCCGGTGGGGTCGGCCTCGCTCCCCGTATCTTCGAGCGTGCCGCCGACCTGTTCGGCCGCGCCATCGACCTCATCGAGCGTTGCCCCTGTCCGGCGGGATGCCCAGCCTGCGTGGGCCCTGGTGATGCCTCGACCACTGCTGCGCCTGCGCCTGGAACCGCACGCCCCCACAGCCGCAAGGCCGTCGCGCTCGCGGTAGCGCGATCCATCGCCGAATGAGCCGCTCCCCCCTAGAGCACCGAACCCGCAGCAGACCTCTCCAGAGGCAGCGCTGGGAACGCGTCCTCGCCTCGCACGGACGCGTTTCCAGCGCTGCCGTTGCCGTCGGCAACCGGATCGGTGCTCTGACCGGGCTCGTCAACACTAGCCTCTGGCCTATTCCCCGCCCAGGTCTGGCAAGGCAGAAAGGTCCGAGATGCAGTAGTCGAACTGGATCCCCGAGCCGACCTGGTTCGGGACCTGAAACTGGATCGAGGTGATCCGTCGCCAGTCGAGCGGCCTCCGATCCTCTACCCAGCTCCCTTGCCTTAGATCCTCATCGGTGAAGAGCACGAGGTACTCGCCCGTCCCTGGCAGGCGCTCGAAATGCGGCTCCTCCAGAGTGGTTTCGGTCGGGAGATTCACTCGGACGGACTGCGGCTCCGTCAGGGTACCCAATCGATCCAGGTACCTGAACCTGAAGCCGCGGAGCAGCGCGGGGGGAGTGATGAAGCCGATCGGGTCCTGCTTGCCGGTAGTCGAGTTGTAGTTGAGGTCGAGGGCGATGCCCGCCCCCCATCGTTCCGTGATCTGAGTGGAGTCCGTCACCACCGCGGTGAGGCCCTGGGTGCACATGCCGTCGACCCCAGGCTCGAATTCTCCGGGTTCGGGGATCTGCCATTGGGTGCAGTCAACCCGACCAGAATCGAGATCGCAATCGTTGTACATGTACCAGGAACCTTGGATCCCGCACCCATTCTCGTCCGCCCACACCGACCCTCGGGGGTCCGGAACCAGCAGGCATTCCTCGACACTCGCCGCCCCTGCTGCTCCCACCGTCCCGCCTCCTTCTCGCACCGGCTCCAGAACCGTCGTACAGGCGCCGAACCACACGGCGCCCACCCCGACCCAACCCGCTTGGAGCCGGCGACGATCCCGAGCGGGATCCGGGCACCGGCCATCGTGCGCGTCCCGATCCATGCTCCACGAGTATGTCATCCTTCCTCGCCGAAGTGGCTCAGTCTGTGCCATGAGCCGCAACGCAGAGCCCGCGTGACCTACTGCCAGACCCGATGCTAGTGACGACCCTACGCCCCTCGAGCGCCCCGGCGCCCCGGCCGGCAAGCCCAGTGCGCTCGCTGCCGTTCCAAGGCGACGACGCGGCAATGGTGGCAGCGCTGCTCCGCGGGCACCCGGGCGCGGCCTCGGTGTTTCACGCGCGGTTTGCCCGCAAGGTCCACGGGTTGATCTACCGCCTCCTCGGTCCTGATTCCGAGCTCGAGGACACGATGCAAGACGCCTTCGTGCGAACCCTGGAGGCTCTCCCCAATCTCCGGGACCCCTCCGCCCTCGAGAGCTTCGTCCTCGGAGTGGCGGTGCGAACGGCCCGGACCCGGCTCCAGTCCCGCGCGCGACGCGCCTGGCTTCGGATCGTGCCGAACACCGAGCTCCCCGATCCCCCCGACCACGGGGTGGATCCCGCGGAGTTCGCTGCGCTTCGCGCCCTGTACCGCTTGCTCGATTCCCTTTCGGTCGACGATCGTATGGTCCTCGTCCTGCGCCACGCCGCCGGAATGACCCTGATCGAAACCGCGGAGGCCTGCCACATGTCCTTGGCCACCGTGAAGCGACGGCTGACGCGCGCCGAACGCGCGTTCCATGAACGAGCCCAGCACGAGCCCGCCCTCGGCGCCTGGTGGGAGGAGATGAAGTGACGACCGAGCACGATGGTCTTTTGGCGAGTCTGGCTGCGAGGTGGGCGACCGCCCTCGATCGCAGCGAGCCCGTGCTCGACGAGGCGAGGAGCCAGGAACGATGGATCGCGGCCTTCCAAGCGAGGAGCGCCAGAACGGGCGCTCGTCGGAGGGGTCACTTTCGGGGCCTCTGGTTGAGTGCCGCGGCGGTGGTGCTTCTGGTTGGGGGAACGGCAGTCGTGACCGGGACGCACGGCCTCTGGCACCACGGACCCCAAGCGGGGGCCTGGCTCGAAACAACGACGGACAGCGCACAGCCGTTGGTCTTCGGTGATGGAAGCCGGGTCGAGGTGCAGGGTGGCTCGCGCGTGCTCGTGGCCAGCGTGGACCCCGAGGGCGCGCGGATCACGGTCGAACGCGGAGCCATCCACGCGGACATCGTCCACCGAACGGATACGGACTGGGCGTTCGAATCGGGGCCCTTCGTGGTCCAGGTGACGGGAACGGCACTGACGGTGAGCTGGCAGCCGAGTACGCAGGAATTCTCCGTGGAGGTGCAGAGCGGCAGCGTTTGGGTGACGGGACCCATGCTCGATGGCGGGCGAAGCGTAGTCCGCGGGCAGCGCTGTCGCGTCCGTATCCCCGATGCTCGGCTCGAGGTGACACGGCTGGGGACGGAGTCGGGTTCGCCGAGCGAGGTCCCGAGCCTCTCCGTGACCGATCTCCCGCTCGAGTCCAACGCAGCGTCCGAAGACTCCGGCTCGACCTCTCGGCACCGAATAGCCGCAGCCCCACCGCCAAGCTTCGTGGAGCTCGAGCGCGCGGGCAAGTACCGCGAGGCGCTCGCCGTGGCGGAACGCGTGGGGTTTTCCGCCATCCTCGGCGGAGGGACCACCACGGAGCTCATGAGCCTCGAGCGAGCCGCCCGCCTCGGTGGTCGCCCGGATCTGTCGAGATCCGCCCTCGGCGCCTGCCGCGCCCGGTTCCCCGGTACCCCCGAGGCCGCCACGGCGGCGTACCTTCTGGGCCGGTCTGCCGCGGCGGGCGAGGCCGCGCAGTGGTTCGAGACCTACCTCACCGAGCACCCCAGCGGAGCACTCGCCCGCGAAGCTGAGGGCCGCGTGATCGAGTCCCACCACGCCGCGGGAAACCACGCCATGGCCCGCGCGACAGCGGAGCGCTATCTTGCCCGCTACCCGGACGGCCCGCACGCCGCTTTCGCCAAGAGCGTCCTCGGGGTAGATGAACTGAAGGAATGAGTCCCACCAACCGCCAGCGCCGTGGCCTAGCACCGGGTTCCCTCGCGGTGGCGGCAGCGGGCCTGGTGCGGCTGTTCGTCTCCATGACAGCAGCAGCCGAGCCGCCGCCGCGGGTGGTCGTCGTGGCCGGATCGCCGAGCGACGGGGTCACGATCCGGATCGAGCGTGAGCTTCGCGCACTCGGGGTCGCGGTGACCGTCGTCCCCAGCGGATCCCTCGAGGACCCATCACGTGGTGCGTTGGAGACGGCAGCCCGTCAGCTGGGAGCGTTCGCGGCGATCCGAATCGTCGAGACCGGGAGCGCGGCCGAGGTATGGGTAGCCGACCGAGTCACCGGCAAGACGGTCATCCGGGAGCTGGTTCAAGGGGACCCCAACGACGACGGCGAGGTCGCGCTGGGGGCCGTGGAGCTGCTCCGCGCCAGCCTGCTGGAGCTCCAGGCCATCGAGCGTGCACCCCGCGGCGAGGTGGCGCCAACGCCAGCGATCGAGGGGTTGATACCGATCCCCATTCCCCCCCAACCCGCGCCCGGCGACGCCCCCGCAACCTCATCCGTCCCTCCCCCATCGAAGCCATCTCTGGATGCATCCGCGGCGAGTGTGGGCTTGGTCGGCTCCGTCGGCTTCCGCGGCGCCGGACCGTTGTACGGGGTGGCTGCCAGCCTCGACGGACGACTCGGCCGATCCGCCTGGGGGATTGAAACCACGCTCTTGGCCGCGGTGGGGCACGTGGAACGGAAAGACACCTCCCCCAGCGCCAGACTGACCCTCGCATGGGTTGGGCTGGGGCCCACCTGGAGTCCTGGATCGGGCGCGATCATGCCGCGCTTCGGACTGGGGCTTGCCGCAGCCCACCTCGACGCTTCGGGAAGGGCAGACTCTCCGATGGTGGCCACCACGGCACAGGCTTGGCTGGCCGCGCCATTCCTCCGTGGGGGGGTTGGACTCCCGCTCTCCCCAAGGATCCGGGCGAGGGCGGACTCCTGGCTGGTGGTGGCCATCCACCAAGCGGAGATCCGCCTTGCCGGAGAGCGGGCAGCGACCTTCGGCCGGCCCGAGCTCTTCGGGGCGGCGAGCCTGGAGGCGGTGGTGCCCTAGAGCAGCAATCAGGTTGCCAACAGCAACGGCAGCGCTGAAAACACGTCTGTTCGAGGCGAGGGCGCGTTTCCAGTGCTGCCTCTGGAGAGGTCTGGTGCCGGTTCGGTGCTCTAGGTTGTTGATTAGACACGGCAATCAACCTGATTGCTGGTCTGGAGCCGCCATCAAGTGGATTGCCAGGACCAGTCGAAGACCTGGACCCGCATCCACGGTCGCGGCCTCTCCCGATGAGCCAATCTGGTAGGCTCGTGTGGACCTACCCCCCGAGCGCTTGACAGCCCGCACGCCCCTCGGGGACCGGTCACGTACTCCTTCCGTGGTCGGCCCCCGCGGGCTCCGTGCGCGACAACGCTCCCGAGCCCGGTCCGTGGCCGGAGAAGGTAATCCCACGGGCGGCCGAGAGGCCGTGAGGCGCTCGCTCGTGAGGTGGCGTCGAAGCGAACCTCGCTTGCCCCTTCTGCCACGGGGTCTTAGCCTTGCCGGGTGGTGATCTCGTCGCGCCCGCGCCGTACGCGCGGCCAGGCCTCGGGATGGGTCTTGTGCACCATGGGTGCGGCCCTGACGATGGGGTGCATCCTGCCGCAAGGTGGCGACCTGCCCGAACGCATCGACTTCGCGGCTGACGCTGGCCCCCCCACCCTGGATGCGTCGGTCGGCAACCAACCCTTCGACAATCTCCCGCCCGTCGATCCACATGCGGTGCTCGGTATCGATCCGCCCCACGGACCTCCCTCCGGAGGGCGCACGGCCCTCGTGAGGGGCAACGGCTTCGGACCGACCGCGCGAGTGTGGCTGGGGGGCGCGGAGGTCCCCGCCGAAGCGCTCACGGTGGTAGACGCCACGCGCGTGCAGATCCTCACCCCGCCGCACGAGCCGGGCCTCGTGGACGTCATGGTGCAGAACGGCGACGACGGATCGACGCACCGCACGCTGGTGAGCGCCTACACCTACGATGCGTTCGAGGTCAGCCCTTCGGGCGGCCCCACGAGCGGTGGCACGGAGATCGAGCTCTCTGGACCCGACCTCGCCACGGACGCCGAGTCGATGGAGGTCGAGGTCGATGGCGAGGTGTGCGCGGGCCTCGAGATAGCGGGGCCCGACCTCATCCGCTGTGCAACGCCACCCGGTTCGGTCGGAACGAAGCCCGTCACCCTCACGGTCGGGGAGACGTCGCTCACGGTCCTCGACGCCTTCACCTATGGCGACTCGGAGGACGGCTATCACGGCGGCCTCGCCGGCGACACCCTCGACGACCAGCTCACCGTCCTGGTCCTCAACAGCTACACCGGCGAGGTCATCCCGAATGCGTTCGTGATCCTCGACGACGATCTCGCGACCGCCACGGAAACGGACGCGAACGGGCGGGCGGAGCTCGCCAACCCCGAGTCGCGGGCGACCCGCACGCTGACGGCGGCGGCGGTGTGTCACCAGCCGATGACCTTGGTGGACGTGCCCGTCGATCGGGTGACCCTCTACCTCGACCCCGTGCTCTCGCCGAGGTGCGGAGATCCCAACGAGATCCCGAACGTCGGCGGCACGTCCAGCCGCACAACCCTGGTCCAAGGGGAGCTGCTCTGGCCGCAGGTGAACGAATTCCAGCATCCGCCCTTCGGAAACGTGCCTCGCCCCTCACAAGGAGGAGCGAGCCGAGCCGCATACGTCCTGCGCGCCTCCGCCACGTTCCGAGGGACCCTCTCGCTGCCGAGCGCGACCGCGGCAGTCACGGAGGACGACGTGGGGCAGATCGGCTCCCCGTTCACGGTCGAGGTTCCCCCGGGCACGCACACCCTCTACGCCCTCGCTGGGATCGAGGACCGGACCGCCTCCCCGGCCAGGTTCACGGCGTACGCGATGGGGATCGTGCGCGGCGTCGTGGCTCGTCTGAACGAGACGACCCAGAACGTCTACCTCGACGTCTCCATACCTCTCGACCATGCATTCGAAATCCAGGTCGACGCCCCCACCCCCACGGGGCGCGGACCCGATCGTTTGGTCGTCTCGGTGGGAGTCCAGTCGGGCCAAGGCGAGTACCTCGCCCTGCCCATCGGACCGGTCACGCGCCGACTCCCCACCTCGGACCCGATCCGCTTCGAGGGCCTGCCACCGCTCGTTGGCCCACTTGCGGGAGCGAGCTACGTGACCGAGGTGCGAGCGGTCACGGGAACCGCCGAAGGGGCTCCCGTGAGCGAGCTCGGCCTGTTCAGCGGCACCTCGGAGGGGACGACCTGGGGAATCGACGGGTTCCTCGAGGTGCCCGCGCTCGTGTCCCCGGAGGCCGACGGAACGTGGGATGGGACCGCGCTCGCCATCGAGCATCCGCCGGGCGGGCGCACCCCGAGCCTGACCATCGTGGAGATCATCAGCGGCAACGGGCTGGTCACGTGGACCGTGGTGTTCCCGGGGGAAACCACGCAGACTGCCCTCCCTGCCCTCGCCACCCTCGACGAGGACATCGGGCTCGTCCCGGGTCCCCTCACCATCGTGGTGACCGCGGTGGTCATCCCGGATTTCGACTACGCCACCTGGAGCTACGCAGATCTGTCGCGCCGAACCTGGGAGGCGCATGCCGAGGACGAGTTCTACGTCCGCTTCTGACCCTATCCACCGCCAGCTGTCGGCCCGTTGCGGGATGGATCGCCGCCCGGCGCGAACGCCTGGCGCGCGGAGCACCTCGATCGGGTTCGTGCTCGTCTTGGCCACTCCAGCCTGTGGCTTCGACGAGGCGACGCGATGGATCGAGCCCGAGGATCCGCCACCTGCCACCTGTCGGGTCGGTGAGCTCCGCTGTCGCACCGCCTTGCAGCGTTGCGAGCTCGTGAGGGACGAGCCGCGATGGGTCGATCTCCAGGACTGCTGGAGCGAGGGGCTTGTCTGTGCCCCATCCCTCCTCGCCTGTACCCGCTGCCAGCCCTCGAAGCTCGACTGCGCGGGCGCAGACGTCATCCAGTGCAACGACCACGGCGACGACTACACGACGATCGAGACCTGCACCGCAGAAGGCGAGGCGTGCCGTGAAGGCGCCTGCGTGAACCTCTGTGACCAGGCCATCCTCGAGCGCAGCAATGTTGGCTGCGAGTACTGGGCGGTGGATCTCGACAACGCCAATGTCGGGATGGATCTCAACGCAGCGGCGCAGCAGTTTGCCGTGGTGGTCAGCAATCCTCAGCCCGACCTGCCGGCGTCGGTCACCGTCGAAGTCGATGAGGGTCGGCCGGGGGATCCCGCCACACCGGTCGAGGTGGCAAACGCCGTCCTGCCGGCGCTGGGACTTCGGGTGTTCCGTCTCGGTCCCCGGGAGGTCGATGGGTCCCCCCCGGGTGCCTTCGACGCCGGGACCCACACCGCGTTGACCCGGGCGGCCTTCCGCATCGCGAGCGACGTGCCGATCATCGCCTACCAGTTCAACCCCCTCGACAACGTCGATGTCTTCTCGAACGACGCCTCGTTGCTGAAGCCCGTCGAGTCGCTCGCGGTCGAGCCGGGTCACCTCGTCGCGAGCTATGTCGTGTTGGGTTGGCCCCAGACACTCGCCACCACGGACGATCCGAACACCACCTTCGACCCGAGACATCCCACCAATCTCCGAGCCTTTCTCACCATCGTGGGAACCCAACCCAGCACGCGCGTGCGCGTTGCGACCACGACGCGGTCGATCGGCGCCGCCCCAGACGACGCAGCGGCGCTGGGGCTCCCAGCGGTGCCCGCGCTCCGCCCCGGGGAAATCCTGGAGGTGACGCTCGATCGGTTCGACGTCCTCAACCTCGAGACGGATGATTTCAACGCCGACTTCACCGGCTCCGTCATCGAGGCGGACGAACCCGTCGTCGTCTTCACGGGCAGCGAGGCGAGCGACGCGCCCTACTTCGACACCATGGCGGGCCGCTATTGCTGCGCCGACCACCTCGAGGAACAGCTCGATCCGATCCGCACCGCGGGGAAGGGGTTCGTCGCGAGCATGTCCGCCAACCGAATCGACGCGCTCGCGGCTGCCGGTGAGGGATTGGGCCGCATCGACCAGCCGGAGTACTTCCGGATCGTCGCCAGCACCTCCGATGGCGCTCGCCTCAGGACCTCCCTCCCCGATGACCAGCAAGCAATCACGCTGCACGGCATCGGAGACCATGCGGACCTTGTCGCGGTCGAGCCATTCCTCCTGACCAGCGATGCTCCGGTGATCCTCGGTCACACGACGCCATCGCAACAGGCGGCCGGGATCGTGCGAGGTCTGCCGGGCGGCGATCCCAGTCTCACGATCGTGCCGCCGATCGAGCAATTCCGAACGAGCTACGTGTTCCTGACCCCAGACCAGTATGCCTTCGACTTCATCCGAGTCGTCGCTCCCCCCGACACGCTGACCTTCCTCGACGAGCGACCGATCGCGGAGATCCCCACCTGCACCACGACCACCACGGTGACGGGCCCAGACTGGGAGGGGCTCGAGCCGCACGTGGTCTACACCTGCCAGCTCGGCTTCCCGGTGATCCGCCGCGACGGGGACGCGGTCAGCCTGGATCCCGGCGTCCAGGACGATGGCGTCCACCGCATCGTCGCGGATCGACCCGTCGGCGTGCTGGTAGACGGCTTCGATAGCTTCGTGAGCTACGGCTACGCTGGCGGGACGGAGCTGCGAGAGATCGTCCTTCGCTAGCGCGCGTCCTCGCCGCGCGACCCGCCAGCCCCGCTCGCAGAGCCGCGGGCCTGCCTCGAGGCCCCCGTGTCCGTTCACGGAGTCCTGACTCAACAGGACCGGCCGAGATCCGCTCCGCTGGCGGCGCCCCGCGCTCCGGGACCCGCGTCCTCCGGGCCCCGCACTGCGGAGCCGTGTGGGTGAGGGCGTGGGGTGCTCGTCGCGCCCTGCCAGCGAAGCGGCTTTCGACCGGGGCGGCTGGGGCGTGAACGCACACAGGCCCCCAGAGCCGAACCGGGACGAACGGGTCCCCGCCCTTCGGTGACTCGTAGCTGGCGAGCGACCGTACCTCGCGCCTACTCGGCCCACCCATGCTCGATGTGGCGCACCCGTCCTTCGGTCACCAGATCACCCGGCAACCATCCCCGCGCCCGCGCCCGCGCCAGTACCGCCCAGGTCACCGTCGGGAGCTTCCGGCTGCGGAAGAGCGGTTCGAGCAGCGGGTCGCCCTGCCCTGGCTCGCTTACCTCTTGGAGCGCCGCGGCCGCCAACCCTCGAAGCGCCTCGAGCTCCCGGCTCTCCACCACGGTCAGGAGCGCCCGCCTGAGGTCGTCCCGAGCGTGATCGCGAGCCAGGTAGAGCGCGGCCCGCACGGAAACGGCATCGCGGAGCCCGGGTCCGCGCGCCAGGTGCTCGAGCAACACCCGCACGGTGGGAACGCGAGCGCCGGCGAGACGAAACAGGAAGGTCGGGTCACGGTCCGTGCTCGGACGGTCGCTGAGTCGCGCGACGAGCTCGGCGCTAGGGCGAACCTCGGGGGGCGGTCCCTCGGCGAGGGCCCAGGCGAGCAGCGACCATGCCACCCGGGAGCTCTCCGGACCCGTGGTGGACCGCTCCCTCGCCTCCGCCAGGGGAACGGGGTCGCCAGCCCGAGTGGCGACCTCCGCGAACACCAGCCACCGGCCGAGGTGCCGCTCCGCGTCCCGAAGCACGCGCAGCGCGGCAGCGATGCTGACGGGGAGGGCCGGTCGGGCGCGAAGGGGAACGAAGACCTCCGTACAAAGCGCCAGCCGGTGACTCTCCTTGATCTTCGGCGCCACCGTCGCGATGTGCGCGCCGTCGGTCTCTCCCCGGGCGATCCGGGCGACCTCCGCGGCAAACGCGAGCTGCGGATGGCGCCCCGCCGCCACCCGGGCGAGCGCGACTCGGAGGTGCGGCACGGGGATCGCACCACAGGCGGACAGCGTGGTGAGCCCACCGGCGTCTTCGCGGGCCAACGCCCGTTCGAGGATGGTCCCAGCGCGCTCGGGATCCTGCGTCGCGACCGCCCGGATCGCCCCGACGTAGAGAGGGCGTCCCATCGTGTCGCGACGAACCATGGCCTCCGCCGCCCCCGCGAGGGCGAGGAGGAGCCGAGGCGAAACGGACGCGAGCTCCCTGAGGCACCCGGCCAGGCTGCCCTCGGCGGTGGGGCGTCGCCGCAGGGCCGCCGCGAGCTCCCGCTCGGCGCGCGTCACGACGTCTAGACCAACGCCCTCACCCAGCCAGGCGGTGTGGGACATACGAACCCGAGGACGGAGCTTACCACCAATCCCACTCCCGCCGAGCAGGGATCGCCGCAGTTGACCTCATTCGGACCCCACACTAGCGTCAGCACCGACACGGCCACGGCGGGGGCGTTCGGCACTCGACCGCTGGGCCACCAGCCCTTCGTCTCGTCCCTTCGCCTCGCCACCTCGCCTCGCCCCCCGGGCTCGACTGTCGGAGAAACCCATGCGCAACGTCGTCTTCCTCCTCGCCGTCGCCGGTTTGGCCTCCTCCCTGGCCCTGACGGGCTGCAAAAAGAAGGAGCAGCCGGCAGCAACCTACCCCTACGGCCAGCCCACCGCACAGCCGGGGTACGGGGCGCCCACCGCACAACCGACGGCCACCACCCCGCCCGCCACGGCGCCTGCGCCGACCTTGGCGCCCGCCGCAGTTTCCACCCTCTCCACCCCAGGGCCCCTCGCCCCGCCGTGTACGATGGACACCCAGTGCCTCACCGCCAAATGCCACCCGACCTTCCAGAAGTGCATCCTCCCCTGCACGATGAACGACGACTGCATCTCCCCCAATGTCTGCGTGGCCGGGGTCTGCGCCCCGAACCTCGCCGCCCCCGTCACAGGAACGCCTTGACGCTCGCCGCACGCCCACGAGGTCGCGGGAGCCTAACCGCCATCCACCCAGGTTCGTGACGCCGCTCAGCGAAGCCGACTACGAAGCTCGCGCGAAGCCCGAGCTAGCTTTGCTCATGGCCGCGCTCGACGCCATCGAGAACGACGCTCTCGAAGCCGAGCTGGAGAACGACATCCTCACGATCGACATCACGGGCGGAACCCGTTACGTGATAAACTCCCACCGCGCTGCCCGCCAGATCTGGATGGCCGCTGAACGCACTGCTTGGCACTTCGACTGGGACGACGCCGAACGGGCCTGGATCGCGGCTCGCACCCAGGAGGAGCTCTGGGCGACCCTCGCGCGGGTGCTCGCCGACAAGCTGGGCCAACCCATCGTGCTCGCGCGGCCCACGTGACCACGAAATCCTCCCCGCGCGCCTTCGGTCCAGACGAGCACATCGTCGTCGAGGGGCTCTCCAAGAGCTACGGGGGATTCGCCGCCCTGCGCAACATCGACATGACCATTCGCCGCGGTCAGATCGCCGTCATCATCGGCGGTTCGGGGGCAGGCAAGAGCACGCTCGTCAAGATCCTGATCGGCCTCGACAAGCCGACCTCCGGAGCGGTCTACCTCGACGGAGTGAACATCGTTCCCCTCGGCGACACGAAGATGAACCAGGTGCGGCGAAAATTCGGGATGGTCTTCCAGTACTCCGCGCTGCTCGACTCGATGAACGTCCTCGACAATGTCGCCTTCCCGCTCCGCGAGCACACCCGCCTCCGCGAGCGGGAGATCCGCCGCCGCGTCCTCGAGAAGCTGGCCATCCTCGAGCTGGAGGGGACCGAGAAGAAGTTTCCGAGCGAGCTCTCCGGCGGCATGCGAAAGCGTGTGGCGCTCGCCCGAGCGCTGATGCTGGAACCCGAGGTCCTGATGTACGATGAACCGACGAGCGGCCTCGATCCCCTCACGAGCCGCATGGTCGATCGCCTGATCGAGGAGACGCGCGGCCGCTTCGGGGTCACCAGCATCGTCATCTCGCACGACATGGCCGGAGCCCTCCGGATCGCCGACCACATCTACCTCCTCGCCAAGGGCGAGCTCGCGACCCACGGGACTCCCGCCGAGCTGGTCCACGGCGACCATGAGATCGTGCGGCAGTTCGTCGAGGCCAGCGGCATCGCGACCGACCAGGCCCTCGGCAAGCCGAAGGCGGCGACAATCGAGTACCGGCGGTAGGAGGCTGTACAGGTCGGCTCGGCAAGGCGATGGTCGGCCCTCCGCGCGCGACGTAGCGTCTCCCTGCGCTGCTCGTTCGGAGCCCGTGCCGAGGCCCGGTTGGCGGGCTCTTACGTCAGCCACCCCCTGCCCCCGGAACACGGCGAGGCCCGAAGGGGTTGCCTTCGGGCCTCGTGCAGGCTCGCTCAGGCGAGCTGGATCATGGCTCGATCAGCCGCCCGCGACGACGTATTCGAACCCCTCTGGCGTGCTCGTAGCGCCGTCCGCGAGCGAGCCCACTATCGGGCTCTCCGGCACGCCGGCCACCGCTATCGTGATCTGGTACTCTACGGCTTCGGTGGATTCGCTGTTGTAGTTCACCACCTTGACCGAGTAGTCGCCGGCCGTCGGATTCTCGAAGAAGACGCTCTCCACGTGGGTCCCTCCGGGATCCGTGCACTCATAGGTGCCGTGCTTACTGTCATACCCGCAGTCATCAACGTCGAAGATGCCGCCATCGGCCTCCGGGTCCGAGACACTGATGGTGTTCCCCTCTGGCGTAATGACTTCGATGTCCAGATCGGCCTCCGAATCGGTCCAGGTGACGCTGAACGAGAGCGCGCCATGGTGGATGCAGATCCCCTCGAAGCAAGTGAGGGATTCGCTCTCACACTCCACCTGCTCGTCGCAGGCCTCACCGACTCCGGCGGGGACGATGACGCACAGGTCCGTGTCCTCGTCGCACGTCAGCAGACCCGCGCACGGGATGGTCTCGCTGCATTCCTCGCCGAGCTCGGCGGGGACCACTACCGTGCCACCCTCACCGCCAGCGCCAGCGACGGGGGCAGCACCACCCTCGGCTCCGCCAGCACCCGCCAGTGGGGCTTCGCCGCCCTGCGGGCCAGTACCGGCCACTGGCGCGGCGCCACCGGCGCCCGCCAATGGAGCCTCACCGCCCTGCCCGCCGACCACCGGAGGGGTGCCACCGGTCGTGGCCACGCCACCCTGCCCCGCCTGGGGGGATCCCCCCGTCTCTGGGGGTGCGCCGCCCGCCAGACCACCAGCGCCACCTGGCAGGACGCCGCCGGTCGTGGCGCCACCCGTTGCCGCTCCGGCCTGGTTGCCAGTGCCGCCGGTTCGTCCGCCCGTGGAAACCACGCCTCCAGCGTTCCCAGCGCCGGCCGCGTTGCCGACACCGCCGGTGTTGTCCGGGCCATCATCGTCGTCACCAGAACAGCCAGCTAGACCCATGCCACCCATCAGAATCAGCGATCCAAGAATCAAGCGCTTCATAATTACCCTCTCCTTCACTCGGTTCCTCCGGCCACCCTGCACGACCCAGGATGGCGGCCCACCAGGGCCACTTTTTTGATTGCCGAGTAGCCTAGCGCAGAAAAGTCCAGGTCCAAAGCCAGCGGCGTCGATGTGCTCCTGATTGCGCGGCAGAGCAAGCGGGGGTAAAATCCGCGCCCATGCGGTTCGCGTTGGGGGCGCTCATGACCCACCGGATGGGGCCATCGAACCACCGGGGACGAGGTGTTCACCAGGGGGGCGTGCGCTGGCCCCCGCTGCGCACGGCCTCGCACGGCTCGCCGGTGCCGGCGACCTCCGGCCAACCTGGCCACGCCAAGTCGACGAGGCGCCCCTGGCTCGGCGCCCTACCGCCCGCGAACCGGGCCTACGCCCTCCTCACCGCATAGAGCAGGGTCTCCTCGCCCATCGCCACCTCCTTGGCTGCTCCCGGCCTGGCATCGAAGCGGACCTCGGCAGCGAGGCATTCGGCCTTCAAGTGCTCGATGCCTTCGCGCGCCACCCGCAGGATCCGCTCACCCCCGCCGAGCGACAGCCAGACGCGGTCCGTGTACTCGAGCCCAAGCTCCTTGCGCTCCCCCTGCACCCGGCTCACAAGCTCGCGGAGTAGCCCCTCGTCCACCAGGGCCTCGGTGAGTGTCGTGTGAAGGACGACCACGCCCACGGCGCCGGTCTCCGCGGCAAAGCCCGAGGCGGCTTCGGCCGTGACCTCGAGTTCGTCGGGACCGACCACCAAGGGCTCACCTTCGACGCTGAGCGTGACCTTCCCCTCCCGGGCAAGCTCCGCATGGAACAGCTCACCGTTTCCGGCCTCGAGGGCTGCCTTGACCAGCTGCACGCGCTTGCCGAGCCGGGCCCCGAGCGCGCGAAAGTTCGGCTTCATGCGGAAGGTCACCGCCCCCGCCTCGTGACCCGGGTACATGATGCGTACCTCGTGGATGTTGAGCTCCTCCTCGATCGGCCTGCGGTAGGCCTCGACCCGGGCGGCGAGCGCGCCATCGTTGAACACCACGTCCGCCTGCGCGAGCGGCTGACGCACCTTGAGCCGGTTCGCCGTGCGCACGCTGAGGCCGAGCGAGATGATCTCGCGGACAGCCGCCATCTCCTCGGCGAGCCGCCGGTCGACGAGCGCGCCATCGGCCGCGGGGTAGTCCGCGAGGTGCACGCTCTCCGCGGCGTCGGGGATCCCCACCCCGCGCACGAGGTTCTGGTACATCTCCTCGGCGAAGAACGGCACGAAGGGCGCGATCAGGTGCGCGATCGTGGTGAGCGTCTCGTAGAGCGTGGCGTAAGCGTCGAGCTTCTCGGCAGGCATCGCGCCGTCGGCGCCGACCGGAGCCCAAAAGCGCGCGCGGCTCCGGCGTACCCACCAGTTGCTCACGCCCTCGACGAGGTCGACGAGGCAGGAAGCTGCATCGAAGACGAGGTAGCCGTCGAGCGCAGCCCGCACCTGCTCGACAGCGAGGTTGAGTTCCGACAGCATCCACCGGTCGAGCACGCTCCGCTCCGCGACCGGTCGCGCGCGCGCCGCTAGCTCGGGGCGGAAGCGGTCGATGTTCGCGTAGATGACGAAGAACGAGTAGACGTTCCGGAGCTTGACCAAGAAGTCCTTCTGCAGCGTCCGCACGTTCTTCAGGCTGTGCCGGGTGTTGGTCCAGGGCGGCGAGGCCGCATAGAAGAACCAACGGAAAGCGTCCGCACCAGGCGCCGGCGTGGCCTCGTCCTCGACGGTGACCCGCACCGACGGCGGGAGCGCGGGGACGTCGACGGGGCGGGTCCCGATCCCAGCCGGGACAGGCTCGACGCCGAGCGAGGAACGCACCCCCACCGGGAGCACCACCACGCGGCGCGGGAGCTTCTTGTGCGCCTTGATGGCAAGCTCCACCTGCTTGCCCTCGGCATCGGACCGGTAGACGGCTACCCGTGCCCCGTCCGCAAGGTCCATGCCGTCGAGATCCTCACGACCGATGAGCGCCTCCCCGGGCGCGGCGGTCACCCCGACGTCATCGCCGAGCACCGCGAAATCCATCCGCACCCGGTCGAGGATGATGTGCGGCGGCGTGTAGTTCCCCTTGCTCTTGCTCTCCTTCTTGCCGTCGCGGTCGCAGACGTGGCCGAGCACGATACAGGTCCGGAAGGGGTGCGGGTGCGCGCGAACCGTGGAGAGCCCCATTCGGGCCTGGGTTTCGGTGTCGAAGACGAGCGATGACACCATGAGGAGCGAGTAGAACCAGCCGCGCGTCTGGTCGATCGCCTCGCTGATGAAGTCGGCGGGGAAGGCCTGGTCGAAGCGCCGGCGGGAGCCCTCCACGTGCGGGTAGCCCCACTGCGCGAAGGGCATACAGCCCGAGTCGAACCAGCAGTCGATCACTTCCGAGACGCGCCGCATCTCCGCCCCGCATTGCGCGCAGGGGAACGTCACCTCGTCGATCCAGGGCTTGTGGACCATGAGGTTTTCGTCAAGGTTCGGATCGGCGGCCTTCGCCGCGCGAAAGTGCGAGAACGCGCTCGGGTTCCTCGCCTCGAGCTCGGCGACGCTGCTCGGCGCCTCGGCGTGCTCGCACTTCGTGCAGCGCCAGACGTTGAGCGGGGTGCCCCAGTAGCGCTCACGGCTGAGCGCCCAGTCGACGTTGTTGGCCAGGAAGTCCCCGAACCGGCCATCCTTGATGTGTGCGGGGAGCCAGCTGACCGTCTGGTTGTTGGCGATCGCGCGCTCGATCTCGGCCGTCGTGCGGATGAACCACGCCGGGCGCGCCATCTGGATCAGTGGATCCTCGTCGGCGCGCCAACAGAAGGGGTAGTCGTGGCGATAGAGCTCATCGTGGACCAGCCGCTGCCGCTTGAAGAGCTCGTAGGTAAGCTCCTTGTCACAGTCCTTCACCCACCGGCCAGAGTACACTCCCATCCCCGTCTTGAAGGTGCCGTCCGGCTCGATCGCGCAGACGAGTTCCACCCGGTCGGGGTCGGTGTAGCGGCGGAGCTGGCGCTGGTGCGCTCGGTTGTCATCCTCGCCGAACGCGGGCGCGATGTGCACGATGCCCGTGCCCGTGTCGAGGGTCACGAAGTCCTCGGCGATCACCCGCCACCACATCGCCTCGTCGCCCCCCTCCTTGAGCCGTACGCGAGCATTGGCGAGCCGCGAGGAGTAGAAGTCGAACGGCGGGTCGTAGCGAAGTCCGACGAGCTCGGCGCCCGCGACCGTCCTCACCACCTCGAGCCGATGCCCAATCTTCTGCTCGAGGACCGCCCGGAGCTCGGTCGCGAGGAGGAGCGTCCCGCACGCCAGCTCCAACCTGCGTGGAGGCCTGGCGGCGTTGCCCTTCTTGCTGCCCTTGCCCTCCGGGGCGAGCGGCTCGCCCAGGCGCACGTAGTCGTAGGTGGTGCTGGCGCGAACGGCCGCGTAGGTGTTGCTGGGGAGGGTCCACGGGGTGGTGGTCCACACGACGAGGCCCGTGTCGGGGTCGTCGCGGAGGGGAAAGACCACGTAGACACTCGGATCGTCGACCTCCCGGTAGCCGAGGCCCACCTCCGCGCTCGAGAGCGCGGTGCCACCCTGGGCCCACCACCAGACCACCTTGTGCCCCTGGTAGAGCAGCCCCTTCTTGAACAGTTCGGAGAGCGCCCACCAGACGCTCTCCACGTAGCTCCGGTGGTAGGTGACGTACGCATCGTCGAGGCTGACCCAGAAACCGATACGCTCGGTCAGTCGCTCCCACTCCGCGGTGTATCGAAACACGCTCTCGATGCAGCGCGCGACAAAGGGCCGGACGCCATACTCTTCGATCGCGGCCTTGCCGTGGATCCGAAGCTCCTTCTCGACCTCGACCTCGACGGGGAGCCCGTGGGTGTCCCAACCGCCCTTCCGGAGTACCCGCCGGCCCCGCATCGCCTGATAGCGGGGAAAGAGGTCCTTCACCACCCGCGTCAGCACGTGTCCGTTGTGGGGCAATCCGTTGGCGGTGGGTGGACCCTCGTAGAAGACGAACGGTTCCGCCTCCTCCCCACGGTGCTCGAGGGACCGCTCGAGGATCCGACGCTCTCGCCACAGCTCTAGGATCGCCCGCTCGTAGCGCGGGAAATCGAGATCGACCGGAACGGGCTGAAACACGGGGCTCGGGACCGACATGCGGGGCCCGCTATAGCACCTTCTCGCCCGTTGGAGAGGGCTCGGGAGCCCTTCCCTGCGAGGCTCGGGCCCCTGCCGACCGTCAGCGCCGGTTCTCGGGAAGGTCCATCATCCCCCCGACCCGATGCGCCAACGCCCCTGAGCGCGGCGAAGGTCAAGTGCGTCGTGGCCCGGATCGCGAGGACGGCCGAGCCCTCGTCGAGGCGGTCGCGCGCGTCGGCCGTGAGCGGACGAACGGCCGCGAGCGCCGCCGCCGAATCCCGAGCCTGGCCGAGGGGCGCTCCCCCCCCGACCTCCCCGACGTCATGCGGAGTCGTCTGGCGCAGTATCGACCTCGGGCTCGCGCCGTCCTCGTTCACCAGCTGCGCGGTCGGAGCCCCGATCGAGGGGTCTCTCTCCAGATCGGAGCCCAGCCGAGCATCACCAGCGCCACGACCACGACGATGGCAAACCCCACCCGTTCCTCCGCAGCCTCCGTCCATGGCTCCGGTGGTTCCGGCCCTCGCTCACCGCGCCCCCGCCGCGGCGTGGGCGCCGATCTCCCGCGCGACCTCGTCCATCCGGACGAACCGATACCCCGCGTGCTTGAGCGCCTCGACCACCACGCTCAGCCCCTCGAGCTTCCGCTCCACCGGCACCCGAAGATCGAGACGGTGCGGTACCAGATCGTCGAGACCGTCGTCCGCGTCGAGCACGTCGATCCCATGGAGCTCAAGGTTGATGAAGGGCTCGCCCACGACGTCCCGGGTGATCCATCGCGCCCCCCAAGGTCCTGCCGCGACCAGCGTGGTGCCGATGAACGGCAGCCGGGTCCTCCGCGTGACCTGGATCGGGAGCTCCACGAGCCCCTCCCCCCGCCTCCAATACGGGCGCCCGAGCCGGTAGGGCCGCATCGGAGCCGCGAGCACGGAGGGTCCGGTGATGATCGATTGCGACCGCCTGCCGCGCAGGCGGATCGCTCCGATCGCGATGGCCTTGCCCAGGTAGTAGTGCGGGCAGGGGAACACGGACGAATCGTACTCCACCCCAGCCGCCACCAGCTCCTCGACCAGCTCGTCCGACAGGGTGTAGCCGGGTGCCCGGAACCCCACCGGTCGGCTCCCGCTCGCCCGTTCGATGGCGGCCGCCCCTTCCACGATCTGACGACGAACCTCGGCACGACCGCGCCGCGTCAGGTCGTAGAAGTGATCGAGCGAGTGGTTGGCGAGCTCGTGCCCGGCAGCAGCGAGGCCGCGCAGCCGCTCCCCATTCCCTGGCCGCAACGCATCCGCCCCGATGGCGAAGAACGTCAACGGGAGGTGGTGTGCCCGCGCGAAGGCCTCGAAGCGGGCGATCGCGACCTCGTAGACGGCGTTCGCAGCCGCCCGCTCGGGCGCGGGCCACCCGTGGATGGCGTAGTAGACGGGGATCTCGTCGAGATCGACGGAGATGGAGCAGAGCATGAACCGGCGCGGAGCCTACCACCCCTGCGGGGGGTTTTGCGGATGGGAATCGTGCGCCGAACCTCGTCGGCCCAGAACCCGTGGTGCTGACACACACCTGGGGCAAACTACCTAATCTGCGCGAGCCGGTCCATCGATCGCGCCCACCGCCGCGAGCAACGGGGCAGGGTCGTCCCCACCGATCGCGGCGCCGATCGCCGCGACGGCGCCGGCTCCCGCGGCGAGACAAGCGGCGGCCGAATCGCCCCCGACGCCGCCGAGCGCCACCAGGAGTGCGCCTTGCACATGGTGCCGCGCCCGAGCCAACGCCTCGAGACCGAGGGCAGGATTGCCCTTGCGCGGCGCAACGACCGGAGAAAGAACGACCGCATCCGCGCCGTTCGGGGTCGCTTGCTCCGGATCGTGACAGGCACGCGAGATGAACCCAGCCCCCCATAGCCTCCGGGCTTCGGCCACCGGAACGCTCTGCTCCCCGAGGTGGAGGCCGTCGGCGCCGAGGAGGCGCGCGAGATCGATCCGGTCGTTCACCGCGAACCACTGCTCGTGGGCGCGAGTCAACTCCCGTAGGCGCAGCCCGAGAGCGGCGCGGGAGCGGACCGGGAGCTCCCGATCCCGGAGCTCGACCATGATCGTGTGCGGGCAGGACCGCGACACCAGCGCCTCCACTCGGGTCAGGATCCGCTCCGCCGAGACGACGGTGGTGTCGGTGATGACGATGAGCCGAGGTCTCACCAGAGCCGCCTCGGGCGGCGCGAACCGGTCGTCCTTCGGCGGGGTCACGGCGCGGGTGCTCCAGCGCTCCTCGCTGCCTTCTCCTTGGCGAGTTCCTCACGTGCCTGGGGTGCGAAGCGGCTGTTGGGATACCGTTCGACGAGGTAGGTGAGGGTCGTCAGCCGAGCAGGGGCGTCCCCCTCGGCCGCGAATCGTTCCGCGAGCCCGTGCAACGCCTCGTCGGGCGTCTCTTCCCGCCGGAGCTCCGGATCCGCTGGGCGTTCGCACTGCATGGGCGCGGCCAGGGCGGCGAGGAAGGCAGCGAGGACGGCGGCGCGCATGGGGGAAGGCTCGCAAACGGGGGGACGGTCGGCAAGCTCGCGGGCGTCGATATCCGGCGGCTGGCCCGGGTCGCTCCGTCGAACGCTTGACACGGCCGGACCAGTGGCGAAAAACCGTCCTCGATGACCAAGGGCGATTGGACCGCTGCATCCGTGAGTGTCGGCGCGGGGCCCGCGGACCAGGATCGAAAGGCGGGTTCTGCGTGACCGCCGCCGGTGAGCGGTGCATCGCGATCACCGTGGCGAGCGCGCTCTACGGTCTCCCCGTGGACGAGGTCCAGGAGGTGATCGGGATACGGCCGCTCACCCGGGTGTTTCACGCTCCCGATGTTATCGCTGGGGTGACGAACCTCCGCGGCGATGTCTTGCCAGTGCTCGATCTCGGTCTTCTGCTCGGCGGCGCCCCGCGGATCGAAGGGGCGACCGACGCGCGGATCGTGGTCGTGCGCGAACGCGCCGGGGCGCAACGCCGAGCGGGATTCTGCGTGGCCGAGCTGCGGGGGCTCCGTGACTTCCCCGCCAGTGGACTGGGGGCCGTCCCTGCGACGCTGACGGAGCCTGCCCGGAGCTACGTCAGCGGCATCATCCCGACCTCCCCTCCCTGCGCAGTCCTCAGCGTCACGGCCGTCCTCGACTCCCCCGCCATCGTCCCCTTCGCCACCCGCGACGCCACCCGGTAGCCGGGTGGGTTTCAATCCCGCACGACCCGACCGCGGACGAGCCGGTATGGCGCGCCGGTGACTGGGCATCGTGCCCCGCCGTCGTCATCGAAGACGAGGTGGCCGCCGGCCTCGCTCATCCAGCCGCTCGGACGCGCCGGAGCACCGACGACGACAGCATAGGCGACGACGTCATGCGTCACGACGGCGCCCGCGCCAACGAAGGCGTGCTCGCCGATCGTCACCCCGGGCAGCACCGTGGCGTTGCCGCCGATGCTCGCCCCTCGGCCCACGCGCGTCGTGAGGTACTCGCCGCGGCGGGGCTGGGCAATCCGGGGGTTTTTCACGTTCGTGAAGACCGCGCTGGGACCGACGAACACCTCATCCTCGAGCACCACGCCAGCGTAGACGCTGACGTGGTTCTGCACCCGCACCCGATCGCCGATCACGGCACCGGCCGCGACGAAACACCCCTGGCCGAGACTCACGTCGCGTCCCAGCCGCGCCCCGCTCATCACGTGGCTGTACCGCCAGATCCGCGTTCCCTCCCCGACGGTCGCCGGGAACTCCACCTCGGCGCTGGGGTGCGCCAACACGCCGGGCAGGATCTCGACGAGGTCGGGAGCGGCAACGCGCGTCATGGATCGACAGCGCTCCGGCTGCCCAGCCACCGAACCGCCAGGTGGGCCCCGGCAGCCGCCCCCACGACTCCCAGGAGGTCGGCCAGGAGGTCCCCCGCCTCCGGCGTGCGGGTCGGGGACAACGCCTGAAGCAACTCCAGCAGCACCCCGACTCCCATCGAGACGGTGCTCGCCAGCAGGAGCTGCGCGCCGAACGGGCGTCGCGGGGCGAGAAAGCGCGCCGCCCGGAGGACGAGGACCACCATCACGCCGAACGAGATGAAGTGGAGGGTCTTGTCGTTCATCTGGGGGTTCGGCAGGCCATCGGTGCTCGCCGTACCGATGACGAGGATGCCCGCCGCATAGGCGACCGCAGGGAGGACGTGGAGGAACACCCCGCTCATGCCGCCGCTCGCGACCTCGTCTCTCCCCAGTCTGGCCCGGGCCGGGCAACGCTCGGGTGCGGCCCAGCCGCGAACTCCCCCTCCACGCTCATTCGATGAGTCCGCTGAGCGGACTCGAGGCCGCGGCGTGGAGCCGCCGAGGCATCCGTCCGGCACGAAAGGCCTGCCGGCCAGCAACCACCGCGCCCCGCATCGCCGTGGCCATCAGCACCGGGTCCTTCGCGTGTGCGATCGCTGTGTTCATCAGGACGCCGTCGCACCCGAGCTCCATCGCGACCGCAGCGTCACTGGCCGTGCCCACGCCGGCATCCACGATCACCGGCACCTTCGCCTGCTCGATGATGATCCGAAGGTTGTATGGGTTCCGGATCCCCAGCCCGGACCCGATCGGCGCGGCGAGTGGCATCACGGCCGCGCACCCGATGTCCTCGAGCTTGCGGCATACGATCGGATCGTCGATCGTGTAGGGGAGCACGACGAACCCCTCCTTTACCAGGATCTTGGCTGCCTCGAGGGTTTGTTCATTGTCCGGATAGAGGGTCTTGGGATCACCGATGACCTCCAGCTTGACGAGGTCCGCGATACCGAGCTCGCGTGCCAGGCGAAGGGTTCGCACGGCTTCGTCGGCCGTGAAACACCCCGCGGTGTTGGGCAAGATGGTCCAGCGGCCGCTCGTCACGAGCTCCATCATCGATCCAGTGCCACGGTCCTCGAGGTTCACGCGCCGGAGCGCCACCGTCACCACCTCGGCGCCGGACGCCTCGAGCGCCGCGCGGGTCTCGGCCACGTCGCGGTACTTGCCCGTGCCCACGAAGAGCCGCGAAGAGAACTCGTGATCGCCAATCCGGAGAGGGTCATCGGCCGCCATGGTCCGCGGCCCTTACCCCCGCCTTCCGCTCCCGGCAAGTGGCCTTGCCGTCAGTAGCCACCGAATGCGGTGATCCCTGACCCGAGCTCCCTCGGTCGAACGCCGAGGGCCCGCAGCCGAGGCACCTCGCTCCGGGCGACGAGCAGCATGCCGCCGGGGGCGAGGACCCGCACCAAATGGTCCACGAGCTTGTCTCCGCTCGCGTCCCCGAAGTAGATGAGGACGTTCTTGCAGATGACGATCTCGTAGGTGCCCGGTGGAAGCCCGCGGGTCGCGTCCCGCTCCACGAATCTCGTCCCACGGCGAACGGCCTCGCGGACCCTGGCCGTTCCACCCGCAACCTCGAGCCCCGAGGCCGCGAGCTCCGCGGGTAGCGGTCGCGTTCGGGGGGTCGCATACTCGCCGAGTCGCGCTACCCGGAGCGCGTCGGCGCTGCGGTCGACGCCCACGACGGACCAGCCGACAATGACGCCCGATACCCGCGCCTCCTCGAGCACCATCGCCAGCGTGTACGCCTCCTCCCCGGTGGAACAGCCTACCGACAACCCCCGAATCCGCCGCGCGCGTCCCGGTCCACCCGGGGATGGGCCCCCCGACCCATGGTTCGCCGGCAACCCCGACTGCAGCCACCCCCGGAGCGCGTCCCATTGCGTGGTGTCCCGATAGAAACCCGTCTCTCCGACGCGAAGGTCGTCCGCGACGGCGGCGAGCGCGGCTCGGTCCTCGGCGAGGAGCCGCGGGACCTCCGCGAGCTCACAGCCCCGTGCCCCGGCCATCGCTTCGATGGACCGCCGCAGGCGATCATCGAGCCAGGGTGCGCAGCGCCCGTCGCGAGGGCCAACCCCGTGCTCGCGCTCCAGGAGCGCCAGCACCGCGGCTTGAACCGCGACGGGAACCGTGCTCACCCTGGCGATGCTCGAACAGTCGGAGCCGGGTCGCAACTCGACGGGACAGGCCATCCACCACCTGCCCTTACGCCCCCCCACCCCGGCGCTGGCCGCCTCGCTCGACACCACCGCCCCGCCGGCCACCCTCCCGATGCGCAGCTTTCCCTGTCGCGGTCCGACCCTCTTCGCAAGTCCGTCGCGCGCGACGAAGACTCGGGCTAGAAGGGCCCACCTCCCTTGGTATCCGATCTGCGCATTGCCATCGCGGGGCTGGGACGCTGGGGTCCGGCTCAGCACCGAGCGTTCGCCCGTGCGCCGGGGGCTCGGGTCACCGCCCTCGCGGATCCGGATCCGGTTCGGTTGCGTTCCCACGGCGCTCCGGAGGTCGCCCTCGAGCCGAGCGTCACGGCCCTCCTCGGCCGAACCGATGTCGACGCTATCGTGCTCGCCACCCCATCGAATACGCACGCGGACCTGGCAGAGCACATCCTGCGTGCAGGCCGGCACGTGCTCGTGGAGAAGCCACTTGCCTTCGCTGTCACGGATGCCGAGCGGGTCGTCCGCGCCGCCGCTACTTCCTGCGGCGTGGCGATGATGGGGCATCTGCTCGAGCACCACCCAGCGATCAACGCCCTCACCCGGCTCGTCGACGAGGGTGCGTTGGGCGATCTCGTTCACATCCAGTCGCGACGGCTCGCCACTCGCGTCACCCGCGACGATCCCTGGTGGACCCTGGCGCCGCACGACCTCGGGCTGTGTCTGCGATTCGCGGGCACGCCAACACACGTGCGGCTGCGAAGAGACGGATCCTTCCGGCGAGCGCATCTGGCGTTCGCGAACGGAGCGAGCGCCGAAGTCGAGGTGGCGTTTGCGGCTCCCCGAAGGGTGCGCGAACTCCGGTTGGTGGGCATGCGCGCGACGGCGTTGGTCGAGGATGGCGTCCAAGGTCCGAGGCTCTGGGTTCAGCCGAATTCAAGCGTTCCCAACCGTCCGATGGTCTTCGATGCATGCCCGTTACCCCTCGACGTGCAGGCGCACGCATTCGTCGAGGCCTGCCGCACCGGGAGGCTCCCACCACGTTGCGAGGTCGCTACGGGGCTCGAAGTCGTCCGCTGGCTCGGAGCCGCGGCGGATGGCGGCGCGTCGGCGTCGGTCGCCTTGGGGTAGTCGGACCGCACCTTGGCAACCGATCGGCTTGGCTGCTTCCCGGTTGGATGGGCCGCTCGAGCACCGATCGGGTTGCCGACGACCCCGACAGCGCTGGGAGGAGCGCGTCCCCGGCCAGGCCATTGGGTGCCAGGGGCGCGGGACCGGCGTCGCCGGCGTCCCGCGGAGTGGACGGCGCCTGGATTGCCAACCCCGGTCACGTTCCTGAGGGGAAGAACTCGCTGAGCTCGAGTCGGCCATCGGCCATCGGCTTCACCGCGTCCTGCCTGACCGCTGACCGCTGATGGCCTGTCGGGTTCCGGCCACGGCGGCCCATTGCCTGGAAATGACGGAGCAACCAACCTGATCGTTGCCCTAGAGCACCGATCAGGTTGCCGACAGCAACGGCAGCGCTGAGAACGCGCCCATGCGAGGCGAGGACGCGTTTCCAGCGCTGCCTCTGGTGAGGTCTGCTGCCGGTTTGGTGCTCTAGGTCATTGATTGGACGCAGCAATCAACCTGTATGCTGCTCTACGCCCCGTCCTCCGGGGGCGGGGTTCGGCGCGATTCCCCGTAGAGCAGAAACTGGCGAAGGATCGCGATCTCGCTCTCTCCAAGCCCCTCGAATTCCACCCCCATCCCCGGAGGTGCGTCGCTCTTGGGTGACCGTTCTCGGTGCCAGGCGACCCGCCCCACGCAGTGCATCGGTGTCGCCACCCCCGGCAGTTCGAGGGACAGCTCCACCTCGGAGCCGACCTCCGGCCGCTCGCCCTGCGTGGCAATGAACACCCCGCCCACGGAGAGGTTCTCGGTAGAGGCAGTCTGGTGGCGTGCGTCGTCGCGAAGCTCGATGACGATCTCGACGGGGTGCCTGCGATGTACGCGCACGGTCGCCCGGGGAGCGGACCGTCGCGACGCGGGCGTCGACGATGCACGCTGTCGCTCCCAAGCGATCCGATGCGATGACTGGGCTACGCTCCCCGCCCTGGCGTCGTCGCGCTCACCCCGCACCGCCATACCTTCTCACCCTCGGCCGCCCGTCGTTCCGTGCCGCCCATCCAAGCCTACTCGATTTCGAGCCCCCAGGCCTCACCCAGCCGGTGACGAAGCTAGTCTTACCCACCTATCTCAGGAGCTCAATCTCGATCCGGCGGTTCTTCTGGCGCCCCTGCTCGTTGTCGTTACTGACGAGGGGCTGGTCTGGCCCGCGTCCGGCCGTCTCCACGCGATTCGAATCCACGCCCTTTTCCACGAAGTACGCCTTCACGCTCTCCGCCCGGTCTGCGGAGAGGGCCAGGTTCTTCTCTCGAGTGCCGAGGTTGTCCGTGTGCCCGAGGATGCGGATCCGGAGCGTGGGGTAGTCGGTGAGAACCCTGACGGCCTTGTCCAGAATCGGGTGCGACCGTGGACGAATGGTGGCCTTGCCGAGGTCGAACTCGATCCCCTGGAGAACGCCTGTAAACTCCTGGACCTCTCTGGGCACCTCGTCCGGGCAACCATCCTTGTCGTCAATCCCGTTCAGGGTTTCCGGCTCCTTCGGGCAACGATCATCCGGATCGAAGATGCCGTCCTGGTCGGTGTCCCGCGCTGGACAGCCATCCGGCGCGACCCCAGCCTCCTTGGGACATTGATCGGCCTCCCCCTCGAAGCCGTCCTCGTCGGGATCGGGGTCCACGGGACAGCCGTCCGGCGCCACGCCCGGCTGGTTGGGGCACCGGTCGACCTCGTCGATGATATCGTCGCCATCCGTATCGGTGGGCATGCACCCCGTCGGGGGAATACCCCCCTCGTCGGGACAATGGTCGCACGTGTCCGGCACTCCGTCGCCATCGGCATCCGGCAGAGGTACGGGCTCGGGGAGGGGAGCCTTCTTGAACCGCACCGGCAGCGACAGGCCGACCGCGAGCTCGAAATGGTGCGTCCCGGCGCCGAGGTCGGCGTCGTTCTTCTGGGAGACGTTGTCACGCAGATCGACCCGGATGATCCCGTGCTCCCCAAGGCCGATCTTCGCCCCCGCGCCGAAGTGGAAGGTCGGGTCGAGATCGTTGCCCATCCTGTCGGACAGACCCCCCATCCCGCCCCCGCCGACGACCACGAACGGGGCGACTCGTCCCAACGGGATCTGCCCGACGGCGTGCATCCGCAACGCCGCGGCCTTCGCGGACTGATCATCCTCCGTGCGCGAGATGCCGAGCATCCCTTCGACCTCGACCCCCGCGTACGGCAGGAACATGAATCCCTCTCGCTTGCCCAGGGTGAAGGCAGTGGCAAGCTTCTGGTGCTCTTGCGACTCCTCGTGGAAGTTGTGGTCCGGAGAGATGAAGAGGAGACCGATGAAAGCCCCCGTCTCGAACTGCATCGGGCGGAAGAAGCTCGGTGCCCCTGGGGTCGGCTCCACCGTCCGCCCCGCCGGCTTCGTGGAACCACCGGCGGCGGTCGCCGCGAGCGGTTCCGACGAGACAGCAGTGGTGTCGGCGGCACCCTCGGTGGGCGGCGCGGGCGCAGCGGTGCTGGCAGCGTCGTCCGAGCCAGCAGCAGGCGGCTCGGCGGTCGCCGCCGTCTCGCCAGCGTCGCCCACCCGTGGTGCCGCGGGCTCACCCTGCGCGAGCGCCGTACCCGATGACACGACAGCACCGAGGACCAGGACCAGTACCGACCGTCGCATGACCACCATCACCTTTCGGGAGGCTCGAGTCTCCCCGCCCACCAGCGGGCCCCTCGACCGTCGGATCTCGTGTAACCCGACCTCCTCAGTCGAGGCAACCGGCTCGTGGGCTTGTGTGCATTTTCCCCTTTACTCCCTGTTCGTCGAGGGTGTCGCTGCTGGCGCTCGACCGTCGAGATCATCGGTTCCGCGAGCGGAGGACACGGGCAGGACCCCGAGGTCGCCCGCGGCCGCGCGACGGCGATGGCCGACCCCCCGGGGACGCACGCTGGTCGCCCATCGGAACCAGGCAGTCCACCCCGGCACCGATGAGGTCCGTGCGCTGCGCTCGGCGCAAGGCCTCGCGAGCGAGCGGGTGATGCTGCGGATCGTAGTAGAAGAGCAACGCCTTGAGGGCGCGCTTCTCCCGCGGATCTCGGACCACGGGGATCGCCCCGCCGCTGAATGGATCGAGCCCGGTGTGGTACATCGCCGTGGCAACGGCCATCGGCGTTGGAATAAACTCCTGGACTTGACGCGGCCGTAGCCCTCTCTTCTTGAGGTACAGGGCGAGCGCGATGGTGTCCTGCACCGTTGAACCGGGGTGACCGACGATCAGATACGGCACCAGGTACTGCTCCTTGCCCGCCGCTGCGCTCGCAGCCGCGAAAGCCCTTGCGAACCGCTCGAAGCTCGCCGCGTCCGGCTTGCGCATCAGCCGGAGCACCGTCGGATCGATGTGCTCCGGGGCGACCGAGAGTTGGCCGCCCGTGTGGTGCGCGGCGATCTCGCGAATGAGTTCGGGACATCGCTCCGCCAGATCGCAGCGGATCCCAGAAGCGACATAGACGTGCTGGATGCCCGGCTCGCTGCGGACGAGACGGAGCAGGCCGGCGAAACGTCGCTGATCGGTGTCGAGGTGACGGCAGATGGTAGGAAAGAGACAGGACGGCCGCCGACACGCTGCCTCGACCGCCGGTTCACGACAGCGCAGCGAGTACATGTTGGCCGTCGGCCCACCAACGTCCGTGACCGTCCCATCGAAGCCTTCGGCCTGACGAAGCGTCCGAACCTCGCGCAGCACACTCTCCGCTGAGCGACTCTGGACCCGCCGCCCCTCGTGCGCCGCGATGCTGCAGAAGGTGCAGCCACCGAAGCACCCGCGAGTAGCCGCGATCGACCGCCGCACGGATTCGAACGCGGCGATCCGCTGATCCCCGTACGAGGGATGGGGCCGTCGCACGAAGGGTAGCGCATAAAGCTCGTCCATCTCCGCTTCGGCCAGCGGTCTCGCCGGGGGAAGGTAGAACACCGCCTGCTCGCCGTGGACCTGAAGCAAGGGGCGGGCGTTCTCCGGATTGGTCTCAGCTTGGAATAGCCGCGTCATCCGGGCAAACTCGGTCGGCGAGTCGCGAACCGCCTCATAGCTCGGCAGAACGACCACGCCGTCCCGGCGCGGGCTCTCGGTGGCCTGCTCGAGATACGGCGCCCACGCCCGTGGGGCCTCCAGCGGATGTGCCGTCCCGCGTATATCGCGAAGGTCGGCCAGGGACGCGCCCCGCGCCAAGCGGTCGGCGATCTCACCGGCCGCGAGTTCCCCCATCCCAAAGACCAGAACGTCCGCCTTCGCGTCCAGCAGCACCGACCGCCGCACCGCGTCTTGCCAGAAGTCGTAGTGCGCAATCCTCCGCAGGGAAGCCTCGATCCCGCCGAGCACGATCGGAAGCCCCGGGAAGGCCGCCCGGCAGAGGTTGCCGTAGACGATGCTCGCCCGATTCGGGCGCATCCCCGTGCGGCCGCCTGGTGAGTACTGATCGTCGCTCCGGACCTTCTTCTGGGCCGTGAGCTTGTTGAGCATGGAATCGAGGTTCCCCGCGCTCACCCCGACGAACAGACGCGGGCGCCCGAGCCGAGAGACGTCATCCAGCGAGTCCCATCGCGGCTGGGCGATGAAGCCGACTCGGTACCCACGCCCCTCCAAGAAACGGGCAACGAGCACGGGACCAAACGCCGGATGGTCCACATAGGCGTCCCCGGACACGACGAGGACGTCGATCTCGTCCCAGCCGCGCAACGCGAGCTCGGCGCGGCTGGTCGGCAAGAAGGCGCGGAGGTCCTCGGTGCGATGAGTCAAACGTGTGCCGCGATGATACCGCGGACGGCGGCAATGAGCTCATCGAGGCCCCGGCGGCCATAGTCGCCCGGATCGATAGGGGGCGAGACGGTGACGCGCACCTTCACGCCGCGCTGCAAACGGAGCTCTCTGGCAGGGAGCACGTGGATCGTCCCTGAGATCGACACCGGGAGGATCTGCGCTTGAGCACCGAGCGCGAGGTGGAATCCCCCGCGTTTGAACTCGCCGAGCTCACCCGTCCGGCTCCGCGTCCCTTCGGGCGCGATCCAGATGCTCATCCCGCTCTCCACCATCACGCGGGCGCGTTCCATCGCCTCGATGGCCTGGCGTCGGTTTCCGCGATCGACCTCGACGAACTCCGCCGCCCGCATCGCCGGTCCGAAGAACGGGATCCTGAAGAGCTCGGTCTTGGTCACCATTCGCATGGGGCGTTTGAGCGCCTGAAAAACCACCGGGATATCGAAATGGGACTGGTGGTTGCTCATCACGATGTACGCGCGCCCAGGCACGGCGTGCTCGAGGCCGTGCACGTCGAGCTCGATCCCCGCATGCTTTACCAACTGACGTGACCAGTTGTCGATCCGCCGGTTGCAGCGCTCCCGCGGCGGGGCCCCCATCACTCCGTCCGCCACGGTGACGATGCTCACACGAGCCATTTCGAAACCGATCAGCAGCAGCGAAGCGAGCGACATGGCGAGCGGAAGAAACCACGCACCGAGCGCCTTGCCAAGTGGGTTCCCCGGCCCACGGATCGTGACCGCTGGTTGACGGTCCCCCCGATCGAGCTGCCCGGCGAACCGGCGTGGTGGCCTCCGCGGCTGGGCCGTCCCCCGGGAAATCCACTGATCGGGTGGACCGGCATCGCTCTTGCGAGACAGGACTCGAGCGAGACCCGATGCACCAAGGGACCTCCCCCCCCATCTCTCACCGCGCTCGCGGGCGAGCCGTCGTCACTTGGACCTGGATCCTCCTCGCGGTCACCCTTGGCGTGTTCCTAGCGGTCGCTCGGCCAGGGATCTCGCCACGGGGGGCGCCTCCCCCGCACCCACCTTCGGCGGGACCCTTGCCCAGTGTGACCCGCGAGGAGCTGGAGCAGCGGCTCGACGCGCTGGAGAGCGAGCTTCACCGGTAGCCAGGATCCCCCCGACCGCACCAGGGAGCGTCACAGGCCGCGGGGTCACCGGGGCAAACGAAGCCCAGCGTCTCCCCTCGTCTGGCAACCGGGATCCCACAGCGCTCCAGGATGATTGGCCCGAGGTCTGGGTGGACTCCGAGGGGAGCCGTGATCCGATACCGAACAGAGGGGAACCGCTGCGCCGCCTCCGCCACGAGTCGGGGCAGGTCCCGGGTGACGTGACGCCCTGCCCCCAGAAAGTACGGGTGCACGATCACCTCCGTCGCTCCCCCCGCGACGCAAGCAGAGAATCCCTCCGCCACGGTGGGGGGGAGCAGCTCGAGGTGCGCGGTGCGCACGACCACGCCATCCGCCACGCTCCACGCGACCAGGCGGGCCACACAATCTAACCTGGCGTTCGACTCCGCACTTCGGCTCCCGTGGTCCACGAGGAGGATCGCCCGGGAATCCATGATCGCGTGCTGCTGCCGGGTGGTCTGGTCAGAAGCCGAGGACCACCCCGCCTTGACCGGCTGCGATCATCGAGGCGGCCGGGAAGGCGTAGCCCGCTCGGAGCTCCACGAACGGGCCGAACCGGTTCTTCATCACGAAGCGCATCCCGCCACCCAGCGCCACGAACCCGTTGCCCGCTCGGTTCCATGCGTCGACCCTGGTCGGCTCACTGAACGCCGGCAGAGGCGTCCCCATGAACCGGTCCTGCTGGCTCTCCGGGGGGTCGGGGCAGGCGCCCGCGATGAGGACACCGCCGTCCTCGGGGGGGAGCAGACACTGATCCATGGATTGGGTGAGCGATACGGATTTCTTCGCGTTCACCTCCGCCATCCCAGCCGCCAGCAAAGCGTACGGCTGCACCACCCGCGCGCTCGGCTTCCCGTAGTAGGCGAATCGAACCTCGGCGTGGACGGGGAGGAAGGTGTGGTCTCTGCTCTTGGGCTGGCCGCCGAAGGCAAATCCCCCGCGCAGGCCGACGCCGAGCCCGAAATTGAGCAGGTACTCGTATCCTAGCAGGACGCGCATCGTGCCGGCCGCGAATCCTCCGGACTGGATCGCATTGCCGTTGTTGGGGTCCGGGCTCCCCAGGTACTCGGCGTCTCCCGCAAAGAAGCAGGTGAAGTAGTTGGAGCCGGAGCAGACCTGCGACGATTTTTTCATCATCATCACATCGACCTGGAAGGCAGCGGTGAGCCAGCTGTGCCGAACCTTGACCTTCTTCTGCGGCTTGGCGCACTTCTCCTCCCTGCAGACGAGACCCACTGAGCAGTCGTCGTCCACCTGGCACTCGCCGCCCACGTCCTCGCCGCAGCCCGGAAAGCCAGGCGGACAGTCGTCGGCCACGGTCTCGCAGGGGGCAGGCGGCTCCTCTCCCGGCAGCGAAGGTCGTTCACCATCGAGGGCCGACTTGATGGCCACCCGGTGGGGTATGTCTTGCGACCCGCTGAAGCCAACCACGGTCCCGCCCTGGTATGCCTCGATGTAGTACTGGAGATTTCCAGGCGTGCCACCCACGCGCCCGCATTCGATGACGACACCGTACCCCAAGCCTCGCTCGGGCATGGGTAGCGTGACCCAGTCGCGCATCGTCGGCGGCAGGTAGTGCACGAGGATCTTGTCGACCTCGATGCCGCTCACTAGCTCCAAGTAGAGGGGAAGGGGGGTCGAGAGGGTCTGCTCTGGCGGTGGGACGTGGAGCAAGGTCCCCGAGGTCGGCACGTCCGCCGCGAGTTCCTCGGTGCCGACCCCCGCGATGGCCCCGATCTCCCCACCACCCTGGGCGCCGCCAGCGGCTGGGCCTCCGGCCTTGGCCTCGTTGAACGCCTGGACGACCGCGTCCGTCGATAGGTCCGGGTCGAGCGCGACATTGGGGTCGGCGCTCAACGCCGCCGCGAATTCCGCCTGACCCGTCGCGGCATCGTTCAATCCGGCGAGGTAGACCACCCCCAGATCGCGGTGGATCCGCGCCAGGACCTTGGGAGAGCACTTTCCCCCCTCGCAGATCGCCAGCGCCTTCTCGAGCTTCTTGATGGCACCCTGGAAATCCATCGCCAGGTACTCGTTGAGGAGCGCTTCGTCGGCAAGCTTCGTCGCGGCATCGTCTCTGGCCTGAGCGCACACCGAACCTGCACTCAGGGCGACGGCGCCAGCGACCGCCACGACGGAAAAAAATCTGAACATACGGGGCTGCACGAGTCCTCCGGGGGGAAGCCGGGCCCGGCCTGGGCCGGGCAGGAGATTAGACCTCGAATCCTATCCCGCGCAATCTCCCAGGAGCAGTGATCAGGATGATTGAAGCGCGAAAATCCAGCGGCCAGCACGACCGCACCGGGGCCGCGACAGGGAGCGGGGCTCGGTGTCTTGGTGGAAAACCCCTCCACCGAGACCCGGCTTCGGGGCCCCCGCTCGTGAACCGGATCGGTGCGCTGGCCTGGGATTTCCCGCGATGGGTGCCAGACCTCGACGAGGCCCCCTCTGCTCGGGAGAGCCGAAATCTGCTAATCTTCGATCTTCGCTCCGCGGCACGCCCCCCTACCCTTGGTAAACCACCTCGGTACCCCCGGCCCCCTACGCGAGTCCACGGCTCGGCCAACCCTGGGCCTGTTGGTGGACTGGTTCGAGGACG
The DNA here is from genome assembly GCA_016933275.1 of Polyangiaceae bacterium. GTDB lineage: Bacteria > Myxococcota_A > Polyangia > Polyangiales > Polyangiaceae > JAFGBI01. Next base: position 20,662 of record JAFGBI010000363.1, on the reverse strand, counting down.
CCTACCAGAACGCAGTCCTGTGCGGCGTCTTGGATGCGGCTCGTGACCAAGACTGCAACGTCATCTGCTTCCCCGGCGGAGCGCTCGCGTCGCCCGCTCGTTTCGGTCAACAACGCAACGCCATCTATGCCCTCCCCGGCAAAGAGAACGTGGATGGCCTCATCGTCATGGCTGGTTCCATCGGCAACGACGTCGGCCCCGAGGCGATCGCCGCCTTCCTGGATCGCTATCGTCCGCTGCCGATGTGCAGCATCGCCATGCCGATTCCGGGCGTTCCCAGCATCCTGGTGGACAACGCGACCGGAATGCGGGCTGCGCTCGGGCACCTCCTCGACCACCACGGGGTCCGGACCATCGCCTGCATCCGAGGGCCGGAGGCCAACCCCGAAGCGGCCAGTCGCTTCGGGGTCTACTGCGACGTGCTGTCCGAACGGGGACTACCCCTCGACCCGGCGCTCACGGTCACGGGTGATTTCCGGCAAGCCTCTGGCGCGGCGGCCATCGGAGCCATCTTCGGGGACCGCCAGCTCCGTCCCGACGCGGTGTTCGCGTTCAACGACGACATGGCGCTCGGTGCGCTCCGCGCCCTGCGCGAACGCCGTCTGCGCGTTCCCGAAGACGTCGCCCTCGTAGGTTTCGACGACGTCGAGGCAGCCGAGTTCGCGAACCCGCCGCTCACGACCGTTCGCCAACCCCTGCGCGAGCAGGGATCCCGCGCTGCGGAGATCGTCCTCGCCCAGCTGCGGGGCGTGGCGATCGACGAGCGAGTAACACTCCACACCGAGCTCGTGAACCGCCACTCCTGTGGCTGCTACGGGCTGACCGGTTCGGTGTCTGCGAGCTCGTTTCCCGCTTCGGGCGACGAGCCGTTGGCCGCCACCCTGGACTGCCTTCGCGAGCGCCTCCCGGTCATCCTCGAACGGCGCTTCAACGCGTCGGCCGCGGGCCTCGAGCAGGACTGGGGGCAGCGCCTCACCGTCCACCTGATCGACGACCTCGTTGGCGGCCCCGAGACCCGCGTCGTGTCCTGGCTGAACGAGAAGCTAGAGCGTGTGCGGCAGTGCGACGGTGACCTGGCCATCTGGCATGGCGTGATCGACACCATACGCCGGGAGTCTCTCGAGCGTCTCGCGCTGCCGACGATGCGCTTGCGCCTAGAGGATCTCTGCCACGAAGCACGCCGCGTTCTGGCTCGCGCGCTCGAACGCCATCAGGCCGACCTCCGGCTTCGAGCCGAGCGCTGGGCGCGAACCCTCAGCCGCACGGGAGAGGCGCTGATCACCTCCTTCGACGAGGTGTCACTGGTCAGCGCCGTGGCGCAAGAGCTGCCACGGCTGGGGATCCCGACGTCCTTCCTCTCGCTCTACGAGCGCGGTCCCGAGCCGCTCGCGCGCGCTCGGCTCATCCTGGCCCACGGTGGCGAAGGCACGGGACCGGAGCTGCCGGCGCCCAGCGACTACTCCTGTCGGCAGCTCGTGCCCGCGGGCATGCTCCCGGCGGACCGCCGGTACGCCTACGTCGTGGAGCCGCTCTTCTTCAAGGACGACCACCTCGGCTTCGCACTCTTCGAGATCGGCCCGCGCGACGGCGCCGTCTACGAGGCGCTCCGCGACCAACTCAGCGCCGCGTTGAAGGGGGCGCTGCTGGTGCGCGAGGTCGTCGAGAAGGACCTCGAGCGGCAGCGGCTCTGGCGCGACCTCGAGAAGCGCGCGCGGCAGCTCCAGGAGGCCTACGACACGCTCGAGAGCAACCAGGAGAAGCTCCTCGTCCAGGAGAAGATGGCCAGCCTCGGCCGCCTCACCGCGAGCATCGCGCACGAGATGAACACGCCGCTCGCCGCGGTTCGAGCGGCCCTGCTCGAGGTCGAGCGGCTGGTGGACGAGTACGCGGCGTCCGTGGGCGACGACGCAGTGCTGCCTGCCGACCACCTCGCGATTGCTCGCGAGATGAGGCACGGCCTCTCGTTGGCCACGGCGTCCGCTCGCAAGGCGGCGGACTACGTGAGGGGAATCAAGACGCAGACCCGCGACCTCTCCCCGACCGAGCTCCACCCCTTCGACGCCGTCCCCTACGTTCGCGAGGCGCTGCTGCTCCTGAGCTACGCGCTCCGGCAGGCCAACTGTCCCGTCACGTTCTGGCCCGAGCCGGAACGCGTCGAACTCCACGGGTCCCCGGGACGCCTCGCCCAGGTGGTCACCAACCTCGTCACCAACGCCATCGACGCCAGCGTGCCCCGCGGTGGTGGTCCGATCCACATCACGCTCGAGCGGGGGGTGACGTCGATCGACCTCGCCATCACCGACAACGGGAGCGGCATCGCTCCCGAGGTGATCCCGATGATCTTCGAGCCGATGTTCACCACCAAGCCGTTCGGCCAGGGGACGGGACTCGGCCTTACGATCGTGCGCGACATCGTCACCCGAGACTTCGGCGGCATGGTCGAGGTGGCGAGCACGCCGGGGCTCGGCTCCACCTTCACGGTGCGCTTCCCGCTGCCCGGGGAGGTTCAGCGGTGACCCGCCGCCATCGACAGACGCTCACGTCCGGCCGCGTCATTCTCCTCGCGGACGATGACGCAGAGTATCTGGAAGCGACACGGCTGCTGCTGGCGGCGGAGGGTCACCAGGTCCTCACCGCCTCGAGCGGTCCCGCGGCTCTGGCGTTGCTGCGCGAGGGGACCGTCGATGTGTTCCTCCTCGACTACTTCATGCCAGGGATGACGGGGGAGGAGGTGGTGGCGCGATTGCGCGAATTCGACCCCAACGTTCAGGTCGTGTTGCAGACCGGATACAGCGAGGAGCAACCCCCACGGTCCCTGCTCCAGCGACTGGACATCCAGGGGTATTACGACAAGAGCGAGGGGCCGGAGCGTCTGCTCTTGTGGACCGACGCGGCCCTCAAGGCGAGCCGCGTGATCACCCGCCTGAGCCGCTCCACCGCTGCCCTTCAGATCCTCGCTGACGCGACGCCACGGCTCCACTCGGGCCTACCTCTCCCTCGGCTCTTGACCGTGATCCTCGACGAGGCAAGCTCGCTCGTCGAACGACTGCGACCTCGTCCCCGCGGGGATCCTTCACCGCCGGTGCCGCCGGGTGCCCTCGTCGGGCTCTTCACCGAGGGCACCCACCTCGTGGCTGCCGCCGGTCGCGGCCCCTTCGCGGGCGCGCCGCCAGACCGCTCGTCGCTGCCCGCCGCCCTGGTGACCACCCTCGCTGAGGTCGCCCGGCGGGGCGAGCCTCGATCCTCCGACACCGGCTCGGTCGTTCCACTCCGAACCGCCAATCGTCCGTTGGGGGCCCTCTTCGTGGAGTCCCGACTCGGTCGACCCGAGCTCGAGCTGCTGCGCCTCTTCGCCGACCACGCAGCGATCGCCATCGATTCTGCTCGACGCCAGCGTCACATCGACCCAAAGAGGGCACCGGTGGAGGTCCTCCGCACCCGAATCCTGGAACGCGAGGTGCGGACCGCGATCCGAAGCTCCCTGCCGCTCAGCGTCGCGTTGCTCGCGAGCGAGCCCGGCCCCGCTCTCGAGAGCAGCGCACGCGCCGGAACCCTCGCCTTGCTCGAGGAGTCGTTGCGCTTCGGTGATCTGGTGCTGGATGCCGACGCCGAGGGTCGGTTCACCCTGGTCATGCCCGCCACCGCAGGCAGGGGTGCCGCACGGTTCCTACGGCGCGTTCTCTCGGCGCTGCCGACGGGCGCCGAACGGAGCTCCCTACGCTGGCGGGCTGGGCTCGCGTGCCTGGCCACCCATCGCTGGCCTGCCGAGGCCGCCCACCCGACTCGCTCCATCATCGCAGATCGCACCGCCGAACTGCTCGGTCAGGCGGGCCAAGCCCTGATCGCCGCGGCACCTCGTGCGGGGGTACCCCTCGTCCTCGCGCCGTCCGACTGATCCAGTCCGGACACGTCCGGCGCCGGCCCATCGGAGCGCGGTCATACCTCGCAGAGCACCGTGACCGCGCTCCCTGGCGCCGCGCAGGGCACGAGCGTGCCCGCGACTGCCTTGCCGTCCACCGAGAGCTTCGGTGGCCCGCCGCGACCGGAGTTCTTCACCGTAACGGTGTAGGTCGCGCCGCGCCACTTCCGGATCACGGTCATGGCGGGAATGCTCGGGGGAAGGCGGGGGTCGACACACAGCCCGGCGTGCTCCGGCCGCACGCCCAGGATGTACTGGGAGATGGCCACGAAATTCCACGCCGCCGTGCCGGTGAGCCACGCGTTCTTGGCCTCGCCTTGTCGGGGCGCGTCCTTGCCAGCGATCATCTGCGAGTAGACATATGGCTCCGTCCGATGGATCTCGCTGATCTCCTCGAGATACGCAGGGGCGATCTTGGTGTAATACTCCCACGCCCGCTCCGGACGCCCGACGAGCGCCTCGGCGATCATGATCCACGGGTTGTTGTGGCAGAAGATCCCCGCGTTCTCCTTGTACCCCGGCGGGTAGGTGGAGATCTCCCCGAGCTCCGGGTAGTAGCGGGTGAAGGGGGGGTTATTGAGCACGATCCCGTACTTGCAGTCGAGCCGCTCCTTGACGGAATCGAGCGCCTTCCTGGCCTCGCCGGACTCGATCCCGACCCCGCCCATGACGCACCACCCCTGCGACTCGATGAAGATCTTGCCTTCCTCGCAATCTTTGCTGCCGACCTTCTTGCCGTAGTAGTCGTAGGCGCGCAAGAACCACTCCCCGTCCCACCCATGGGCGAGGATCGCCTGCTGCATCCTGGCGATATGGCCCCTCGCCTCCTCGGCTTCTGCCCGTTCGCCCTTCCAATCGAGCAACGCGACGTACTCGGGCCCGATCGCGGTGAACATGCCCGCGATCATCACCGACTCCGCCGTCCGCCCCACCTTGTTCCCGGTGGTCTGGAAGGGCTCGTCCGGAGTCTCCGAGAAGCAGTTCAGGTTGAGGCAGTCGTTCCAGTCCGCTCGTCCGATCAGCGGCAGCCCGTGGGGCCCAAGGTTTCTTACCACGTGCATGAACGAGCGCCGCAAATGCTCGAGTAGGCTCGCCTGGTTCTTGGGGTCGTTGTCGAACGGAACCTGCTCGTCGAGGATGCCGTAATCGCCGGTTTCCTTGGTGTACGCCGCCACACCCGAGATCAGCCAGAGAGGATCGTCGTTGAACCCGCTGCCAATATCGTTGTTGCCCCGCTTGGTCAGCGGCTGGTACTGGTGGTACGCGCTGCCATCGGCAAACTGGGTCGAGGCGATGTCGATGATGCGTTCCCGCGCCCGCCCTGGCACGAGGTGAACGAAACCGAGGAGGTCCTGGTTCGAGTCGCGGAAGCCCATACCGCGACCGATCCCGGTCTCGAAGTACGAGGCGCTGCGCGACATGTTGAACGTCACCATGCACTGGTACTGGTTCCAGACGTTCACCATTCGGTTCAGCTTGTCGTCGGGTGACGAGACGACGTAGGTGGACAACAAGCCCGTCCAGTAGGCCTTCAGCTTCGCGAAGGCCGCCGCGACCTTCTCAGGGGTATCGAAGGCCGCGATGACCTCCTTGGCCGGAGTCTTGTTGATGACGCCGGGTGACTCCCACTTCTTGTCATTCGGGTTCTCGACGTAGCCGAGAACGAACACGAACGTCTTGGATTCTCCCGGCGCGAGCGTGACGTCGAGGGAGTGAGATGCAATCGGCTGCCAGCCGCTGGCCACCGAATTCTTGGATTTGCCAGCCCTTACGACATCGGGCTCGTGCATCCCGTTGTAAAGACCGAAGAAGGTCTCGCGATCCGTATCGAACCCGGTCGGCGCCACGTTGACGTGATAGAAGGCAAAATGGTTGCGGCGCTCCCGGTATTCGGTCTTGTGATAGATGGTCCCGCCGACCACCTCGACCTCCCCGGTGCTCCAGTTGCGCTGGAAATTCGTCTGGTCGTCCCAGCCGTTCCACAGCGAAAACTCCACGAAGGAGAAGAGCGTGAGCCGCTTCTCGACCTTCGATTCGTTGGTCAGGGTGACCTGATGGATCTCGGCGTCGTGGCCCACCGGAACGAAGTACAGCGTCTCCGCCCGCAGCCCGTTCCGCGCTCCCGTGATCCTCGTGTAGCCGAGGCCATGCCGACATTCGAACGAGTCGAGTTCCGCCTTGACCGGCGCCCAGGTGGGAGTCCAGAAATCCGCACCGTCCTTGACGTAGAAGTACCGTCCACCCGCATCGGTCGGGACATTGTTGTAGCGGTAGCGGAGCACGCGCCGCAGGCGGGCGTCACGGTAGAAGCAGTACCCGCCGCCCAGGTGCGAGATGATCCCGAAGAATTGCTCGGAGCCGAGGTAGTTGATCCACGGATACGGCGTCTTGGGGGTCGTGATCACATACTCGCGGGCAGCGTCGTCGAAGTAGCCAAAGCGCATTGTGTAGTGCTCTCCTTGGCGAAGCGGTCGCGGTTCGCCCTCGCCGTGGTACGTGGCCGCAGTCATGCCCCGAAAAGCTCGGTTTGACCAGAGATTCTTCGCCAAAAGACGAAGTGCTCGCGCCGCAGCTCGGTCCACTGCAGGTGCCGTCGGACACCGTTCGTCGACGTCCCCCTACCCCCTCTCGAAGGACGCCGCGATGGGAACGTCGCTCGATGAGGCAAGGTGGGACGACCGCTCTCCCAAGTGGGCTCACGACCCGTCTCGGAATTTTACGGGAACGGAAAATCGCGCCCCAGGCGCTGAGGTTCTCCGCACCCCGAACTGGCCCCACACGCCCGCTGATCCATGGACCTCTCTGTCCAGAGAATGACGAACCGGGGGGACGCGAAGTCCCACCCCGGTCCTCCCGGCCCGAAACGGCCATCCTGGGCGAAGCCCACCCGCGCGGCTGGCAATCCAGCTACTCGGCGGGGGTCGCCGCCGGATCGGTCGCGGGCGGCGGCACGGGAGCCACGGGGGCCGCCGCCGGCGCGCCCTCGACCGAGTCGCACCCCACGAACGAGACGTCGTCCACCCAGATGTCGAAGGTCACGCTGTTCGTGCTCACCTGCCACTGAAGCGAGTAGAGCTGGTTTGCCATGATCCGGGAGAACTCGTCGCCCCAGTACGGCTCCTGCTTGGCGAGCTCGAAGGGCAGCACATACTCGGTCCAGGTCTCGGAGACGTCGAAGGTCACACCGAAGTCGTTGTAGCACTCCTTGCACTTGCCGCCGTCCTTGTCGGTCTGGATGTCGGCCATCTTGAGGCGGACCTTGCTGCTCGAGCCCGGCCCCATCTTGGCAAAGAATTTTAGGCCACCGTACATCGACGCATCGTAGAGGCCCTTGGGGTCGGTCAGGCTCAGCCCCATGCCCGGGTAGGCGTTGCCGGACGTGGCGGTGCTACCCCACATGCGCGCGGCGTACTTCGAGCCATTCGCCCCACCCGCCGACATGAAGAACTTGCCGCCGCCGGCCTTCTCCGGAGCCGGCTCGACCTTCGAGCCCGACTCGTCCACGTAGGTGTACCAATACCCCGAACGGCCCTTCTGCACGATCACCTGGTGGTCGTTGTCCTCGCAGTCATCCACCATCGCCTCGAATCCGCACGCGGACGTGGCAGCCGCCCCCGTCTTCAATGGTGCGGGCTTGCCGCTGCCGCCGCCGGCCGCTGACCCGCCGCAGCCGACCAAGAGCGCCGCCATGGCGACGCAACCCATCATCTCGCTGACGTGAAACTCCATTTTCCTCTGTCCTCCTCACCCGCGCCGAACCATCTCTCTATCTGACTCCACGTGCCGCAGCAGCTTTCCCGATGGGCAACCCGCTGGCAAGGCCACCTGACTCCTCCGGCCGAACTTGGTCTTCTCTTTTCTGTATTTTCTCTATCATCTTGGCCAAGGGGCACCGGGCACCCTCCCGCGAGGCACCCGGGTCCGACCCCGGCACGACCACCGACTCACCACCACATCGAGGCAGTAAGATTGATGACGTTCTCGTCAGGCCGAGTGCTGTTGGGGTTCCCGCCCGTGATGGGGGCACCGCGCCAGTTGGTGGTGGCCTCGAGCGACGTGGCTCCCCAGCCCTCTGGAAGCCGCGGGCCCGAAGGGATCTGGACGCAGTCCTGGTTGGCCGGGTAGCCGCTGAAGTTCTGCGGCGAACCGGGGAAATCGTAGTTTGACACCGGGGGGTCTCCCTCGTACGGCGACGAGAGCGGGGCATACGGATTGAAGGCGCGCCCGACGTCACACTCCCGCTTCGCGTACATGTACCGCGAGTACTGGAGCACGATCTTCTCGCGGGTGACCCAGCGGGAACGGAACTCGATCCGCGGAGAGATGATGGAAAATGCCTGGTTCGGCAGGTGGTTGTTGGGCTTCAGGTGATCGAACCGGAGCCCCACCGCCATGGCCGAGAAGAGGCTCCCATATAGGTCCGTACCAAACTTCACCTTCACCTGCTTCGAGTAGTTGTCCCCCGCCTCGATCCAGGTTCTGCCGTCGGCGCCGGCCCCGCCGCTCGGCCACGCATAGTAGGGGAAGGAGCCGTTCGATCCGATCTCTCCATAGGGGTTTTTTGCCCCCAGCGAGCCGTCCAGATAGACGTCGTACTGGCTGTCGATGATGTTCAGCATGACGTAGTTCTTCATGACGAAGTCACGTCCCTCGCCCCAGAACCGATCCCTATCCTGCAAGGCCCGGATGAAGTTCTGCAAGCCGAACTCCCACTGGAACATCCCCGTGTAGATGTTGCCCGTCCCGCCCGTGGAGCACTCGCCCTTCGCGGGGTTGCAGGCGGGGTTGTCGAGGTACTGGTTGGTGACGCCGAGCGAGAATTCCCCGCCCCCGTTCGAATGGAGGATCTCCACGGAGGGGGCGACGGTCAGGGCATTCCTGGCGAGGATCGCGTTGCCACCGAGGTAGAACAGGCCGAGGAGCTGGGTGTCGAGCTTGATCTCCGGCCCCACGATCGTCATCTGTCCATCGGGCAGCCAGACATTGGCGTCCGCGCCGTCCCCGAACGCCCCGTAGCCCGCGACCGAGCCCACCGGGTAGACCGGAGTGTTGGAGTCGCCAGCGCCGCCGTAGGCGTTGTGGGCCCCCCTGGACCAAGTCCCATCCGCGTTCTGAACCGCGGGCCCGGTCCCCCAGAGGATCTGGCAGGTCGAGTTGTTGCTCGGATACCCCGTTTCGTCGTTGATGCCGCCGGGGCCTGGGCAGCCCTGGCCGTCCCGGTCCTCCTCCTGAGCCCAGGTGTGGAGGAAGTGCAGCCCCACCATGAGGTTCTGGTACTCGAGGAAGGCATGATTGTGCGAAAGGAGGCTGAACTTGGCCGTGTTGTACTTGCTGGGGTGCGGCCGGCGACCCCCGAAGCCCTCCTCGAAGGCGAGCCGGATCTTGCCGAGCTGAAACTGCTCGCGGAGCAAGCCACCCATCACCTTCGTGCGGCCGAAGAGGTACGTGTCGTACTCGCCCGCGTCGTAGCGTCCCGACATCCCATACTTGACGGTGAAGGAACCCGCCTTGGCGGTGATCTTGACGTTGTCCCAAGGCAAGGGCGGCTTGATGGTGACCCACCCTTGGGCCACGCCGAACTGCGTCTCGGGATCCGCGTAGGCGCTCTGCGTGAAGCTATAGCCTTCGACCGAGAGCGTGCCTTCGGCGATGGGACTGGAGACGCTGAAGAAGAGCTCAGCCCAGTCGGTCGGGTTGTGGCTCGTGTGCTGCCAGCTCAGGAATTGGTCGTCTGGGACCTGCGGGATATGGAAGGTGGTCTTCTTGTACGCCTTGGCGGAGTCGAAATCGCGGGGCGCGTACCAGCCCGTGTAGGTGCCGTCCGGATTGAGGACGGCACGGCGGCTGCCCGGCGGTGGAATGATCGTTTCCGGGGCACCCACCACGGGATCGTTCGGAGGCGGCTCTGTCGGCAACCCGGTTCGCTGCGAAGGCTCCCGCGAGGCGATCCCCGACCGGAACGGGGCCCGGAAGTAGCCGTGGAAGCCGAAGGTCCAGCCCCCGGTGCCGACGTCGACCCCGCCCGCGTTCGCCGGGCCGGCCTCCGCACCGAGCACCACGGACGGAGCGGGCGCGGCAGCGGCAGCCGGGGAAGCGGTTGCGCCCAACGCCACCCCAGCGGTCGCGGTGGGGTCGGGCTCTTCTTCGAGGGTCGGCGTATCGTCGGGCGCGGCAGCAGGAGCAGCAGCACCAGGAGCAGCAGCAGGCGCTTCCTCCCCTTCACCCTCCTCCTCGAGCTCCACGGGGGCCGGGGCCACCCCGCCCTCCGGCTCCTGACCAAGCGCGGTCCCGGCCATGAAGAAGCTGGTGATGAATACGGTGGTGATGAGCCTACTCGAGTGACAGAGCATTGCGTTTCCCGCTTTCCGGACCTGGTCCGCGCCTGATGGCGCCCCTTTTAACCCAAGGAGCCAAGCTCCTCAAAGCCTTTGTCGTGCCCCCAGACTGAGCCTGAACGCGCGCGAAAACCGCAGCAAGGACGCCCAATCGATGACGCCGTGCAGCACCGCGGGCACACCGAACGGGATCGATGTCGCGGGTTCCCATGACGACGCGCCCGCCGCATCGGCAGCCAAGAACCGGGGAAAATGGGCGAAGGTGGCTGCACGTGAGGCAAACGCTCGCCCGATCGGCGCCACCGAGAGCAACGAAGGACGAGCCACTCGTCGAGCGGCGCCGCTCAGCAAATGGTGGCTGTGTTGCCCCAGACACGGCCAATCCTTCTCCTGATTTGGCGGCCATTACGCATCAAAGGATCCCGGAGTGGTCGCCCCGAGTGGTCCGCGGCGGAACACTGCGCTCGCACTGGACGGCCGGTGACCGTCGATCGGAGAAGAGACGGGATCCACGGCCGTTGGTCACCGGAGGGCCGCAGAACGGCTCGCCCCGGTTCGGCTCGCCTCGGTGGTGCCCCTCCGACCCGATGGGGTGATGGACCAAACGAGGAGAACCAACTAGGGCGATCCAACCGGCGCGCTCCCGTGTTAGCCTAGCCCCGCGTCGGCGCCGAACGACCGGCGCGCGCTCCACGACCCCCGGAGCGCCTGGTCCATGCTGGAAGGGGCCTCCGAGCCATGGTGAAGTGTCCGCACTGCGGCGCGCTCAACGACGAGGACTCACGCTTCTGCGTGCAGTGTGGGACGCGTCTACCCCCTCCGTCGCTGCCAAGTGGCCCCGCACCCAATACCACCACCTCTGCCACGAGCGGCGCGTCCGACGACCCGCGGTCGGCAGCAGCGCTACCCGCTCCCCCGCCCGTGGAACCCGCCCGCAAGCCCGCCCGCAAGTCCCTGATGCAGACGCTCGGGCTCGCGCCCATGCCCAGCCCCTCGCCACCTGCCATGCTCGCTCGTGAAGTCTCGCCGCCTACCCCTCCCCCACCGAAACCGCCGCCAGGGGGGTTGGGTCCCCTCCCCAGCTCTCAGGTGCCACCTCCGGCGAGGCCAGCAGCGCCCGACATCCTGGTGGGGCGCGGACCGTCCCCCAACGCCCTCGCCGACGCGCTGACCGACGCGGCGGCGCGCGCGGCCATGCAACCACCGCCCGAGGGTAGCGGCCTCGGGAACGCCCTGGCAGCGTCAGCGCCCCGGTCGAAGCCCGCTCCCACCGTGGTGGACGCCGCCCCCCAGCCAGGCACCCCGAAGGAGAAGGAGACGGTCGCCCTCGCGGAACCGACTCCTCCAACGACTGGGGGGAGCGTTGCGCCTGCGAGCACCATTGCCGCGCTCGCGGCGGGGCTCGCCACCCCGGCCGCGATGAACGCGCCTCCGAAACCGATCCGCAGTCCGACTCCACCTCCCGCGACCACCGGGGCGACCCCCGTGGCATTGAGCGCAAGCAAGACGACCAGCCGTGGGCCAGCCGCTCCGAGCGGCACCGGGGCGACGAGCACGGAGCCCAAGCCGTCCGGGTCGCGCCCGCCACCCATCGCCACCCGGACGGGGTCCGGCGGGCTCGTGGCTTCACCGGCGCCGAGCAGCCTCCTTCCGCGCAGTGGCAAGGGCGGCCGCAGCGCAACCCTCCCCTTCGGGGACCTGCTCGACGACATCGACACGGGCTTCGAGCGGATCGTGCAGCGCCCAGGCACGGCCGCCAAGGACCCCACCTCCGAGGAGTACCGAGAGGTCCAGGCGCTGTTCACGCAGATCGCCGCGACCCACATGGGCCCAGTTCGGGATTTCATGATCGAGCTCAAGCTCGGCGAGCCGCCGCGGGAGTGGCTCGATCTGGTCCTCCCTGCCGTTCGCTCGCTGCGCGGGTCCGCCACGGGCATGGGCGTCGCGGATCTCGGGACCGAGCTCGACACCTTCATTGCTGCCCTGGAGGCCGCATCACACCTCGATGACCTCTACGTCGGGGGAGAAACCCGAGAGCAGCTCCTCACCGCGTACAAGGGCCTGATCGGCGTGATGCCCACCGCCTTCGATCTCGACGAAGAGCGGGACCGTCGCGAGCCGATCATCGTGCAGTCGCTGCTCCGCCAGGTGCCCGATGTCCGCAAGGTCGCGCTCGACAAGCTGTACGCCGCTGGCCTCACCAGCCTGGCGATGTACTACGTCGCCAAACCCTTCGACATCGCCGAGGCCGCTGGGCTATCGCGCGAGGTGTCTGCCCGCATCATCGAGCGCTTCGTCCAACACCGCTGCGAGATCGCGGAGCTCACGCCCGACGCCACGCGAACCCGCGAGCATGCCAAGCTCGACCTTCTGGCAGCCAAGCTCCGCGAGCAGAACACGACCTTCGAGGTCGCCTCGCGAGATCGCTCCAAGCGCGTTGCAGAAGAGAGACGCCGTCTCCGCGCCGCACGCAACGAGACGGTCCTGCAGATCAACGTGCTGCTCGCTCGGCTGGGCGAAGTGGCACTCGTGAATCGCCTCGAGCGGTTGCCCTTCGCCGCGAAGGTGCAGGCGCTCGACGAGTATCTGGAGGAGGCGAGGCACAAGAATTCGCCCGCCCCAACTTCCCCAGGGGTGCACCGCTGAGGCGACGGCGGTCAGGAGAGTCATGGCTGAACTGACGCGCGAACAAGTGTTGGCGAGGGTCCAGGCGCGGGAGACACTGGCGCGGGCCGATCTGCGCGGCATCGACCTGTCCCGGACGATGCTCGACGGGGCGGATCTCAACCGAGCGGATCTCGAGGGAGCGAACCTCGAGGGAGCTAGCCTCCGGGGTGCGAATCTCAAGAGCGTGACGTTGACCGAGGCCTTCCTCAAGGGCGCCAACCTCAGCGACGCGGCCCTGGTCAAGGCGGAGCTCGAGGGTGCCAACCTCGAGGGCTCCGACCTGACCGGCGCGGACTTCGACCGGGCCACCCTCGACGGAGCGACCCTCACCAGCGCCAACCTCACCGCCGCGCGCCTCGCCGGGGCCAGCCTGGAGTCGGCGGATTTCGGGGGAGCGCACCTGCGCGATGCGGATCTGTCGCACGCGGAGCTCGACCACGTCTACTTCGGGGGAGCGCACCTGGTCGGGGCCAACCTCGGGCAGTCGGTGTTGACGGGCGCCAACTTCGAGGAGGCCGACCTCTCCGAAGCCAACCTGACCGACGCGGATCTGACCGAGGCGGTCCTGCCGGAGGCGCGGCTCGTGGGTGCGGTCCTGCTGCGCGCGAACCTCACCCGCGCGAAGCTCACCCGTGCCCGCCTCGATGGCGCCGACCTCCGCCAGTCGAACCTGACGGAGGCAGACCTGACCGGTGCCTCGCTCACCGGGGCCAAAGTGGCCGGGATCGTGGTGCCCGGACTGGTGCTCACCGACTCCGTGTACTCGTGGGTGGACGCGAGCGCTCACGGCGACGGCCAGATCCACACCACCGGGGAGGCGGCGGTGGCCGCGCTCGCCGGACGCAGCGAAGAGGCCGACGCCGCCGGGCGCCGCTACTTCGGCAAGGGTGACGTGCTTCGGAACGCGGCGCTGGAGTTCGGGGAACACAGCTCGGTCGAGATCGAGAGCCGTTTCGTTCGCTGTTCCATCACCTTGGGACAAGGCACGAACCTCGTCGTCGGCGAGGCCGGCGCCCTCGAGCAGTGCACGGTCACCGGTGAGGGCAACATCACCATCCACGGTCGCTTCCTCGAGGAGCAAAGCCCCGGCATCGTCGGACCACGGCAGCTCGTCGTCAGCACGACGGGGAGCGTGAGTGGCACCGTGAAGCAAGGGACCGTCCCCACACACTTCGCGTTCGAACCAGGCTGCAGGCTTCGTATGCGAATCCTCAAGACGACCCAATCGGCAAGCAGCGCGAAAGGCGATGGAACGATCGCCACCAACGACGAGGGATGAACCGATGAGCGACGCAAAGGCGACGGGAGGACAGAAGCAAACGCTGGTCGAGGAGGGCACCGAGTTCAAGGGGGCGATGGTCTCCTCTTGTCCCGTGGTCGTGCGCGGGCGCATCGAAGGTGAGATCGCGACGCCCTCCCTGACCGTGAGCACCACGGGCGCGGTGCAAGGGCGAGCGAAGGTCGGGTCCCTCGTGTCCCAGGGCGAAGTCGCGGGCGAGATCGACGCCGAAACCGTGCAGCTCTCCGGGGTCGTCAGGGATGCCACCGTCATCCGCGCCAAGAGCCTCGAGGTGAAACTCTCCACCGAGGAGGGGAAGATGCAGGTGGTGTTCGGCAACACGGACCTCCTGGTGGGAGAGGATTCGGTCGCCACCAACGCCAAGAAGACCAGCGTGAAGCCCACTCCCCCCGCCTGACGACACCACCTCCCCAGGGTCCGCACGCACCTCCCGCGCGCTCGGTGGACGAGGCAGAGGACGCGCCGACGGTGTTGCGCCGAGCTCGGGCGAGTCAGGTGGGGATGCTTGGCACTTGGCCCACGGGGGGTAAAACCTACACCATGGTCCTCGTGGCGACCAGGTGGATCTCCGACGCGCGGTCCCCGATGGTGCTGGGCGCCCTGGTGGTGCTGGCAGGGCTCGGGTGTGACGAGCTCCCAATCGCAGAGGCTCGCACCGATCGCCAACCATCCATGGAGGGCGGAATCCCCAGGCCACCCTCGAGATCCCCCGCCCCGGCAGGATCGCTGCCCGACCCACGGACTTCGCGAGCCTGTCCGAGTTGCTCCGGCCTCGAACGTTGCGACCAGGGACAGTGCGTGCCGCATTGCCCATCGGGCGAGGTCTTCGTGCCCCCGACGCCACCGGACGGCTTCGAGCTTGGTCAAGGAGCGCTGGGGGAACCGAACCAGCGTCATCGAGTGATCCTCACCCGTCCATTCTGCATGGACGCGACGGAGGTCACGGTGGCGGCGTACCGCGAGTGCGTCGAGAACCGGGGATGCCCGTTGCCGAAGGTCGGCGACATCAACGCGAATTACCGCTACCCGGATCGTGACCAACACCCGGTGAACATGGTCGCGCTGGGAGATGCCTTGGCCTTCTGCGAGTCCATCGGCAAGGACCTCCCCACGGAGGCCGAATGGGTGTGGGCGGCCGGTCACGGCGACGGGCGCAAGTACCCCTGGGGCAACGAGGCCCCGACCTGCGAGAACGGGCGGGCGGATTTCACGCCGTGGGGAGCGCCGAAGAGCGACCCCGCCGGAGACGTTGGCTGCCACGGCGGCGGCACTAGCCCCGTCGGCGGCCACCCCGCGGGCAAGAGCTCCTGGCCCGCGGGGGACCTCCACGATCTCGGGGGGAACGTGTGGGAGTGGACCAGCGATTGCTCGGTGCGCTTCAGCGCCAGGACGGAGACCGACCCCCATCCTGTTGCCCATCCGCGTCTGTTCGGGGACTGCTACGTCTACGTCCTGCTCGGAGGGGCGTGGAACCGCAGCGCGACCGCGCTCGAGGTCGATTGGCGCGCCGCCGCCATCCGGGACTATCGCGTGCCGGGGCTCGGCTTCCGCTGCGTCCGCCGGTCTCCGTGAGCCCCGACCAGGAGAACGGTGGGTCATCCGGTCCGATACCCACGGGACGGGCAAGGGTGTAGGCTAGACGGCGGAGGCGCGGCTGTTCTTCCCGATCATCCTGCCGGTGGGTCACGACGCCAGGATCTCGCGGCCGCCGTACTTCGCCCTCGGAGTCATCGCGCTCTGCGTGTTGGTGCAGGTTTGGGCGACCATGACCTTCTGGTACGGCCTCCGCGGATTGGAGGTCACCGATCCCATCAAGGTCGCTGGCTACGTGCCGCTCGCTGGCCTTCACCCGACGCTGGTCACCAGCGCCTTCGTCCACGGCGGATGGATTCACCTCGCGGGAAACCTCCTCTTCCTCTACATCACGGCGTTCAACCTCGAGGACCGCTGGGGGCTCTCGGTGTTCGGACCCTTCTATCTCGGCGGGGCAGCGGTCTCTGCCCTCACCTTCAGCGCCTTCGATCCGAGATCGACCATCCCTCTCGTCGGAGCGTCGGGCGCGGTGGCGGCGGCCATGGGGGCGTTCCTGGTCTGCCACTCCCGCGCCGAGCTCCGCCTCTGGTACTTCTGGTGGCCCGTCCCCCCGCTTCGCCAGTTCCTGTACACGGGGACGTTTCACGCCCGAGCCTTCATCGTCCTCCCGATCTGGTTCGGCACGGAGCTTCTGTTCGCGCTCTTGGAGAGGAACTCGAACATCGCTCGCTCCGCCCACGTCGGCGGGTTCTTGTATGGGGTGATCTTCGCGGCCGTGATGATCGTCTCGGGGATGGACGCCCGGCGATTCACCCTCCAGGAACGGAAGAGCGAGGTCTTCGTCGAGGACCCAGACTTCCTGGCTGCCCTCGATCGCATCGATCAAGGCGATCTCGACGGGGCGCGGGCGTTGCTCGAGGGGCTCCTCGCCCGGCGAGAACACCTCGAAGCGCGCATCGCCCTCGCGCGGTCGCTAGCGACTTCCCACGATGCCGATGGGGTCTCGCTCCACGGCTCGCGAGCGCTGCTGGACCTCTCCCAGTCCGCCCCGGCGCGGGCCGTCCTCACGTACGGCGAGCTCCGTGCGACCTGCCCCGATGCCGTGTTCACCGACGGCGCGCTGGCGCGCGTGGCGCGCTCCGCCGCCTCGCGGAGCGAAACCCAGGCTGCCTTCGACGCCTGGCGACAACTCCTCCTGCACCATCCCAATAGCGACGACGCCCCCCGAGCGCTGTGGGAGGCGGCCGAGTGGCAGCACCACCAGCAGCGCCCCGATCTCGCCCGGCGCACCCTGGAGAACCTCGTCGATACCTTCCCTGAGTCCGCCTTCGCGGAGCGCGCGCGCCGAGCGCTCACCGTCTCCGACCGGCCGCCGCTCGCCTAGAGCACCGATCAGGTTGAGCGCTACGTCATGCCACAACCTCCGGATCGGCAACCCCCACGACCGACGAGACGCTACCGCGAGGCCCGCTGCGCCCGCACGACCTCGGGGGAGAGCGCGGCGAGCGAGCCGAGCCAGCGCAGCTGCTCGAATGGGTAGATGCCCGCCTCGTGACCGTCGCCCCAAGTGAACTGGAGCGCATAGTTGCCGACTCGACGGAGGGACCGAATCTCGAACGCGACCCGCTCCTGGATGTCGGTTTCCGCCACGTAGCGGAGCGGTCCTTCGTGTCCCTGGCAGCTGGCGCACGGGCAGAAGCCACGCAGGATCCAGTGCGGGATCGGCGTGTGCTCACCCGTCGACCACCCGATCTCGAGGGTCGTAGCCCCGTGCGGTGCCCGCACCGAAACAGGAACGACGCGATCGGCCACCGTCATCGTGCGACCTTGTCGCACAGTCCCCCGGCGTCGCCTAGTGATCCAATGCTTCGGCGCTCACCCCACGGGGTGTTTGCACTGGTGGCGCCCATCGCGAAGAATGGTCGCTTGGCGCTCGCGGATGCCATCGGGCAGCCTCGAGCGGTCGCGAGCCCCGGGGGTAAGCCAGTGTCGAGACGCGCCAGACCATCCGAGCCACCGTCCGAGCGCTTCGAGGAATACCCGCCGGCACCGCTCTCGAACCGCTTGAGCGACGCGCCGAGCGCGCGACCACCCTTCCCCTCGGATCCCGAACCGAGCACCGCGCCAGGCCGCCGGGACGCCCACCGCGACTCCTATCTGGCGATCCGGCAGGTCGCGAAGCCCGAGGATCTCCGCGTCGTGTTCCAGCCCATCATCGACCTGTGGAACGGGCGCCTCTTCGCGTACGAGGCGCTCGTTCGCTGTCGGCACTCGTCACCTCCAGAGCTCTTCGAACGAGCGCATGCCGCCGGATGCGTGGGCCGCCTCGGACGGATGGTGCGCGAGATCGCCGTGCCCCTCAGCGCGGGCAGGCCGATCTTCCTCAACGTGCACCCCGGCGAGCTCAACGAGCCATGGCTCGTGCGCCCGGACGATCCCATGTTCTTCCACGACCACGATGTCTTCCTCGAGATCACCGAGTCGGTCCCCCTCCTCCACTTCGATCGCTGCATCCAGGTGTTGCGCGAGCTGCGCGTGCGCGGCGGGGTCCACCTCGTCGTCGACGACCTCGGCGCCGGCTATTCGAACCTGAAGAGCATCGCCGATCTCGAGCCGCGGGTCGTGAAGCTCGATCGCGGCCTGATCGCCGGGATCCACCAGAACCGACGCCAGGAACGCCTCGTCAGCGGAGTGATCCGAATCTGCCATGACCTCGGGGCGACCGTGGTGGCCGAGGGCATCGAGGTCCACGCCGAGTACCAGGTCCTCCGCGACGCCGGCGCGCACCTCGGCCAGGGCTATCTCTTCGCCAGACCGGGGTTTCCCATGCCGGCGGTCACCTGGCCCCCCGAGGCCGGCAAGGACGCGGTGGCCTGAGATCCCAGGGCCGCGCGACCCGGTATAGAGTCCGGGCCATGACGGCAACAGCTCCCTCTCCCGGGCCTGGACCGCGCCCCACCGTGTCCGCCGTCCGCTGGTTCGTGTGGGGTGACATCGACGGGTTCTTTGGGCTCGCCCTCGACAATCTGGTCCAGGTCCTGGTGGTGATCGGCCTGTTGACGCAAGTGGTCGGCGTCACGGCGGACACCATGTTCGGCCGCGTCCTACCGGGGATCAGCGTCTCGCTCCTGGTGGGGAATCTCTTCTACGCGTGGCAGGCCTCCCGGCTCGCGCGCAGGACCGGTCGCCGTGACGTCTGTGCGCTTCCCTACGGCATCAACACCCCCAGCGTCTTCGCCTTCGTGCTGCTGGTGATGCTGCCGGTGAAACACGCCGCCCTGGGCGCCGGGCAGTCCGCCAGCGAGGCCGCCGACACCGCGCTTCGCGCCGGGATCCTCGCCGGAATCGGTTCCGGGATCATCGAGGCAGCCGGGGCGTGGGCCGTCGGTTGGCTCCGGCGGTTCGCTCCTCGCGCCGCCATGCTCTCGACGCTTGCTGGGGTAGCCGTCACCTTCATCGCGGCGGACTTCCTATTCCGGACCTTCGCCGTGCCCATGGTGGCCTTCCTCCCGCTCGGCATCATCCTCGTCACCTACTTCGGTGGCGTACGCTTCCCCCTCGGGCTCCCTGGCGGGTTCGTGGCCGTGGCCGTGGGGACCGCGCTGGCGTGGGCAACCCCCCTTCGGGACTGGAACCCCGTCGCCTTCGCGTCTGCGGTCGACACCCTCGGTTTCCATCCAGCCACCCCCATCCTGGGCGACCTATACCGAGGACTCGTCGAAGGGCACCTCACCTCGTACTTCGCCATCGTGCTGCCGATGGGGCTCTTCAACCTCATCGGCTCCGTCCAGAATCTCGAGAGTGCAGCGGCAGCGGGTGACGACTACCCCACGGTCCCTTCGCTCCTGGCCAATGGTGTCGGCACTCTGCTCGGCGCGGCGTTCGGGTCCCCCTTCCCCACGACGATCTACATCGGCCATCCGGGGTGGAAGGCGCTCGGGGCGCGAATCGGCTACTCGGTCCTGAACGCGGCCTTCTTCACGATCCTCGGCCTGTCCGGCGCGGCGGCGCTGGTTGCCTATTTCGTCCCGATCGAGTCGGGCATGGCCATCGTTCTGTGGATCGGCATCGTCATGGTGGCCCA
The DNA here is from genome assembly GCA_016933275.1 of Polyangiaceae bacterium. Taxonomy (GTDB): domain Bacteria; phylum Myxococcota_A; class Polyangia; order Polyangiales; family Polyangiaceae; genus JAFGBI01. The sequence continues at coordinate 824 of JAFGBI010000363.1, read as the reverse complement.
GGCGTTCCAGGCGACCCCTCGCGCCCATGCGCCAGCCGCGGCGGTCGGGCTCCTGCCGGGCATCGCTGCCTGGGGCGCGTTCATGCTCAAGCAGGGGCTCCGTGGTGGCGGTCTGGGCAGTCCGGACACCCCTTTCGATGCTACGATCGCCGAACGCCTCACCAACTCCGGCGTCTTCGCCGGAGGCGTGTTCGCCCTCGAACAGGGGGCGCTCCTGACTTCCCTCTTGTGGGCGGCCATGGTCGTAGAGATCATCGAGCGCCGCTTCTCGTACGCCGCGACCTGGGCCCTCGTCGGCGCCATGTTGAGCTTTTTCGGCCTGATCCACTCCTACGCGTACACGGTCGGGGACACCGTGCAGGCGCTCGTCCCAGGGCGAGCGACCGCCTGGTCCGTCGGCTATCTGCTCACGGCGGCGCTGCTCGTCGCCGTCCGCTGGTTGCCGAACCAGGCCGCCACCCACGATCCATAGACACCCCGCGTCTCCCCGCACGAGAACGCTCCAGAGCAGCAACCAGGTCGACGGCTGCATCCTATCAACGACCTTGGCCGGCGGAGTCGGAGCCAATCAGGCCATCAGCGGTCAGCGGTCAGCGATCAGCGGTCCGGGCGAACGCCGAGACCCTGATTGCCGACGTCCGATCGCTGGTGGCGACGAGAACGTTGAAGAATGTTCTGCCCGATCCGGTCGAGATCACACCGCTGGGGGACCAGAACACCGTACCGACAGCAGACCTCTCCAGAGGCAGCGCTGGAAACGCGTCCTCGCCTCGCACAAACGCGTTTCCAGCGCTGCCGTTGCTGTTGGCAACCGGATCGGTGCT
>JAFGBI010000362.1 GCA_016933275.1 Polyangiaceae bacterium | reverse complement strand
GCACCGAACCGGCAGCAGACCTCTCCAGAGGCAGCGCTGGAAACGCGTCCTCGCCTCGCACGGACGCGTTTCCAGCGCTGCCGTTGCGGTTGGCAACCTGATCGGCGCTCTAGCAGCGCTCATTCGAGCACGACGGGCGCGGAGAACGCCGAAAGATGCGAGGAGCGCCGCATGGCGGACCGGGAGGCGCGAAATCCAGGATCAGAGGGTGGCGGAGGTCGCAGCGGGACCAGCGCGGCGAAACTCGTAGGGTTTGCGGAGCGCCGTGCCCCTTTGCGCTGCGGGAAACTCGAGCTTGTGTGCCGCGTCGACCACGCACTTGGCGAAATCCTCGTTGTCGATGTCCGACTCGACGATGGTCGCGCTGGCGACGTCACCCCTTGGATTGATCAACCATTCCACCACGATCGTTCCGCCCGAATGCTCCTGTCCCCCAAACTCCAACGTGAAACACCCGTAGGCCGACCGTTCCATCTCGGCGAGAATGGGCGCGACCATCTCGCTCCCTAGCTCGGCGGGTACTGCGGGTGGTGTGGGTCGCACGCCGCCAGACGCGACGATGGGGACCGGCGTCGCGGGGGGCGAAGGCGGAGACGAACTCGCACATCCTAGAACCAGCGGAAAGGCAAGAGCCAAACACGAAACACGCATCAGGCGCCTTATTATCTCAGTTCGACGCCGATGAAAGGGGAATGTCGAGGAAAAGACGCGCTTCGCCTTCACAACCCATTCTCGCTTCGGCGGGACGAGCCAGCATCGGATCCATGATCGGTCCTGAACATGGCCGCTGCGGGGGCAGACCGCTCAGCGGAAGGAGGAGCCCGTCGCCGGGAGGGCGGCCCCTGCGCTCGTATCGCCTTCGCGCGTTCCCGGAGGTCTCGCGACCCAACGAACGGGCGCGTCCGACTAGCTATCCGAGCGCTCGGCGGAGGAGGGGATCGCCGCTCGACTCCGCGAGGGCGCGGTTCTGCTCGGCGAGAGCTCGCCGCTGATTGGCGCAAGCCGCGCTCGTGCGGCCGTCGGGCGGCGTGTTCTTGCAGTAGTCGACCAGCCGCTCGACGCTCGACGTGGCGACGTGGACCCGCGTGTCGCTCGAGGCATAGTAGATGTAGAGGATCCCTTCGCGCTCCACCCAACCGTTGATGAAGACGACGTTGGAGACATCGCCGACCCGCTCATCGAACAGGGGTGCGATGAGGTGACCGCCTGGCTGGTGGATGGGCACGGACGGCGCATCGAGCCGCGTCATGAAGACGTAGACCGTATAGCGCATTCCAGCCGCGCAACCGCGAACGGCATGCGCGATGTGGAGCCATCCCTCCGAAGTCTTGATGGGCGCCGGTCCCTGGCCGTTCTTTGCGTCCTCGATCGAGTGGAAGTACGGGGCATCGACGGTGGTTTCCGCGCTGATGCGGGGGTGCTCGAGGTCCTCGACGAGTTCCCAAGCGAGGCCCGTGATCCCGTCCCCCTGGGCGAGGCAGGTGTCCTGCGGACGCGTGAAGGACGAAGCCATCTTCATGGCGCGTCAGCCGGACGTCGTACACGTTCACATCGGGTTCACCGGGGAGCTCCGGGATGACGAGGGGAGTGACGTGCCTGCTGAACGATGCTCTTCTCGGTCGGGGAGGTCGGTAGACCCTGGCGGTCGATGCGGCCGTAGAATCCGCCGTTGCCACGGTCCGCCGCGCGGGGCCACCAGAACCCGACCGCCTCGAGCTCCAGCCTGCGCAGCCGGTCGCGAATCGTCGCCAGGCGGTCGGACCGCCCCCCATCGGTGGTCGGGCCAGTGCTGGCGGCCGCGGGCGAACGGGGATGTCCATCCTGCACCGATACCTCCGATCCGTAACCCGGCCCCGTATCGCCGTTGAGCAGCGGTGTCCAGAGGATGGATGGCTCTCTGCGCTAGAAAAATCGTTTAAGCCGGCCTCACCCCGCCCCGCCCCCGAACCCCGGACTCGAAGGATCCCCACCTCAGCCGGAGGGCCTGGCGGTGGTCTGGCGCTCGACCAGAGACACGGCGGCGAGGCGCGTGCTCGGATCGCGCCGGCCGCGCTCCACCAGCTCGATGAGCCACGACATGGCTTCCACCCCGAGAGCTTCCTTGTCCACACCCACGGTGGTAAGTGGCGGGTAGGTGTAGTTGCTCATGGTGATGTCGTCGAAACCCACCACGCTGAGGTCCCGCGGCACCGCGAGACCACGCAGCAGCGCCGCACGAAGAACACCAGCGGCGACCTCGTCGTTCGCGCAGAAGACCGCCGAGGGACGGTGCGGGGAAGCGAACATGCGCTCGGCAGCGTCGCGACCGCCGTCGAAGGTCAGTTCGGCAGCCCGGACCAGGTGGGTGCGGGGCGAGAAGCGCAGACCCGCCGCCTCCAACCCGGCGCGGAACCCCTGCCCCCGCTCCGCGATGCTGGGGCGATCCATGGCGGCTTGCAGAAACGCGATGCGCCGGTGACCGAGCGCCACCAGATGGTCGGCGGCGATGCGTCCCCCGTGGCGGTTGTCAATCTCGATGGACTGGACACCCTTGAGGGGTGGGAAGTTGTCGATGGCCACCACCGGGATCCCGCGGGCCTCGATGTCCTTGACGAGCCGCGGGCTCGTCTCACGGACCAGGATGACGCCCTCGACGTTGTTCTCCCGCACTATCTTGGGCAGGTCGGCGTAGCCGCGGTACTCCACGGGCAGAAACGAGAAGAGGAGGTTATACTCCCGTCGAATCGCCTCTTTGATCACCCCCTGGACCACGAACGAGTAGAAGGCGTTGCTGATCAGCTGCTCGTCCCGATAAAAGACGACCCCCATGTTGTGGGTGCGCTTGCGCGCTAGCCCCGCTGCCGTCGCCGATGGATGGTAGTTCAGCTGCTCGGCAATCCGCAGGACGCGTTTCCGGACCTTGTCGCTGATGGCCTGCCCAGGGCGGTTGTTGAGGACGAAGGAGACCGTAGCGCTCGACACTCCCGCCTTGGCGGCCACGTCCTTGATCGTGGGTTTCTTCTGGTGTGGCAGCGGGGGCACGACAGTCCGTCACATAGCCGAACCGAAGCCTTCTTTCCACCCTTTCCCATTCTGACAGCGACTTCATGTCCCTCCCTCGCCGAGCCCCAGCCAAGTCCCGATGCCGGCGGAGCCGGCTCCGAACAAGCGCTCTCCAGGGGTCCGTTGCCGCTGGCAACCCGATTGCTCTCTCGCTCGTCGCCCCAACCCGGGGTGGGTGACGACGTCGGGTTCGGCTCGCGCCGAGCCGCCACGGAGGCGTTCGGCCAGACTGACTGGAGCGCGACGGCACTTCGCCGCAGCCGGCCGTTCTCTTCGGTCGGTACGTCCAGACCAGCGCCTCGGCGGCGCCGCACACGGCAGGGCGACGGCCGCGGAGACCGCGGCGCGCGCGGTTCGACGTACCTCGGCCCAACCTCGCGGATTGGTGTCTGGATTTTGCGAGGCAGGACCCGAGGCCGGGTTGAACATCCCTCGGAGGCGGGCCAAGCTCGGCGCCGCTGGAGCGCACCATGTCGACCGCCGCCCCGACTCCCACCGACTTCATCCGCGAGATCATCGACGAACACAACCGTTCAGGCCGCTTCGATGGACGGGTGCGCACGCGCTTCCCCCCAGAGCCAAACGGCTACCTGCACATCGGACACGCCAAGGCCATCTGTATCGATTTCGGAATCGCCGCGCAGTATGGCGGCGAATGCAACCTCCGCATGGACGACACGAACCCAGAAAAGGAGGATCAGGAGTACGTCGATTCGATCAAGGAGGACATACGCTGGCTCGGCTTCCAATGGGACCGCGAGCTCTACGCCTCCGACTACTATGAACAGCTCTACGAGTGGGCGGAGCTCCTCGTCGAGAAGGGGCTCGCGTTCGTCTGCGATCTGTCCGTGGACAAGCTCCGAAGTTACCGCGGTTCTCTCATGGAACCCGGGCGAGAGAGCCCCTATCGAAACCGGAGCCGCGAGGAGAACCTCGGCCTCTTTCGGCGAATGCGGGCGGGGGAGTTTCCGGACGGCTCGCGCACGCTCCGCGCGAAGATCGACATGAGAGCCGGCAATCTCAACCTGCGCGACCCCATCATGTACCGGATCAAGCGGGCGCATCATCAGCGGACCGGGGACAAGTGGTGCATCTACCCGATGTACGACTTCGCCCACGGCCAGTCGGACTCGATCGAGGGGATCACGCACTCGATCTGCACGCTCGAGTTCGAAGACCACCGGCCGCTCTACGATTGGTTCCTCCAGGCGCTCGGGATCTTCGCTCCCCAACAGATCGAGTTCGCGCGGCTCAACCTGACCTACACAGTGATGAGCAAGCGCAAACTCTTGCAGCTCGTCATGGATGGCCTCGTGCGCGGCTGGGACGATCCGCGCATGCCCACCATCTGCGGGCTCCGACGGCGTGGCTACACCCCGGAGTCGATCCGGGAGTTCGCGGGGCGCATCGGGGTCGCGAAGACGAACAGCACCGTCGACGTCCAGCTCCTCGAGAGCTGCATCCGCGATGATCTCAACCGCAGAGCGAAGCGGGTGATGGCAGTCCTGCGCCCGCTCAAGGTGGTGATCGAGAACTACCCGGAAGGGACGGTCGAGCAGCTGGTGGCCGAGAACAACCCCGAGGATGCGGCTGCCGGCACGCGAGAGGTCCCCTTCGCTCGCGATCTGTTCATCGAGGCGGAGGATTTCCGCGAGGATCCACCGAAGCAGTGGTTTCGGCTCGCACCCGGGGCGCTGGTCCGGCTGAAACACGCCTACATCATCCGGTGCGAGCGGGTGGTCAAGGATGCCTCCGGCCGCGTCGTCGAGCTCCAGTGTTCGTACGACCCTGCCACGCGCGGTGGCGAAGCGCAGGGGGTCAAGGTGCGGGGAACCCTGCACTGGGTCGCGGCGACGACTGCGATCGACGCCGAGGTGCGGCTCTACGAGCACCTCTTCACCCAGGAGAACCCTGGTGAGAACGGGGATTTCATCGCGGATCTGAACCCTGCCTCCCTCGAGACCCTGACGGGGTGCAAGCTGGAGCCGGGCTTGCGCGACGCTGCCGTCGGAGATCGCTTCCAGTTCCTGCGCCAGGGCTACTTCTGCGTCGATCCCGATACCTGCCCCGACCACTTGGTATTCGACCGCGTGGTGACGCTGCGTGACACCTGGGCGAGAATCGAGAAGAAGCAGGGCTGAACGCGCCGCGAAGCCATCGACCCACGGCGAGCTGGGCCCCTGTCAGAACCGTCCCGTCACGATCACGCTTCCCGGCCCCGTGCCGATCGCAACCTGGGCACGGCGCTTCGGCGCGCTCAATACCAGGGTCACGCCGGTGACCGCCGCCACCGCTCCCCCCACGACGAGCCCGGTCGACACCGCCGCATCCAAACGCGCCCGGTCGTTCGCCTCCACGCCGTCCTCACCGCACTGCGTGTTCGAAGGAGCGCCGACGGCATCTCCGCAGTCATCTTCGTAGTCACGCTTGGCGCTGTTCGCGAGCAGGCCGAAGACCCCACCCAAGCCCAGCGCCGCGACCCCGAGACCGGTGACCAGGAAGCCAATCGTGCGCCGCTCGCGCCCCGGCTTCGGCGCCTCGTCCGTCGCTCCTCCGGCGTTCGTTCCCGACGGGGACGCCGCGCCCTCGGTCGGCTGGGACAAGCTCGGCTCGCTCGACGGAAGGGCGGCTCCGACCTCGATCTGCTCGCGCCGCTCCTTCTCGCCCTCGCGCACGACGAACTTCCTCACCACCGACTCTACCCCCGGAACTGCGAAGGAGAACTCGTGCTCCCCCGGGTCGACCTCGATCGCGGCTCCGTCCAGCCGGTCGACGAGCGTTTTGCCATCCATCGTCACGTTCACCTCGGCAAGATCGTGACCTTGGGCATCCCGAACCGCGAAGACCACCGTGGGCAGCGCTCGGTTCACCTCGGCAACCGCCTGGGCGCATTCGTCGCGCACCTCCGATGGACAGCTCGCGGACGCACAGACGACGTATTGCTCCCGCGCAGAGCGGAGCTTCCGCTCGCCTTGCAGCTTCGTCGCCCGCTCGTGCGCCGAAATGCACTCCGCTGCCGTGGGTTCGGCAGCGAGACCAGACATCGTCACCGTGAGCGTCGCCAGCAGCGAGGTTAGGACGAACGCAGTCGTGTGTCGGAGCATCGGATCCTCGTAATGGCTGGGGTCTTGTCCTGGCTTCGTCCGGCGAGAGCGGGCAAACGAGGCTAGCGGAAGCACTCCGGTTTGAAATGCTTGCGGCCTTGCGCGTCGAGTGTGAAGTTCGGGGTGCACCTCGGTGTGCCAGCGGGAGCGGTAGCCGCTGTCGCCGGTTGCGGGGAGCTCGAGGCCGCGGGTGTCCGCGTGGCTGCTGGACGCCACGTGGCGGGAGCTGCGGGACTCGGCCGTTGAGCCGCACTGACCACCACGCTGGCCGACGGCGCCACCACGGGTGCGTCGGCGGAAGGGGTACGCTGGGCGGACGCCACCTCCGCGCTGACCGGGACCGCGGACACCGAGAACTGGCGGCCCGCAGCGTCGGCGGATCCAGCGGATCCGAGGCTCGTCCCTCCATCTTCGGGGTGCAGGACGACCACCGCCACGATGGCCAACGCCCCAACCGCACCGAGCAGGCCAGCTGCAGCCACCAGCAGTACCAGCAGACCCCTCCTCTTCGCCGGTCCGTTCGAGTCCTGGCCCCATGCGGCAACGGTGCCGGGCGCGGTGGCCGCCGGGGCCATCGGCCCCGAAACGGCACCCCTGACCGTGACTCCGGGAACGGCTGGCTGGTTCGGCGTGAGGCGCGGGTCGACGGCAGACGAGGAGCCCGGGGGGAAGCCGCTGCCTCCGGCGACGGGCCCGGCGCCGATACCGGAAGGCGTACGGGCGAAGGGTTGGGGCGAGCTGCCACGCCCCGGAAGGGGCGAGCCGGCGGAGCCACCCAGCCCAGGCGCTGCCACTTGGAGTACCCGCGCGATTCGATGGGCGATCACCCGGGACTGCTGGGGAGCGAACTCGGTGAGGGCCAAGGCGAGTTCGGCCACGTTCGGGTACCGGGCCTCGCGGTCCTTCTGCAGGCACCGATTCAGGATCGCCGCGAGCCCAAGCGGCACGTCGGGGCGGACCTCGCGCAGCTCCCGTGGCTCATTGGTGGTGATCTGGACCGCTAGGTCCATCACCGATTCGCCGCTGAATGGCACCTGCCTGGCGAGGAGCTCGAAAAGGATGACACCGATCGACCAGATGTCCGACCGCGCATCCACGTCTCGCGTCGAGCGCACCTGCTCGGGCGACATGTAGTACGGCGACCCCATCACCGCGGTCGTCCGCGTCATCGCATGATCCGCCCCCACCCCGATTCCAGGACCGACCTTGGAGATCCCGAAATCGAGCACCTTGATGGCCAGCTGGCCGTCGTTTCGCCGAATACAGAAGAGATTCGAGGGCTTGAGGTCCCGGTGCACGATGCCGATGCTGTGGGCATCAGCGATCGCGTCGCACGCCTGGATGACGAACTCGACGGCCTGTTCGACGCTGAGCACACCGTGCTGGTCCAGCCATTCCGCGAGGTCTAGCCCCTCGAGGAACTCCATGACCATGTAGGGCGCACCGGAGGGGAGCGTGCCGACGTCACTGACGCGCGCCACATGCTCGCTCTTGATCTTTACCGCGGCCCGCGCCTCCCGAGAGAATCGCGCGACCGCCTCGGGCTGGCGCATCGCCTCCGGCAGGAGGACCTTGATCGCGACCCGTTCGTCGAGGTGGATGTGGTGAGCCAACACCACCATTCCCATGCCCCCGGCGCCCAGCACGCGGTCTACCCGGTATTTGCCGTCGATCACGTCCCCGACGTAGACGCCACTCGTCAGCTCTTGCGAGGCCCTGTCCATCGGATCTCCGACCATCGCACGAACATACGCTCCTACACCTTCCGCATCCTCCCTGACGGTGACTTGGGCGTCAAGGTAGGTATCCCCGGGGATCGGCCTGGCTCCCCCATTATCGTCGAGGGAAAAACCGACGGGGGTTCCTCGAACGTCTGCTGGTCACGAGCGCTTCCGCCGGCGCTCCACACCAGAGCGACCTGCCGGGGCCGGCGAAACACCACCGTCGGCATCCGGTGAGCGCGCCGGGCCTACGGGAGCAGCAGGCTCGACAGCCGGGGCCGGGAGGTCGAGCTTGGCGCGGAGCAGATCGCCGAGACTCCCCATCCCGCCCGATCTCGTAGCGGGCCGCTCGACAGCCGCGAACTCGCGGAAATTCCGGCGCTCCTGGACGTCGGCCACGCCGCTGACACTGAAGCGAAGCTTGCCGTTCTGAGCGTCTCGTTGGACGACGACGACCTCCACCTCGCGCCCGATCGGGTAGGCGCGCTTGTGGTCCGCGCCCGGCGGTAGGCCGAGATCACGCGCGGGCACCAGCCCTTCGCCGCTCGGCGTCTCGACGAACACCCCGAAGGTGGAGTGGCGCGAGATGACGCCCTTCAGTACCTCGTCGGGAGCGGGCGCCGCCGGACGGGGAGGGGCGTCGAGGAGTGCCTTGATGCTGAGTCGAACACGGACGCCCTTCGGGCTTTCCTCGACGGCAAGGACCCGCGCGCGCACGGCGTCACCAACCGACACGGCGTCCTCGGCGGTGCCGATGCGGTGGTGGGCGAGCTCCGAGATGTGGACGAAGCCCTCGATACCACCGAGGTCGATCACCGCACCATGGCGATTGGTGGAGTGCACCGTTCCCTCGACCTCGGCCCCGGGGGCCAGTCGTTCGAGGATCGCTCGCTGCTGGTCCTGTCGCCGCGCTTCGACCTCGGCGCGGCGCGAAACCACGACCGAGCGCCCTCCGTCCCGAACCTCGACCACGCGGACCTGCACGGTCTGCCCAACGAAGGTGCCGAGATCCGCGACGTAGCCGACATCGACCTGCGACGCGGGGCAGAACGCCCGCAATTCGCCGATCCCGATCTCGAGCCCACCCTTGATCGCTTGGGTCACGACGCCCTCCACGGTGGCCCCGGCTGCCCTAGCCGCCTCGAGGGCTCCCACGTCGACCGCGCCGTCGCGGCCGATGGCGAGGGCAAGGGTGAGCTGACCGGGTCTCCCGTCGGTCACCGTGGCGCGGACGCGGTCCCCGACCTTCACCGTGAGCTCACCGGACCGGTCGAGGACCTCGGCACGGTCGATGCGTGCCTCAGAGGTGCCACCGACGTCCACGAAGACGCTGTCGCTGGTGATCTGAACGATGGTTCCCTCGGTGACCTCACCGCGGCGCAACCTCCGGGCAGCTCGCTTGCTGCTGTCGGAAGCCACGGACTCCATCAGGAAGGCAAAATCGTCATCGCGAGCCATGGGGCCGCGGAATATGCCACCGGTCAGGCAAACCGGGAAGCGATTGGGAGCAATCGGCGAGGTCTTTCCGAGGGACGTGCGTCACGGGGCCGGGAATGCTACCCGCCAGGACGTGCCTGGTCTTGGTGCGCCCCCCTCCGAACTCTCGACGGAGCTCGAAGCCGCGGCCTTGCGCGCGCTCCGCGGAGCCTATTCCGACCTCAACCTCCAGATCTTCGGCGGCCGGCTCCAACGTCCCGTCCTTGCCCTCGGGTCCAACCCGGGACGGCTCGGCGCCTGGCTGCGGGCGCATCGCACGATCGAGCTTGGCCGATCACTCCTCGCCGAACAGGGGTGGGGCACGGTTCTGGAGGTGCTGAAACACGAAATGGCCCATCAGTTCGTGGACGAGGTGCTGGGCCATCAGGACGAGACCGCACATGGTCCGGCGTTCCGCGAGGTCTGTAGAACCCGGGGGATCGACCAGCGAGCCACGGGGCTCCCCGCGAGCGCCACCACCGACAGCGACCACCGAGCCCTCGAGCGCATCGCCAAGCTCCTCGCGCTCGCGGCGAGTCCCAACGAGCACGAAGCGCAGGCCGCAGCCCTGGCAGCGCAGCGGCTGATGCTAAAGTACAATATTGAGATCGAGTCGCAGGGAGCGGCTCGGCGCTATGGCTTCCGCCACCTCGGCAAGCCCACGGGGCGCGTCAGCGAAGCCGAGCGGATCCTAGCCGCGATTTTGTCCGAGCATTTCTTCGTCGAGGCCATCTGGGTCCCGATCTGGCGCGCTCTCGAGGGCAAGCGAGGCAGCGTGCTCGAGGTCTGCGGCACGCCCCAGAACCTGGAGCTCGCTGAGTACGCGTATTCGTTCCTCCTCCACACCGCGGGCGCACTCTGGCGCGCAAACCAACGGGCCAGGCATACGAAGCTGAACGGTGGGCGGCGCCAGTTCTTGGCGGGAGTCATGACTGGGTTCAGCGACCGGCTCGCACGGCAGAAACAGGCACACCAGAAGGAGGGACTGGTCTGGGTTGGCGATGCCGAGCTTGGGTCGTTTTTTCGCCAACGCCACCCTCGCGTGCGCTGGACCCGGCACTTCGGGAGTCGGCACACCGACGCGTTCGCGAGCGGCCGCGAGGAGGGCCAGAAGATCGTGATCCACCGCGGATTCGCCAGCGGAGCCACCACCGCTTGCCCCGCCCTCCCCCCGCGCCGGAGCTAGACCGAACGCCCCTCGAGCGCTCGGGGTCGCGTTCTGGGCCTGCACCCCTCGACGGGACGGCCGGGGGCTGCGATCATATGGAAGCGGTGATCGCACGCGACGAGGAGTGGTTGGTGTGACCGAAGGGTCCAAGGGCCCCAGCCGTACTGGCAACGACCGGGAGCTGGCGGTCACGGTACCGCCCCGACCGATCGACGACAGCCGGTCAGGAGACGACCCCCTGGTTCCCGTGCCCGTGCCGAGGACGCGACCGTGGGGGGTCTCGATCACGGAACCGCCCCATGCCGCTCCGTTCAGCGAGACTCTTCGTACGACCGACCCGACGGACAACGTGATTCGGGGCGGCGCCGCCGCCAATCCGGCGCTCGACGAGCTGGTCGGGAGCACAGCCCCCCCTCGAGAAGACCGACTCGGAAGGGTAATCGCCGGCCGCTACCGTCTGGAGCGGAGGCTCGGCGCCGGTGGCGTCGGGGCCGTATTCCTGGCCAGCACGATCTCTACAGGGAGAAAGGTGGCGGTGAAGCTGCTCCGTCGAGAGCTCTGCCTGCTCCCGGAGGTCGAAGCACGCTTCGAACGGGAGGCGGCGGCCGCGAGCCGTATCGATCACCCGAACGTGGCCGGGGCGTTGGATTTCGGTCGTCTCGAGGACGGCTCCTTGTTCCTGGTCCTCGAGTATGTCGAAGGGGCGAGCCTGGCAACGCTGCTCGCAAACGAGGGTCCGCTGCCGTCGCCCCGCGCGCTGCGCATCGCACGTGCGATTGCGGCAGCGCTGGGCGCCGCCCACCGCGCCGGCATCGTCCACCGTGACCTCAAGCCCGACAACGTGATGCTCACCGAGGAGCCAGGCGCGGACACGGTGAAGGTGGTCGATTTCGGGATCGCGCAGATCACTACCGACCCGTCTGGACGCGCCGCGCCTGCCGTTCGCGCGACCATAACGGGCACGCCAGAGTACATGGCGCCCGAACAGGCAACGGGAACGATCGTCGACCACCGAGCGGATCTCTACACGCTCGGGATCGTGCTCTTCGAGATGCTGGTCGGCCACCCGCCGTTCCGTGGAGACTCGATGGACGCGGTCCTGCACGCGCAGCTGACCGAACCGCCACCGGAGCTCCCGAGCACGATCGACCTGGGGACCTCGGCGCTCACCGCGCAGCTCCTCGCCAAGGACCCCGACCTTCGGCCGCCCACCGCCGAAGACGTGGCTCGCCGCATCGATGGGCTGCTCGATCCCAACAGGGACCCCGGCTCCCAGCGCGAGCCGAATTCGGCCCCGCCGTCACGCGAAGTGCCGAGCCAACCGCACTCGCCCCCGGACTCTGCGCCTTCCCCGCGCAGCAGCGAGCGCGACGGCGAGTCTGACCTCATCGCAGCCGCGGTGTCGTCGAGGTCGCCGGTCTCGCGCCGCGTGAGCCCCCCCATTGCGAGTCCGAACCGGCATCGGCGCCAACTCGGCCTCGGCTGCGTCGCGGTGCTGGTCGTCGCGATCGCGGTGGCCGTGGTCGTGCGCAGGGACCGTCGAACAGCGGTCGGATTCCCGCGGCCGCCCCTCTCGAGCGCCAGCGCTGACGGCGAGCTGCGCGCGCTCGCCGCCCGCGCCGAGACCGGCGAGGCGGCGGCGTTGGCAGCCCTTGAGGAGACACGATCCCCTTCGGCGCTCACCCACCGCGCCCTCGGCCGAGGCTACGCCCGGCGCGGGGCGGCGAGCAGCAGCATCGCCGCTTACGACCGAGCGCTCGCGCTCGATCCGGGCCTCGCGAGCGACACCGATATCGCCCGCGACGTCCGGCGCGCGATCGATGACCCATCGGCGGCCGAGGCAGCGCTCGAATTGGCGCTGAAACGCCTCGGACCAACCGGGGTCGACATCGCGCACGACGTCTGGTCCGAGGCGCGGCGCGACGCGAGCAGTTCGGCGCTCGCCAGCCGCAGCAAGGAGCTCCTGGACGACCCACGCGTCTCGGCTCGCGCCTCTCCTGCCCTCGCCATCTCGCTCGCGCTCTGGGCAGGAACGACCTGCGAATCCTACCGCGCGCTCCTTCCCCGCGCGGAAGCCGTGGCGGACGAGCGCAGCCTACCCGTCCTGAACTCCCTCGGGCGGACTCAAGGCTGCGGACCCCATCAGCGTCTCGATTGCTTCGCTTGCCTCCGCGAGGACGACGCCCTAGCCCGAGCGACCGCCGCGGCGGCGACACGGCCGGCGCCTCGGTTCTGAGGCGGACCAGGTTCGGACCGGGCAGCGCCGGAGGGGCATGATCCCAGGCCCTGGCGCACGGGGAATCGTCCAAACCCACCCTCTCGGTATGGCCCGGCGCGGCCCCCCGGCGTTCCCCAGGCGTGGTTTTGCTGCTAGGATTCCCGAGCGTGCCTCGGCGCGCAGGCTTATTCCGAAGGGCCTTCATGCAGCGCGCTCCGCGAATCCGTCGAGCCTTACTCCTCACGACGGGGGTCTTCATGGTGGTGGAGTGCAACGTCTACACGGAGGAGCTCATCACCGGTGGGACGAGCGGCTCGGGCGGGTCGACCGGCGGCCTTCCGGACATGGGCGGCGAGGCGGGCAGCGGCATCGTGAGCGGTGGGTATTCCCCGTCGGGCGGACATGCGGGGAGCCCTGACGGCGGCAGTGTGACTGGTGGTGTGTCGGAGAGCGGCGCCGCGGGGGGCGAACCGGGCGGCGCCAACACGGGCGGTGAGGAGTCGGGCGGCACCGGCGGCAGTGGCGGCACCAGCGGCGGCACCGGCGGTACGGGCGGCACCGGGGGCGATTCGGTTGGAGGAACCGGGGGCGATTCGGTTGGAGGAACCGGGGGCAACGGCTTCGGTGGCGGGGCCAACGGCGGCGACGAGCCTGGCGGCGCTGGAAACGGGGGCGGCGGAGCGGGCGGCACGGGCAGCGCCGAGACCGGTGGCACTGGCGGCGGCACCGGCGGGGACGGTACCGGTGGCGAGGCCAACCCGGACCTCGTCGACGATTTCGAGACCATCGACACACACATCGAAGAGGTCTCCGGCCGTTCGGGGTACTGGTACACGTATCGCGGCGGGGGTGACGGCGTCATCACTCCAGACCAGGGCGAGGATGTCCGTCCCGGCACCCTCCCAGCGGGCAGTGGCTCGGGACGAGGGCTCCATGTCACCTGCACCGAGCCCTTCACGGATTGGGGCGGCGGCTTCGGATTCAAGCTGGCCGACGGCGATCCCTACGCTGGTCTCGCGGACTACGCGGGTGTCACCTTCCTCGTGCGCAGCGGCGTCGGCTACGGCGATCCTCACCCCAACCTCGACTTCCGGGTGTTGATCACCGACATCGTGAAGACGAACGACGGAGGCACGTGCCCGCCTTCGGGACACACCGCCGACGAATGCGACAACGCGCATCAGCAATCCCTCGAGGTGACGGCCGACTGGACCAGGGTCACCCTCGCCTTCGCCAACCTGCGGCAAGAGACCGGCTGGGGCTACCAGGTGGATTTCGACCCCTCCCACGCCCTCGCGATGCAGATCCAGGCGGGCGTCGGAGACACCTTCGACGTCTGGATCGATGACGTCGAGCTCTACCGATGAATTGGTTGGGCTCGCGTGACCTCTCGCGTGTCCATGCTCACCAGAACTGGTGCACGAGGGGTCGGATCCGCTCGTCGTAGATCGCACTCAGGGCGGCCATCGTCGTGTCGTCGAGCGGCGGGAGGTCCGCGGCGGAGACGTTCTCCTCGATCTGATCGGGTCGCTTCGCCCCCGGGATCGCACAGCTTACCCCGGGGTGCATGAGGATCCATCGGATCGCCCAGGCCGCCATCGGAACCCCGGGCAACACCAGGGGCCGAAGCGCCTCAACGGCTGCGAGCCCTGCCTCGAAGTCGACCCCGGAGAACGTCTCTCCCCGATCGAACGCCGCCCCGGACCGGTTGAATCGGCGATGGTCGTCTTCGGCGAAGCTGCGTTCGCGCGTCATCTTCCCCGCCAGCATTCCCGAGGAGAGTGGGAGCCGCGCGAGCACACCTACCTCACGCCGACGCGCCTCGTCCAAGAACCGGTCGGCGGGACGCTGGCGGAAGAGGTTGTAGATGATCTGCACCGTCTGCACGTTCGGGTACTCGATCGCCTTCAGCGCCTCCTCGACGCGCTCGACGCTGACGCCATAGTACCGGATCTTGCCGGCCACGACGAGATCGTCGAGGATGCCGAAGACCTCGGGTGCGTAGTAGACATCGGTGGGGGGGCAGTGCAGCTGCAGCAGATCCAGCGCATCGGTGGCGAGGTTCTCGAGACTCCGCTCGACGAAGGCGGTGAGGTTCTCGCGGCCATATCCCTCTCGGGTCTGAGTGTCCAGCCGCCGGCCCGCCTTGGTCGCGACGTGGATCACCTCGCTCCTCTCGCGTCGCAGTTGCCCAACCAAACGCTCGCTCCGACCGTCTCCGTAGACGTCCGCGGTGTCGATGAAGTTTACGCCAAGGTCCACTGCGCGATGCAGCGCACGTAGAGACTCACTGTCGTCCACCGCTCCCCAGGTACCCCCGATCGCCCAAGCGCCGAAGCTAACCGTGGAAACTTCGAACCCTGTCCGACCCAACGCGCGGTACTGCATGTCGATCCTTTCGGAGAACTCGTCCAGAGCAACAATCAGGTTGATTGCTGCGTCAAACCAACAACCTAACCCGGCGGAGCCGGAACCAAACAGGCCAGGCCATCAGCGGTCAGGTAGAACGTGGAGACCTCGATCGCTGACGCCTGATTGCTGATGGCCAGGAGAACATTGAAGAATTTTCTGCCAGATCCGGTCAAGTTCACACCGCTGAAGGACCGAAGCACCGAACCGGTAGCCGATCTCGCCAGACGGGCCGCGGGATACCTACCCGTGCCCAGCGAGGGCACGTTTCCAGCAGCGCCGTTGCCGTTGGCAACTCAATCGGTGCTCTAGCGGGGCACGTTCGCGCCGACAACCCCGCAGTCCATGGTCGGTACTCCGACGGCCGCGACTCGTACTTCGACGCCGACCGCCCATACTCCAATGGCCGCCACCTGTACTCCAACGCCCCCCGGCGTCGGCCCTCGCAGGCCGCGATCTCTAGTCCGATGGACCCTCGTCGGCCACAGGCACCGGATCGCCCTTGCCGACGACGACCACCCCCTTCTCCGACACCGTGAAGCCACGCGCACAATCGCCGTCGTGGTCCACGCCGATGTGCACGCCGGGCGGTACGCGCACGTTCTTGTCGAGGATCGCCCCGCGCACGATAGCGCCGCGACCGACCTCCACGTCATCCATGAGCACCGAGTCCTCCACGACCGCGCGCGAATGGATCAGGCAACCCGGCGAGACGACGCTGCGACGCACAATGCCACCCGAGATGATCACCCCCGGGCAGACAATTGAATCGACCGCCATGCCTCGACGGTCGTCGTCGTCGAACACGAATTTCGTTGGGGGGACGGAGGTGGCGAAGCTGTGGATGGGCCACTCGCGGTTGTAGAGGTTGAAGACGGGGTGGACGCTGATGAGATCCATCTGCGCCTCGTAGTAGGAGTCGAGGGTCCCAACGTCGCGCCAGTAGCCGTGATCCCGCTCGGTTTCTCCGGGCACGTGGTTCTCGGTGAAATCGTAGACGGCGGCGTCTCCCGCATCGACGAGCATGGTGACAATGTTGCCGCCCATGTCGTGGGCACTGTCCGCGTTCTCGGCGTCCGCGTGGACGGCCTGCTCGAGAACCTTCCGGGTGAAGACGTAGTTTCCCATCGACGCGAAGGCGTGATCTGGATCGTCCGGCAACCCCGCCGTCGCCTTCGGCTTCTCGACGAAGGTGCGGATCCGCTGGTTCGTTCCGGGGACGAGGATGCCAAAGCGGGATCCTTCCACGCACGGGACCCGGTTCGCCGCCACCGTCACTCCCGCACCGGATTGGATGTGCGCCTCGACCATGGCCGTCGGATCCATACGGTAGATGTGGTCGGCTCCGAACACACAAACGTAGTCGGGCTTCTCGTCGGAGAGCAGATTGAGGTTCTGGTAGATTGCGTCCGCAGAGCCCTCGAACCACCGCCGTCCAAGGCGCATCTGCGCCGGAACGCTCATCACGTAGTTGTTGAGGAGCGGTGACAATCGCCAGGTCTGGGCGATGTGGCGGTCGAGGCTGTGGCTCTTGTACTGGGTCAGCACCGCGATCCGCCGATAGCCACCGTTTACCAGGTTCGACAGCGCGAAATCTATCAGCCGATACGCTCCACCGAAGGGGACCGCGGGCTTGGCGCGATCGCGCGTCAGGGGTGACAAGCGATTGCCTTCTCCGCCCGCCAGGACCATGCCGAATACGTCCGGGTGCCGATACATGTCGGGGGATGCTGCACGAGGGAGCGGCCATCAGGCAATAGCGGGACGCGGTGATCGCTCGTTCTGGGCCCAGCGAGCACGGAGGGGTATCCAGCGCACTGCCGCGACCACCGACCGGTTCAGAGCACCCCAGCGCCGGACGGGTC
Organism: Polyangiaceae bacterium; assembly: GCA_016933275.1. Classification (GTDB taxonomy): domain Bacteria; phylum Myxococcota_A; class Polyangia; order Polyangiales; family Polyangiaceae; genus JAFGBI01. Next base: position 18,053 of record JAFGBI010000362.1, on the reverse strand, counting down.
GTCGGTGCGACCAACCAGGGCACCGACCATGGAGACGCCCGGGGGGCAGGAGTCGGCTCGATCGCCACGACAGATCGAGGCCCTGCACCGGGAGCCGCCAGGGTCGAGGACGGTCTCCGGCCGACCAGCCTGGCCCGCTCGACGGAGGTCCATGTGGTAGCAATCCACCGGCGGCCCTCGCCAGGTTGGGGGCTGGCAAGGGAGGGGCGTCGTCGCCGGGGTCGAGCTCCGGTGGGGCCCGTCGTCCGCCAGGCCCCACCCGGCGTCGGCTCGACGGGAAGGCATCTGGGGCAGCCGATCCCGATGGAGGGCTGCCGTTGGAAGAACATCGCCTCGTCCCCAGCAGCCACCGGTGCCCAGGCGGCGCTCGCCAGGTCGGCGTCGTGACCGTAGAGCGCGATGACGCCTGTTCAGCGCTGCCATTGTTGGCAACAACCGATCGTCTGGCCCAACGGCCCCTGCCTCCCCGATGCCGGCGCACCCGGGTGTTACAGCTCGAGCGGAACCGTTGGCCCGTCACCGCGAGCCTCGCCCGCACGCCGATGAGTTCGCGCTGCCGGCTCGCGATACCGACGACTGTCCCCGCCAGGTTAGCGAAGCAGTTCGGTAGCGCTGACGGTTGGTGCTGATCTGAGTAGAACATCGATCAGGTTGCCGACAGCAACGGCAGCGCTGGAAACGCGTCCGTGCGAGGCGAGGACGCGTTTCCAGCGCTGCCTCCGGAGAGGTCTGCTGCCGGTTCGGTGCTCTAGGTTGTTGATTTGACGCAGCAATCAACCTGATTGCTGCTCTAGCGCGAGCACGATCCGCCCCCGTGCTTGGTTGCGGGCCTGTCGCCGCGCGAGGATGGACGGCATCGTCAACGCGTCCAGGCGAGCGAAACGTCTCCCCCAGGATCGAGAGAGCTATCGCTCGAAGACGAAACGCACTCGCCAGACCGAAGGGTGCGCTATGCTGGGTGAAGAGTGAACCTACCACGCATCGCCTTCAAGGAATGGGCGGCGATCGTGCTGGCGCTGGAGCGGGGGCTTCAGGACATAGTGCTCCGGCGTGGCGAGATCGCGGAAGAGCGGGACGCTTTCGAGGCGTGCCACGATCGCTTTCTCCTGCTCCCCACCTACTACCGTCAGCAACGCGACGGACTGCGCGCCCCCCACCGTGAGCTCTTCGTGGAAGCACTGAGGAGCCAGCCTCCGACCGGCTTCGTGCGGATCGACTCCTTCGCCGAGGTCCTCGACGTGCACCTCCTTGGGTCCGAGGCGGAGCTCGCGTCCTTCACCCAGCGCCATGTCTACGAGGACTGGGTGTTGCGCGAACGGTTGGACGCCCAGCGGGGACGAGCCCTGCAGCTGCTCGAGGTGCGGGTGCACCGACTACCGATCCCGCTCAAATTCCACCTCGAGGTCGAGTACGGCGGGCACCAGAACTGGGTGCCCCTGTCCGACCCAAGGGCGGCCACGGGGGCGAGCTGACGCGCGACCGGCGCGGGATTGCCGGGACCCAACCTGGGATGCTGGGGCTGGCGAGACGGGCTGGATTACGGGCTCGGCCGCGCAAACCCGCGACAGCTGGGGTAAGGTCGGTCTAAAATGGCAGCGATGATTCGAGTCGCCGCGCCCTCCAGACGCCTTCGCCGTCTCGCCTGCTCTTGCGTGGCAGCCGTGGCGTTTGCATCCGCACCGTCGCTGTACGCCCAGGACGAAGCTGATCCGGTGAAGGAAGCGCGAAAGACGTTCTTCCAGGGGATCGAGCTCGAGCAGGCGGGCAACTGGGCCGGCGCGCTTCGGATGTTCCGGGATGTGGGCCAGGTAAAAATGACCCCGCAGGTACGGTTTCACATCGCCGTCTGCGAGGAGAACCTCGGCAAGCTGGTAGCGGCCCTCGGTGGCTACGAGCTCGCGCTCGCCGACGCGGATTCGGTGGGGGAGGCCTTCCGTACCGAGGTCGAGGAGAAGATCGCCGCCCTCCGAGAGCGGATTCCGAAGCTCAACATCGAGCGAGGCAAGGGTGCCGAGGCGGCCACCATCGAGCTCGATGGGATCGTGCTCGGCGCGAGCTCCGTCGGGGTCGACGTTTCGGTCGATCCCGGGCCCCACCTGATCGCGGCGAGATCTCCAGGCCACGAGGAGTTCTCCACCACGGTCGACGTCGCCGAGCGGGCCGTCGAAACCGTAACCGTTACACTGAAGAAGGTCCCGACGACCGCGAAGCCAGTCGATCGGGGAGGCGCGATGTCGAACGGTAGACCCCACACCGAGAAGAAGTTCCCAGTGGTGCCGGTCGCCCTGTTGGGCGGCGGCGGGGTGCTGCTGGTCGGCGCCGGGGCGGCGCTCATCATGCGCTCGGTCGCCATGAGCGACTGGCGGAGCCTGTGCCCCCAACTCGAATGCGATGCCGAGTACCAGTACGACGAGAACGAGCTCACCACCATCGAGCAGTCCCGTACGAGGGCGCAAACCTATGGGATTGTCGCCCCCGTGCTCGCCATCGCGGGTGTGGGCAGCGCGGGAACTGGCGTGTTTCTCTTGGTCCGGGAGTCACGCAGAGCGAAGCAGAGATCCGAGAGCATCACCAGCCCGCCGCGAGCCATGGTGGTCGTCACGCCCGAGGTCGGCAGCCGCAGCGTCGGCCTCACGCTGAGCGGCGTATTCTGAGCGGCTCCCTCAGAAGCCCGGGTCCTTCCGGTCCCAGCCATCGGGCTTGGCCGTACTGGTGGCGGGTGGTCTGGTCGTCGTGGTGATGGGCCGGGTGCTCGTCGATTGCGTGCCGGGGACGGTCGGCGGGAGGCGCGAGATGGGCCCGACGGTCAGAATGCCAGTTGATGACTCGGTCGTGACGTCCCCTTCGGAGCCCGGTTCGGGGGTTGGCGGCTCCGGATCGACCAGCGCCGCCGAGGAGGCGCTCCCAGGGGCCGCGAGGCTGACGGCGCTGGCGGTGGTCGAGCCGACGCCGGCGACGTGATGCTCGCCCTTCGTCCCGCTCGAAGCCAAGGCCGCGATCCCCCCACCGAGCAGGAGGACGCCGACGGCCGCCGCGCCAAGCACGAGTTTCCTCCGGTCCTTCAACGCCGCCGAGAATTCCTCGGCTGACACCTCCAGGGTGTTCGCCGTCGGCCGCGACTGCCGGATGTCGTCCGCCGACGCGGCGGCCCCCCGGTTCGAGGTGATCCCGGAGCCCCCGGATGGGGTCACCCCGCTGAGGCCGGAATGGGTGCCCGTCTGCAGGGCCAGCCGGAGGTTCTTCTGCTCGTCGAGTGCCTGGCGGTCAGCGAGATCAAGCGCGTGTTGCAGCTCGATCCGGCGCTCGTCGCGCCGCTCCCCGAACAGCGATTTGACGAACGTGCCCACGTCCTCGTCGGTGCTCGCCCGCATGGTCGACGGCAATGCGTCGAGAGCCCGGGACAGTTCGTTGGCGGTAGCGAAACGCTTGGCGGGATCCTTTGACAGCGCTTGGAGCACGATCTTCTCGAGCGGCAGGGGATAGCCCTGGATGATCTTGCTCGGGGAGACGACGGGATCGGGCGAGCAGATCGAGTACATCGTGGCTGCCTCCGACTCGCGCCTGAGCGGGTGCTTCCCGGTGGTGAGTGCGTAGAGCACGATGCCGAGCGCGAAGACATCGACGCGACGGTCGATCGCTCCGCCCTTGACCTGCTCGGGCGCCATGTAGGCGACCTTCCCCTTGATCTGCCCGGCAACGGTGGCTCCTCCTCCGACCGCCGTAGCCTTCGCGATGCCGAAGTCGACGACCTTCGTGACCCCGTCGTAGGTAACGAGGATGTTCTGCGGCGATACGTCGCGATGGACGAGTCCGACGAGCTTCCCATCGCGGTCGCGAATCTCGTGCGCCGCGTGTAGCCCCGCGCTCGCCTGGATCACCACGCGGACCGCGATCGGCAGCGGGATCCCTCCCCCCTTCTTCGCTGCCTTCATCAACTGGTTGAGAGGAACGCCGTCAACCATCTCCATCACGAGGTAGAGGATCCCGTCCTCCTCCCCGAGATCGAGGATCTCCACCACATAGGGGTGGCGGATCTGCGAGGCAAGCGAGGCCTCGTCGAGGAACATCTGCTCGAACTGATCGTCCTCGCTGAGCTTCGGCAGCATCGTCTTGACGGCGACGATCTTCTGGAAGCCTCGCGTCCCCTTGAGCCGAGCCGCCCACACCATGGCCATCCCGCCGGACGCGATCGGCAGCAGGAGCTCATAGCGCCCGAGCACATGCCCAGCGCCGACGTCGCCCGCTACGTTCACATTGTCCGAGACGGTGGTCACTTCTCATCCAGTCTGACAAACCCCGGCCAGGCGTTCAAGGCGGGCGAGGTCATGCACAGGGCGGGCGGGAGCGTAGCAGGCGCCACCCTTCATCGTCACGGACCCATGGGCGCCCAAAACGCGACCTTCCTTTCTTTCACCTCGCTCGGCCCGAACACCGCGGCGCTCGAACCGGGAGCAGGATGTGCGAGGTACGGCCCACCGGCGAACCCCTCGGCAAAGGGGCGCGCCTTTCGCGCCGGAATCGAGCGATCACCCTCGCGAAAGCCCCGAGCTGCTCGCTGCCAACGTGCTTTTTTCCGCTGCTCGTGGATCCATCGCCCTCGTCCGCTCCCCCGCCAGGCCGATCACGGCTGTTCGCACCGAGGGGCCTCGGGAAGACTCAGGACCGAACGGCGCGCAAGCGCCGTTGCTCGCGCCGCACCGCCGTCGCCGCGCGCCGATAGCACCGTTCCGGTGAAGGAGGCCGACCCGTGAACGCGCACTGCTCGGGGTGGGACTCGGCGAAAGCACCAGGGGCACGGCCGAGCTCGAAGAGGGTGATCTCTCGCCGGGCCCGCTCACCGAAGCGAAACGGGACCACGGCTGCCCCCACACCAGCACCTACATACACCGCTCCAGACCCACCCACCTCACGCGACCCGTAGAGTCCATGAACGTACCGATGACCGGCGAAGCGCCCGAGCACCAGCTCATGCAGGCGGGCGACCGTCACCTGCCCGGCGTGCGTGTGGCCACTCAGCACGAGCGGGACTCCGGCTGCCCACAGGCCGTCCGCCTCTTCGCCGAGGTGCGAAAGCCCGATGCTCGGGAGATCACGGCGTAGCCCCCGGATGGCACGATCGCGGTCGGCCTGCCCGGTATAGGCGTCGTCGAGACCAACGATCTGGAGTCGCTGGTGACGAATGGTTATCGTCGTCGTCGCGTTCGCCAACACCGCCGCGCCCCCACGCACCAGAGCTCGCTCCACTTCGGCTGCACCGGCCCAATGGTCGTGATTCCCGAGCACGCAGACGACCGGGGCGGCGAACGCGCGGATCGTCTCGGACAGCGCGGCGAGGTGAAGCTGGCTGTGACAGACGAAGTCGCCCGTGATCGCGACCAGGTCTGGCACGAGCGAGTTCGCCACCCGCACCGCCCCCTGGTGCACCTCGATGGGAGTGACGGTCCCCACGTGCAAGTCGGTGACGTGAACGATCCGAACGCCATCGAGAACGGACACGTGGGCGCGCGGACCCGCAAAACGGCGCACCTCGAAGTACTCCGCGACATCTCTTCCCCAGAGGCGCAGAGCACCTCGCGCAACCTTGGCACCGACAGCACGCAACATGGTGGAGCGTCCGAATGTAGCTCAGGGAGAGGCGCGGGACGAGCCGACCCCGGGTCGCCAGCGGCGGTTTTTCGCATTTCTGGGGCGAAGATGGGCGGCGAATGCGGGCGACATCCCGAACCGATACGCAATCAGGTGGTTCCGGCGCGCACATCGACGGCCTCGCACCGGCGACACCATACCGAACGCGGAGGGACGCAGAGGTAGAGGCGCTACTCGAGCGCGACCCGACCGTGAGTCGCGATCACCTGCCGGTACCAATGGCCGGAGTCCTTGAGACGTCGCTCCAGGGTGCGCGAGTCGACGTGCACGAGGCCGAACCGTTCCTTGTATCCCTCGGCCCATTCGAAATTGTCCATGATCGACCAGTAGAAGTAGCCCCATACCGGGATCTGCTCGCTGACGGCCCGATGAAGGCAGCGCAGGTGCCGCGCGATGAAATCGATCCGCATCGGGTCGTGGACGGCCCCGTCCAGGGACACCCAGTCACGGCAGGAGACCCCGTTCTCCGTGATGACGATGGGGAGCCCGTAGCGTTCGTGGAAGAACCGCGGTCCCCAGTAGAGGATGGCGGGGGTGACAGGCCAGTTGCATGCGGTCCGCGGATGCCCGGGCGGCCACCCGTCGTCCGCGGCTTTGTGGCGTAGTCTCGAGGACGCGAGATAGCCCATGTAGGAGTTCATGCCGAAAAAATCGAGGGGCTGCTGAATGGTCCGCAGGTCCTCGTCCCGCACCTCTGGAACATCGCGACCGAACGCGGCGAGCCCGTCCTCGGGATAGCGGCCGAAGAAGATCGGATCCATCCACCAGGTGTTGGTCCACAGCGTCGGCTCGCGCATCTCGAACGTCAGGCGGCGCGCCTCCGCGACCTCGGCGGGTGACTCGCCGTCGGGGATCGTCACCTGCCCCACCGGCGCGCAGCCAACGGCGCAGGGCTGCCGCGCAGCCGCTCGAATCGCACGTACGGCCTGGCCGTGGGCAAGGAGCGTGTGGTGCGCCGCGCGCAGGAGTTCGCGGGGAGTGAGCCTGATACCGGGCGCGTGGGTCCCGTCGCGGTGGCCCATCCCGATGAACACCTGCGGCTCGTTCAGCGTCATCCAATGCCGCACGCGATCCGAGAGGCGTGACACCAGGACCGCGGCGTAGTCCGCGAACCAGTCCGCAACGTCGCGGTTGAGCCACCCGCCGCGCTCGTAGAGGGCCTGGGGGAAATCCCAGTGAAAAAGCGTAATCCAGGGCTCGATGCCCGACGCGAGCAAGCGGTCGACGAGGCGCTCGTAGAAATCCAGGCCGCGGTCGTTGATCCTCCCGGTTCCCTCGGGCATGACACGGGGCCACGAGACGCTCAGGCGATACCCGCGAAGCCCCATCTCCGCCATCAAGGCGACGTCTTCTTCGTATCGATGGTAATGGTCGCAAGCGACTCCGCCGGTGTGCCCGTGCCAGATCACCCCGGGGCGCTGGCAGAACACGTCCCATGTGCTGACTCCCTTGCCGTCCATGTCGACGGCGCCCTCGATCTGATACGACGCCGCGGCGGCGCCCCACACGAAGGTCTCGGGGAAGCTCATGGTGTGTGATCTCGTGCCGCGGGGAACCTAGCAGATCTTCGGTGAACGGGGGCGAACGCCGAACCCTAGAGGCGGCGAGGGGCGGATGATCCCGCGCCCCGCCGCCCCTCGGCAGCTCGGAGAAAGCTCGCCGCTCGAAGCGGGGGCTGGGGACGGAGGGTCGCGCTACAATCCCCGGCCCCCCCGCGCTCACCACGAGGACGATCGATGACAGCGAAACCCGACCCTCTCGTCCACTACCTCGGTTCCGACGCGGTGCCGACGTTCGATCCTACCCTCACCGAGCAACGGGCACTGGACGCGGTGAACGCGCGCATCGCCGCGCGCCGGTCGACGGAGGAAATCCTGGACTTTCTCTTCGACCACACGAGCCCCCTTTGCCCGGGGGATCGGCTCTCCGTGGCCTTCGCGGAGGACGCGGGACAACGACTCGTGTCCTATCACACGGTCGCCCGCTACGCGCCATTGGCGCTCGACCGCGGGTTCGCCGGAGACCTCCGCGGCAGCTCCCTCGAGCGGGTCCTGATGACGGGGGTAGTCCGCATCATCGACGATCTCGCACGGTACCTCGTGGAGCATCCGGCGAGCCGGGCGACACGCATGCTCGTGGCGGAGGGGGTACGCTCCTCGCTCACCTGCCCACTCCGCGTGGAGTCGCGGGTGGTGGGGGTGCTCTTCCGGAGCGCCCGCGAGCCGCACGCCTTCACGCCGCGACACGCAGCGTTCCACCTCGCGCTGGCCGAGCGCCTCGCGCAAGCGATCGAGAAGACGTATCGCCTCGAGCAACTCCGGGCGGCAAACCTCGCCTACTCCGAGATGCTCGCCTTCGTAACCCACGAGCTCAAGAGCCCGGTCGCTGCCATGGTGTCGACCGCACAACTCTTGCGCGACGGATACCTCGGGCCAACCAACGACGCCCAGCGCGACGCTGCGACGAGAATGGTCACCCGCGGGGAGTACCTCCTCGGACTCGTCCGGGACTACCTCGAGCTGGCCCGCCTCGAGGGCGGGGGCGTCAGCTATGCACCCCGTGACGACGTGGATCTCGACCATGACGTCCTCGATATCGCGCTCGACATCGTCCGGCCCGAGGCCGCTCGGCGGGGAGTCCGCATAGAACGTCAGGTGCCGGCCGACCTCGGGCCAGTCCAGGTCGACCCCGCGCTCCTCCGCGTGATTCTGGTCAATCTGCTCGGGAACGCGGTGAAGTACGGCCGCGAAGACGGAATGGCGCGCGTCACCGCTCGCCGTGACGAGCAGGAGCTTCGCCTCACGGTCTGGAACGAGGGTCCCGGCTTCCCCGCCGCCGAGCAATCCCGGCTCTTCCGCAAGTTCTCGCGCCTCCCCAGCCCGGAACTCCAGCAAGAGCCCGGCTCGGGCGTGGGGCTCTACACGGTGTGGCGGCTCGCTACGCTCCACGGCGGCCGGGTGGTTGCTCGCTCGGAGCACGGGGCGTGGGCCGAATTCGAATGCACCATCCCTCAGCCGCCGCCACCCGCGGTCCCGGCCAGAAACACAGATATATAGCAGAGCGAAATATCCAATCTTCAGCTCCAATGATACGCCCCTTCCCCGCGCCATCGCTCCGCCCCCACCCCTGGCGCGAGGCCGCCGCCCACCGCAATAGTTCCGTTTCGTTACGACAGATTGGCGTTACCAAATTCACAGCGTGCTACGCACTTGTCATTTGAAAATCCATTTTTGTCATACGAGGGAGCAGTCAGTGCAGGTGAGGACCACATATCGTGTCACTCTGTTACATATTAGTAGCACGAACTCCGCCCCGCCAGCGAGCGAGCACCTCGCCACCGTCGACAGGGGAATGGTGGCGCGGAGCGGGAAACCCCGGAGTCGTTTGCCCCGATGTCATTACAGTTTTCACTTGTCAGGCGCCGGGTTCTGAACGACTATTCCTCCCGTTCTCTGGAATTGGGCCACGATTCCCGCTGCAGCGCTGACCAGGAGGTCGCCTGCGGTGTTGGTCCGCAGTGATTGCAGCGTTTTGGTGTGTAGTGTCCCATCCACGGGTGCCGGTAGCGCGATCCCAATACGGCGAAGGTGAGGTATCCATGAGCGAGGCTCTGAGTACGGTGGTCAAGGAGGCCTGCACGGCCGCCGACCGTGATCCCACCCGACTGATGGACATCGTCAATCAGGTTCAAAGGAAGCTCGGCCAGGTGTCGCCAACCGCTATGGACCTCATCGCGAGCGAGCTCGGTTGCCAGCGAGTCGAGGTCGAGAGCGTGGTCTCGTTTTATGCCTTTCTCTCGGCGGAGCCCCAAGGCAAGATCGTCATCCGCGTCTGCAACGATGTGATCGATCGCCTCGAGGGGGCCGACGCGGTGTTGGATGCGTTCGCGGACGCGCTGGGGATCCGGGTTGGGGAAACCACGCCGGACGGCCGGATCACGCTGATGACGACGCCGTGCGTCGGCATGAGCGACCAGGCGCCGGCCGCGCTGATCAACAGCCATGTGCTGGTCGACCTGGATCCGTCCAAGGCCCGCCACATCGCGCTCCAGCTCAAGGCCAGCGGCGATCCGCATCGCCTGGTGACCAAGCTCGGCGACGGGAACAACGCGCACGAACTCGTGCAGTCGATGGTGCACAACAACATCCACCAGACCGGGCCGGTGGTCTTCGCGGAGTTTGCCATGGGGTCGGCGCTACGGAAGGCGTTGTCGATGACCCCGCAGGAGGTGATTCGTGACGTCAAAACCTCGCGAATCCGCGGCCGAGGGGGCGCCGGCTTCCCGACCGGCATGAAGTGGGATTTCGCGCGGGCAGCACCTGGTGACCGGAAGGTCGTGATCTGCAACGCCGATGAAGGCGAACCGGGGACGTTCAAGGACCGCGTGATCCTGACGGAGCGGGCCAGTCTCATGTTCGAGGGCATGACGATCGCCGGCTACGCGATCGGAGCCGATCTCGGGATCCTCTACCTCCGCGCAGAGTACCTCTATCTTCGGGCGCTCTTGGAGAGCATCCTCGATGAGCGCCGCGCCGCTGGCCTCTTGGGCAAGGGCATCGGTGGCAAGGCGGGGTTCGATTTCGACATCCGCATCCAAATGGGCGGCGGTGCCTACGTCTGCGGCGAGGAAACCGCTCTTATCAGCTCGTGCGAAGGCAAGCGAGGCGATCCCAAGAACCGGCCGCCGTTCCCTGCTCAGAAGGGGTACCTCGGGCGTCCCTCGGTGGTGAACAACGTCGAAACGTTCTGCTGCGTGGCACGGGTGCTCGAGCAGGGAGCTGGGTGGTTTGCCCAGCTTGGCTCCAAGGGGACGAGCGGAACCAAGGTCCTGAGCGTCTCGGGCGACTGCAAGCGGCCGGGCGTGTACGAGCTCGAGTTCGGGATCACGCTCGCAGCCTTGCTCAAGCTCGTCGGCGCCGAGGACGCGGGGGCGGTCCAGGTCGGTGGACCCAGCGGGCAGCTCGTGGGCCCGGCGAGCTTCGAGCGCACCATCTGCTATGACGACCTCGCCACCGGTGGGTCGATCATGGTCTTCAATCGATCGCGCGACATCCTCGGCATCGCCCGTGGCTTCGTGGAGTTCTTCTGTGAGGAGAGCTGCGGCTACTGCACGCCCTGCCGAGTGGGCAACGAGCTCTTGAAGGAACGTCTCGACACCATCATCGCCGGCCGCGGGGAACCCTCCGACTTGGCGTATCTGGAGGAGCTTGGCGCGATCATGAAGCTTGCCAGTCGGTGCGGGCTCGGCCAGACGAGCGCGAATCCCGTGCTGACGACGATCAAGCACTTCCGCCCCGAATATGAGGCTCGCCTACGGGCGCCTCAGCGGGGCGAGCAGAGGCGATTCGACTTCAACGCCGCCGTCGCGGGTGCCGAGCGCATCGCCGGACACCAGAGCGTGCAGCATGGCGCCCACGAGGAACACGGCACAGCGGAGTGAGGTGACCCGATGACTGACAGCGTCAAGCTCAAGATCGACGGCAAGGAGATCACGGCGAAGGCGGGACAGACCATCCTGCAAGCCGCCGCCATGGCGGGGATCTACATCCCACATCTATGCGCCCACCGGGAGCTCGAACCGTGGGGGAGTTGCCGGGTCTGCACGGTCAAGGTGAACGGGCGCCCCCAGGCCGCCTGCACCCAACCCGTCGCCGAAGGGGCCGTCGTCGAGAGCGAGACCCCGGAGCTCGTCAACGTGCGCCGGGCGCTCGTCGAGATGCTCTTCGTGGAGGGGAACCACGTCTGCCCCAGCTGCGAGAAGAGCGGTAACTGTGAGCTCCAGGCGACGGCCTACCGGCTGGGGATCGCGGCACCGCGCTTCCCGTACACCTTCCCCAAGCGGGAGATCGACGCTTCGCACCCGGACATCATCCTCGAGCGCAATCGCTGCATCCTCTGTGCGCGTTGCGTGCGGGCGTCGACCGAGGTGGACGGGAAGCACGCCTTCGACTTCGTGGGTCGTGGCGTGCACAAGCGAATCGCGGTAAACGCCGAGGCTGGCCTCGCCGGAACCTCGGCAGCCGCGACCGACAAGGCCCTCTCGGTGTGCCCCGTGGGATGCCTGATGAAAAAACGCGTGGGCTTTGCCGTCCCGGTGGGCCAGCGCCAGTTCGACGAGAAGCAGATCGGGTCCGAGATCTAATGCGCAGGGGACGCCGCGAAGTGAGCCAAAGCCATGAGTAAACCGAAAGTTGCCACGACGTCGATGTGCGGCTGCTTCGGCTGCCACATGTCGATCCTCGATATCGACGACCGCATCCTCAAGCTCGTCGAGCTGATCGAGTTCGACAAATCACCGATCAACGACATCAAGAGCTTCACGGGTCGTTGCGCGATCGGGCTTCTCGAAGGCGGTGTCGCGAACGACGAGAACTACCATGTGCTCAAGGCGTTCCGCGAGAACTGTGACATCCTGATCTCGGTCGGAGAGTGCGCCAAGAACGGTGGCGTGCCGGCGTTGCGCAACCCGATCCCCCTCCAGGAATGCCTCGAGGAGGCGTACCTCCGCGGGCCCACCGTGTATAATCCGCTCCAGGTGATCCCCAATGACGTCGAGATCCCGCTCCTCTTGGACAAGGTCTACCCCTGCCACGAGGTCGTGAAGATCGACTACCACCTGGCAGGCTGCCCGCCCTCGGCGGACACCATCTGGGAGACGCTCGTGGCGCTGCTCTCGGGCAAGCCGGTGGCGCTCCCCTACTCGTTGCTCAAGTACGACTGATGGCACTCGGAGGTTCGAGCGTGACTACGCAAATCGGCACCCAGCGCATCGTCATCGAACCAGTGACCCGCGTCGAGGGTCACGGCAAGGTGACCATTCACCTCGACGAACAGGGCAAGGTGACCCAGGCCCGAATGCACATCGTGGAGTTTCGCGGTTTCGAACGGTTCGTCCAGGGCCGCCCCTACTGGGAGGTCCCGGTCTTGGTGCAGCGCCTCTGCGGCATCTGCCCGGTCAGCCACCACCTATGTGCCGCCAAGGCGATGGACGTCATCGTGGGCGCCGACCGCCTCACCCCGACCGCAGAGAAGATGCGGCGCCTGATGCACTACGGACAAACGTATCAGTCGCACGCACTGCACTTCTTCCACCTGGCATCCCCCGATCTGCTCTTTGGCTTCGGTGCCGATGTGGGCAAGCGCCACGTCATCGCGGTTGCGGCGGCCTTCCCGGAGCTCGCCGTGCAGGGCGTGATGATGCGCAAGTACGGTCAGGAGATCATCAAGGCGACGGCAGGAAAGAAGATCCATGGCACCGGCGCCATCCCAGGCGGCATCAACAAGAACCTATCCGTCGCCGAACGCGATGGCTTCCTGAAGGACCTCGACCAGCAGCTGGCATGGGCTCGCGGTGCGCTAAAAATTGCCAAGGACTACACCGTCGAGAACCTCGCCAAGATCAAGGATTTCGGCTCCTTCGACTCGAACCACGCGGGTTTGGTCACCGCCGACGGGACGATGGATCTGTACGACGGCAACCTTCGCGCCATCGACGCGAACGGTGGCCGCATCTTCGACATGCCCCCGGCGAAGTACATCGACCACATCGCCGAGGAGGTCCGGCCCTGGTCCTACATGAAGTTCCCCTTCATCCGCTCGCTCGGTCCCGAGCGTGGGTGGTATCGGGTCGGGCCCCTGGCACGCATCAACGTCGCCGAGCGGATCGACACCCCCGAAGCCGAGCGGGCGCGCCAGGAATTCATGTCCGTCACCAACGGCAAACCGAACAACATCACGATGGCCTACCATTGGGCCAGGATGATCGAGCTCCTCCACGCGGCCGAGAAGTTCCAGGAGCTGCTCAACGACAGGGACCTCCAGGGTACCGATCTAGTGGTCCAGGGCGAGCGCCGCGAGGAGGGCATCGCCATCATCGAGGCGCCGCGCGGGTCCCTGTTCCACCACTACCGCGTCAATGATCGCGACGAGGTCGTGATGGCCAACCTCATCGTCTCGACCACCAGCAACAACGAGCCGATGAACCGGGCAGTACAGAAGGTCGCCGAGCAGCACCTGCAGGGTGTGGCGGAGATCACCGACGGCCTGCTCAATCACGTCGAGGTTGCTATCCGCGCCTACGACCCTTGCCTCAGCTGCGCGACGCACGCGATGGGCCAGATGCCGTTGGTGGTGGAGTTGCTCGATCACGAGGGAAAGCGCGTAGGCCGGCGCTGCAAGGGCGTGGCCGAGAGCGTCGCGGGCTGAGGCAGAGGCGATCGCGTGACACCGCGTGACGGCTCAGGGACGAGGTTCCTCGTGATCGGGTTCGGTAACCCCGGGCGTCTCGATGACGGGCTCGGCCCGGCGTTGGCTGCGCGGGTTGAAGCGGCCGCGATCCCCGGAGTCACCGTGGACTCGGACTACCAGCTGCAGGTCGAGGATGCAGAGGCGGTCAGCCATCACGATGTGGTAGTGTTCGCCGACGCCGCGATCTCGGGTCGGGAGCCCTTCTCCGTCAGCGAAGTGGTGCCCAGCCGGGGTCTCTCCTTCAGCTCCCACAGCGTCGATCCTGACGAGATCCTCGGACTGGCGCGGGACCTGTTCCACTCCGCGCCGCGCGCGTTCATGCTCGCGATCCGCGGGTACGATTTCGACGAGTTCGGAGAGCGCCTCTCGCCGGATGCGGCAGATAACCTCGCAGCAGCGGAGCAGTTCCTGCTCCCCATCCTGATCCGGAGCGACCTCGCGGCGCTGGCCGAGCGTGCCCAGGCTGCGGCGCCGCCCTTTCCCAATTCCGCCTAGCGCGGACCCTGCTCGGAGTGTGTCATGCAAGACGGTAAGTACGTGATCCTCTGCGTCGATGACGACCCGGACATCCGCGACTCGCTGAGGATCATCCTCGAGGCGAATGGCTACCTGTACGTCGGCGCGGCCACGGCAGAGGAAGGGCTCAAGGCCTACAAGCAATCGAGTCCCGACCTCATGGTGGTGGATCTGATGATGGAGGAGGTCGACGCTGGCACGAGTTTCGTCAAGGAGCTCAAACTCCTCGGCTGCCGGGCTCCCGTGTACATGCTGAGCTCCGTTGGCGACTCCCTTTCCATGTCCGTCGACTACGGAGCCCTTGGGCTGAGCGGTGTCCTCCAGAAGCCCGTGTCGCCGGAGAACCTCCTGAAGTTGCTGCGCGAGAAGCTGGGTTGAGACCTGACGGGATCGTGATTGGCGCTCTGGAGCACCGGCCAGCTCGCCAACGGCAACGGCGCCGCTGGAAACGTCACCCTGACCAGGCAACCCTGGCCAGGGGTTGCCTGGAGCGAGGGTACGTCTGCGACGGTGCCTCTGGCGAGATCGGCTACCGGTTCGGTGCTCTGAGCTGCTGATTTGACGCAGCAATCGAGCTGATTGCTGCTTCAAACCCTGGTGGCTGCGCTCGCACCGGGAACGAGAGACGAGGCGGCACGGAGGAATTCATCCGGTCCTTCTTCTGCGCACCAGGCGACGATTCCTCGAAGCAATGGGTCACCGCACGATGAGGCGGGCCTCGATGGGGAGCGCGATCTTGATGACCGTCCCGACGCCGGGACAGCTCTCGACAGCGATTTCGCCAGCGTGCTCGTGGACGATCTGGCTGCAGAGGGCCAGACCGAGCCCGAGCCCAGCGTCCTTGGTCGTGAACCCCGGCTCGAAGATCAGTGGCAGGTTTTCACCCGAAATCCCGGCTCCGTCGTCGGAAATGTGAACCACCACCATATCTCCGGAGTGTTCGGTGGTCACGCCGAGCGTGCCCTCTTCGGAGCCGACCTCCGAGATCGCGTCGATCGCGTTGCTCAGCGCAGCGAAGAACACCTGATCGATTCGGCGGGCAAGACAGGTGATCGAAGGCACTTCGCCGTAACGACGAACCACTCGGACGCGCCCGAGCCGGGTCGTCATCAGCAGCAAGGCGTCTTCAAGGGCGGCGTTGACGTCCACCAACCGAGGCTTCGCGTGGTCGAGCTTGGCGTAGCTGCGGAGCCGCTGCACGAAGCGATCGATGTTGTCGATTCCGTCGCGGATCACCTGGTCTCCCTGCAACAACACGGCGCGGGATCGCACCAGGGTCTTGTCGGTCGTGGCCACTTCCCCGAGGAGCTCCTGCACGCGCTGCATCAAGCGGCCCGCGGATCGCGAGCGGGTGTCGTGCATGGCACGAACTGCCCCCAGCGGCGCGTTCATCTGGTCCGCCGCACCGGCGACGAGGGCGCCCAACGACGCGAGCTTCTCGGACTGGAAGAGCCGCGTCTGTGCCAACTTCAGGTCATGGGTGCGCTCCGATATCCGTCGCTCGAGCTCCTGCGCGAGCTCCTCTGCACGACCAACGCGATGACGGATCAGGTTCCAGCCAAGGTAGACGGCGATGACGAGGCTCGCGTCGTGCAGGACACCGAACACGGGGAACCCGAACGACGGCAGGAGCACCGTCCCCACGGCAGCGTCCCCAAGGAGCACGTAGAACCCGAACAGGCTCCGGTGAACGAAGGCCCGTTCAGCAGCGCTGCGAACCTCGCGCCGAGCACGACGGAGCAGTACGATCCAAACGAGGACAGCCAGGCCGTAGGGCACCTGGACCAGCACCGCGGTGGGGGCGAGGATGACCGCAGCACCGAACACCCGATGGTAGGTAGCCCCGACGACCACAAGATTGGTGCCCAGAGACAGCAGCGCCCCGGCGAGCGTCAATCCAGCGAAGATGATGACGTACTGCCGGAGCCGAATCGGGCCGATTCGCTCATCGAGGCGCTCGTCACGGCCGCTGAGCGCCAGAACGTGTAGCATCGCGAAGAACCCGGCAACAAACGCGAACGTGGCGGGGACGTGCGCCCATCGTTGGGCGAGGGGAGCGACGGGAATCGGGCCCCGGGTCGCCTCGGCTGCGTACCCCGAACCCCAGCACGGTTCGAGGATCTGCATGTCCAGGAGCTGGAGGCGGGTGACGGCGATGGCCAGCGCGGCCCACGCGAAGCAGAAGAGCCCGAACGTGGTGCGCACCTGATCCCGACGTCCTTGCACGAGCGACAACATCCCGAGGGCGAAGGCGACAACGGTCGCGGCGATCGAGGAGATAGCAGGTGCTGGCAGCATCGAACCGGCCGGCCGTGAGCCAGCGTCCAGCCTATCACTGGTCCCACCCGGATGGCGACGAACACGCCGAGGGCTGCTAGATCCTCGGCATGAATCCGCCTTCCGAGGCCAACCTCGCCACGTTGCTCGTAACCTGTCCTGACCGGCGCGGCATCGTGGCGGCCCTGGCCCAACTCCTGGCCGGGCATGGCGCCAACATCCTCGATTCGGATCAGCACACGGACGTGGCTGCCGGCCAGTTCTTCCAGCGCCTGCGCGTCGACTTCTCCGAGCTCCTGACCGACCGCGGGACTCTGGAGCGGGCCGTCTCGGAGGTGGCTACTCGATTCGACATGAAGGTGCGCATGGCGTATGCGAGCCGTCTCCAGCGCGTCGCCATCTTCGTCTCGAAGCACGACCACTGCCTGTACGATCTGCTCTATCGGTATGGGTCCGGCGAGCTGCGCTGCGAGATCCCCCTCATCGTCAGCAACCATCCCGACCTCGAACCGCTCGCGAGGCACCACGGGATCCGGTTCGAGCTCTTCCCGATCGTGAGGGAGACGAAGGCGGAGCAAGAACGGCGCGAGCTCGACCTCCTCGAACAAGAGGGGATCGATCTCGTGGTGCTCGCGCGATACATGCAGATTCTCGGCGGCGAGTTCGTGGCTCGCTACCCGAATCGCGTCATCAACATCCACCACTCCTTTCTGCCGGCATTCGTGGGCGGCAAGCCCTACCATCAGGCGTACGAGCGCGGAGTGAAGCTCGTCGGGGCGACGGCGCATTACGCCACGGCCAACCTGGACGAGGGTCCGATCATCGAGCAGGACGTCATTCGTTGCTCCCACCGGGACACGGTCGATGACCTGATCCGAAAAGGGCGAGATCTGGAGAAGCTGGTCTTGGCCCGCGCGGTTCGAGCGCACCTCGGCGATCGGGTGATCGCCTATGGAAACAAGACGGTCGTCTTCACTTGAACCTGGATTTCGCGCTTCCTAGAGCAGCAATCAGGTTGGTTGCGGCGCCAAATCAACAACCCAACCCGGCGGAGCCGGAACCAAACAGGCCAGGCCATCAGCGGTCAGCGGTCAGCGGTCAGCGGTCAGCGGTCAGCGGTCAGCGGTCAGCGGTCAGCGGTCAGCAGTCAGGTGGAACGTGGAGACCCTGATCGCTGACGCCTGATTGCTGATAGCCACGAGAACATTGAGAGATTTTCTGCCGGATCCGGCCAAGATCACACCGCCAAGGGACTGGAGCACCGAACCGGCAGCAGACCCCTCCAGAGGCAGCGCTGGAAACGCGTCCTCGCCTCGCACAAACGCGTTTCCAGCGCTGCCGTTGCTGTTGGCAACCGGATCGGTGCT
>JAFGBI010000361.1 GCA_016933275.1 Polyangiaceae bacterium | reverse complement strand
GATGCGCCAGCCGGCTCCGGCGGCACGCCCGCGTTGGCACCGCCCGCCCCTGGCGCCGCCCCTCCAACCGTTGTCTGACGCGGTTGGAATGATTGGACCTTGCGCTCATCGCGGCATCAGGGGTTCTCACGCGATATCACGCCATCTGAGATCGTTACGGCAACGTGGCGTCAACGGAGAAGCGATCGAAGTGCGCGACCAGGATGGGCTTTCGGGGGAGGTACCCTTCGGCGGCACTTCGCTGGGAAGCTCTCGAAGGCGGCTTCCTGGCCGGTCTTCGATTGGCCGCGAAGCCGATCCGGTGGCGGCGGGGCAACCCCGCAGTGTGCCCCAGCGCCTCCACCCCGCCCGGACCGGAGGCGCACGGGGCGCAGTCCTGGGTCGGCTTCAGGCGCGCGCGTGGGGTAGGGTGAGTCATCGCCATGCCGGCTAGGCAGCAACACGGAGGTCGGTCGGAGCAGGCGCGGGCGGGCGCTAGCCGCCTCGTCGACGCCAGGCGCCTCCGGGCCCAAGAACGCCACCGCGGTGCCATGTACCTGGCCGGGTACAGCATCGAGTGCAAGCTCAAGGTCCGCCTGATGGAGATGTTCGGCGTCTGGAACCTGCGGGACCTCGAGGCTGAGCTTGAGCGACGGCTCGGCAGCACGCCGGACCTCTTCACCCACAGTATCGAGGTGCTGCTCGAGCTCACTGGAGCGCGCGACCGCGTCGGCCAGAGGCGCGAGATTCAGATCGCGTTCAACAAGTGCAACGAGTGGAGGCCCGCGTGGCGCTATGCGCCCGACGCCGGGACCGCCGCCGAATGCGAAGCCTTCCTCGACGCCGTCGAAACCTTCGGCCAGTTCATCGAAAGGAGTATCTGATGCCAGGTGCTCAAGCCACGTCCGTCACCGACGACCTGATCCCCCGCATCGAAGCGGCGCTGCGCGGCGAGTTCCCCCACGACACAGTCGACGTGTCGCCCGGCTACGGGAGCAACCTGCACGTGCTGGTCGTTTCGCGCAGGTTCGACGGCATGAGCGAACGCGAACGGCAGGAGTTGCTTTGGTCCGTCATCGACCGGGCAGATCTGACCGACGCGGAGAAGACGAGGATCTCGCTGCTGCTGGCATACAGCCCGGGGAGCTTGAAGTAGGGAACGCGGTCGGGGCACGCTCGTCGCGCCCGCGGTTGTGGCGCAGGGTGACGCTCCGCCGTTCATCCACCCAGGCTGCGCGCGCCCTTCGCGGTACTCAGCGCACCGGCCCCACCGGCCCCTGCGTGGTACGCTCGTCGATCCGAGCGCCACCCTGGCGGAGAAGTCATGCGCCTCGAAGACCTGATGAAGAGCGTGACCAATGCGATCCTCCGCGCGGAGACGTTCCCTGCCGACTCGTGGGAGGCACAGCACGAGTTCCGAGAAGTCGCCGAACTCGAGGAAGAGATCGCCACGATCGTCGGCGCGCAGACCATCGACGGAGAAATCGCGCGCCTCGGCGCGGTGACTGCGGCTCTGAGTGCCGGTGAACCCCTGCGGGCCATCCACCTGGCACAACGCTACCGGATCGACGTGCTCAGCGACGCCATCCGGGCGAAACTCGACTCGCTGGTCCACGAGGCGGTCGCAGAAATCGAGCGCAACACCGCGGGAGTGACGATCGTTGAGCCGGTTCGGTTCCGGGTTCGCGCTGGACAGCGGTACGGTGTCTGATCAGTGACGTCGCCAGCACAAAGCAGAGTATCCGAGCCAGGTGCTCAAGCCACATCCGTCACCGGCGAGATGATCCCCACGGTCGAGCGCGCGAAACTCCCGCGCGTCCGGGTGAGCAACGCGATTCGGGTCGTGGTGGACGCGAGGGCTAGCCAACTCGAGCTTGACCATCCCGGGTTTCCTCGACGCCCGCGGATGCTCACCCCGCGCAGGTAGGAGCGAGCCCCCGCTGCACTGTGTCATGCGGCGGGGGCCCGGACGGTTTCAGCTGCGGTTGAACGTAGCTGACAGAAGGATGCCGATGAGCACCCCGGTCAACAGCAGGTCCATGACGGAACCTCCGGCTAGGAGGCCATAGTCATAGGCTCCGAGCACCAATGCCCGGACCCGCTGCATGCCAATATGGCGGCGAGGGCCTGCAAGGGCTCCGGTCACCCGAAGCCCGCTGCGGCCGACGTCGGGGCCCAGGCATTCAGCTTCGTCAATGGGGCCGCTGCGATGATCGCAGCGGAAGTCTGCACCGCTCAACGACGGTGACGTGGCCACTTTTTGGCCCAGATCGCGGGTAGTCAAGGGCGCGGAGCTCGAATGAACCCGCCGCCCCGCCGACTTCCGCGGAGATTATCCTCGAGAAGTGACGGCGAAACGCTAGGCAACTGTCCAGGTGCG
The DNA here is from genome assembly GCA_016933275.1 of Polyangiaceae bacterium. Classification (GTDB taxonomy): domain Bacteria; phylum Myxococcota_A; class Polyangia; order Polyangiales; family Polyangiaceae; genus JAFGBI01. The sequence goes on along the minus strand of JAFGBI010000361.1, from coordinate 1,596 downwards.
CGGAATGATCGTGCGGGGGCCGGGAATCGATCCCGTCGTGGAATCCTGGAAATTCATTGGAGTTCCGCGCCGTTGTCCCGTTTGGCGGGCTCGATCCGGCCGTCCATCGCGTATCAATGAATCCGTGTAGTTACGAGCACGTGCGGCGGGGTCTGGGAACCAGACGGGAACCAGTAGGTCGGCCACTCGCGAAGGCACCGCCCCGCCCAGAGGCGCGCAGCGCCGCCCGGCCGTCGATTCAGCGGGTGTACGGATGCTCCGACCATCGACCTGTCGCAGAAGTGTCACCGACACCTATCCCTACGGATCTAGGAAGTTTTTCATGGTGTCACCGCAGCCCACCTGCTCGGCGCTTCACAGCGGTTTCCCGCACTTCGCGCCGGCTTCCAGCAGTGCTGCCCCCGCCCGAGCATCAACGCCCTTCCATCGCGATGCCGACCAACGCGACCAGTGCAAGAGGGACGAACACGAACAACACCACGGCGGCGATGGCAACCAGAATCCGCCGGATCGACGCTTCCCGCTCGCTCGTCGCCTCCGGGCTATGACCCAGGAGCACGCCGTAGCCCCCAACGACGACGAAGGCGTACCCGGCGAGCGATGGCATCGAGGCCGCTCTCAACGCCATCTCGCTGGGCACCACGGCGAGGGTGGCTCCGCTGATGCCGAAGAAGAGCAGACCGAGCGCGACGGTGATCGCGCCATTCTTGCGGATCTGAAGGGGCGTCGCGCCATGCGGCGGCCGGAGAGTCTCTTTCGCGGCGTGCAGAGCGATCTGCGACGTCCTGATGATCCAACCGAGGGCCACCGGCAGCCTTCCGCGCCGAGTATCGCTGCACCATGGCTTCCGGCACAGCCGCGTCCTGGTTGGTCGATGAGTCGGGACGCGGACGGAAGCGCGGCGCCCCGCGGGTTTGGTACGGACGGGAGTTCGCGACCGATCTGTCCCCAAAGTGTCACCGACACCTATCCATACGAATTCAGGAAACTTCTCGTCCTATCACCAAGATCCTGCTCCTCGACGTAACAGACGTTGCTCGTGTAGGGTCCCTCTCCACCGCGACGAGTCTGGCGCCAGCGCTCGATGCCGCTCCGAACCCCTTCGAAATCCCCGCGACCCGCGTCGCCCGCCGTCCGTCGCATCCCGTCTGCTCCCTTGCGGGCCCGGTGCCCGCTGACGGGTCGCACCCTACCGAGTCGACGCCGCGCCGGTCACGCAGCGCTGCGGAAAGGACACGACTGGGCCGCCTTGCGGGCCGAGTGGAACGAGTGCGTCGGCGAATCCGCCGACGAAACTGGTGGAAACCGTTGCCGCGTCCACGCAGACGAACCCGGCGCTGGCCTTCGGCCTCGTCTTGCCGGTGCTGGCGACGGCGGTCCAGGCGAAGGTGGAGGTTGAGACGGAAGGCGCCCGCGTTTTCCCAGTCGACACCCCCCCCGATGGGGACGTAAGGCAGCCTTCTGCGGTAGACTCGCCGGTCGAATCTTGGGCTTCGACCATGGGGAAGCAGTTGGGAGCGGCTCCTTTGCGACGGTGGAATTCGCCGAGCAATGGGCTACTTGATGCGCCTCAAGCGCGTGGTCGGGATGGGATTC
>JAFGBI010000360.1 GCA_016933275.1 Polyangiaceae bacterium | reverse complement strand
TCTAGAAGGCGCGAAATCCTGGTTGAGCCGATTCTCCGTTTTGCGGCCCCCAATTGCTGACCTCCGATGCGTGCGGCGCCCGTGCGGCGAAGGGCTCGAGTCCCCGTCGTGCGGGCGTTGGCCGTCCTGACTCCGTGGAGTGACCATCATGCGCAATTTCTTGTTTCCATCACCCCTGTTCGTCGTGGCGTTTGCCGCGCTCCCCGTTCTCGGCTGTGGTGGCGGCGACGAGGACTCGGCCGACGGCATCGGAGGCTCGGGCATCGTCCTTTCCACGGGCGGCTTCCGGGCCACGGGCGGGACCTCGGCCACGGGTGGACGCTCGGGCACCGGTGGGACCTCGACCGCCGGCGGTACGATGGGCACCGGTGGCGGGGGCTCGACCGACCTCTTCAGCTTCTTCGTCACCAGCCTCGAGGCGATGCAGGAGCTCTCGGGTAGCGACGATGGGTTCGGCGGGGATCTCCGCTTCGGAGAGGCCACCGGCCTGGCGGGTGCCGACAAGATCTGCCAGACCATCGCGGCCAACGAGGGCTTCGGTAGCAAGACCTGGCGCGCCTTCCTCAGCTCCTCGACCGAGGACGCGATCGATCGGGTGGGGTCCGGGCCCTGGTACGACCGGCTGGGGCGACTCATCGCCGACGACGTGCAAGGATTGCTGGAAGAACGTCCGGATGGGGATTCGGCGGCCGTCAACGACCTGCCGAACGAGAAGGGCGTGCAGGAGCACACGCTCGACAGCTCGATCGATGACCACGATACCCTGACGGGCAGCGACGAGCGGGGGAGGTTCGCCGGTGGCGAGACCACCTGCAGCGACTGGACGAGCATCAGCGGCGGGCGCCCCATGGCGGGCCACTCCTGGCCCGGAGGACCTTCGCGGAACTGGATGTCGGCCCACAACATGTCCGGCTGCGCTCCGGGCGTGAACCTCTCGCAACAGATGGGCGGCGGCCGCCCTGGCGGCAGCACGGCCAGCGGCTGCGTGGGCTGTGAGGGCGGCTATGGCGGGATCTACTGTTTTGCATTGACTCCGTGAGGGCGCGCTCGAAGGAAAGGACGGCGATGCGAACTCTTGGTTGCGAGAAGCCGAGTACGACGGGCTGTGCGGCAACAGGCCGGGCGAGACCAGTACGCCCCGCGGTGGGGAATTGGCTAGCCATCCTGGGCGTGGCCTTGGCCGCGGCCTGCGGGGGTGCGGGCGACGAGGGCACGGAGGCCGGCAACGGAGGCGCCGGGTCGAGCCCCAAGGACTGGTCGTGCGTTGCCGATCCAGACGGAGACGCCCCCGAGTATCTCAACGACGTGGGCTGCGAGAGCGACTTCGCCTTTCTCGCCTCCGAGCCGCTCGATGCCTCTATCCCTGGCGCCCGCTCCGTCAAGGTCGTCCTCGATCGGGTGGACGACGAGACCCTCTACTTCCAGAACAGCGCCCTATTCCCCATCCATTGGGAGTTCGCGACCGCTCACCTCTCGAGCGGCGCCGGGCTGCCCCCGGTGCCCGATCTCACCGCGTTCAACACCACCGAGTACTACTCGGCAAGCCGCCGCTTCATCCTCGGCACGGTCACCTACTACGAGGGACCGGCGATTTGGGCTCTCGAGCTCGCCTCGTACGACACGGCGAGCCTCGAGATGATCGGCACGCTCTACGAGGCCATCGCCGGGGCGGCGTGGTTCGGCCCCCAGCTGGCCTTCCACCCGAGCTCGGTCACGCAGGAGACGGTGGCTGAAGGCCTCCCCGACCACGTGCGGGTCGTCACCACCGACGACATCTTCGCGGGCATCGACTACCAGCCGCTCAACCTGGGGCGCGCCAAGGGCTACCTGCGTCTCATGACCGCCGCCGACCTCGCGACGGAGTACGTAGGCGCCCGTGACGTCCTGGTGCTCGATCGGGTGCCGAACGACATCTCGGTCGTCATGGGCCTCATCACCGAGGATTTTCAGACGCCTCTGTCCCACGTCAACGTGCTCTCCCAGAACCGCGGCACCCCGAACATGGGGCTCCGCGGGGCGATGACGGACGAGACTCTGCGCGCCCTCGAGGGCAAATGGGTCGTCCTCGACGTGGGTGCCTTCGACTGGACCATCGAGGAGATCTCGGTCGAAGAGGCCGACGAGTGGTGGGCGTCGGTGCAACCAGAGGCCGTCGGCGTGCCTCGCTACGACACCAGCGTGACCGAGCTCAGGGACATCGAAGAGGTGGTGTCCCTGCCCGAGGACGGCGGGAGCCTGAAGGAAGCCATCTCAGATGCCATCCCCGCGTTCGGCGGCAAGGCATCGCACTTCTCCGTGCTCGCCCGGACCCCAAACCTCATCGTCCCCAAGGCCTTTGGGATCCCGGTCTACTACTACGACCAGTTCATGCGCGAGAACGGATTCGACGTGCGGATCGCCGAACTCCTTGCCGACGAGACCTTCATGGGGGATCCCGCGGTGCGCGACGCAGAGCTCGCGGAGCTCCGCGCGGACATGATGGTCGCTGCGGTCAACGAGGAGTTTCAGGCGCTCCTCCGCACGAAGCTCGAGACGGACTATCCCGGCGTGACCGCCATGCGTTTTCGCTCCAGTACCAACGCCGAGGATCTCGACGGCTTCACCGGGGCCGGGCTCTACACCTCCCGGACGGGCGATCCGACCAACTGGGACACGGTGCTCGACGCCCTGCGGGAGGTCTGGGGCAGCGTCTGGTTCTTCCGTGCGTTCGAGGAGCGGGAGTACCGCAGCATCGACCACAATCATGTTGGGATGTCTCTGCTCGTGCACCACTCGTTCGTCGGGGAGCCCGCGAACGGTGTTGCCCTGACGGCGAACCCCTTCGACGAGTCCGGGCTCGAGCCCGGGGTTTACGTAAACGTACAGGTAGGCGAGAACTCTGTCGTCCAACCTTCGGTCGGAGTCACGACCGACCAGTTCATCTACTACTACAGCTACTCGACCATGCCGTTGGTCTACCTCACGAAATCGAACCTCGTATTCGAGGACGAGGCCACGGTTCTCACCCCAGCGCAGGTCTTCCAGCTCGGCCAGGGGCTTCAGGCGATCCACGCAATGTTTTCGCCCGCTTACGGCCCAGGTTCTGGTAATAGCGGCTACTACGCAATGGACGTGGAGTTCAAACTGTGGGCCGAAACCAGCGAAGAACTGCAGATCGTGTTCAAGCAAGCGCGACCGCATCCCGGGCGCGGAGACGAGGACGATTGAGCCTGGACGCGCGCAACCTCTCGGACAGGGTGCGCGGCTCCGAGGCGAAGGCCAAGCGACGGTCCTTCACGCCGCTTCGAAGCGTGGCCCTCGCTATCGCGGCGGTCGGGTGGGCTCCCCCCGGGTTCGCCGCCGATCCCCCGTTCAAGGATGACGCTGCCGAAGACGCTGTCGCGGCGAAGTTCCCGGCGGGCGCCGGAGCCCGCGCGGAGGAGGTCTCCGACGACGAGGACGGCGGCAAGGCCGAGGAGGGCGGCAAGGCCGAGGAGGGCGGCAAGGCCAAGGAGGGCGGCAAGGCCGAGGAGGGCGGCAAGGCCAAGGAGGGCGGCAAGGCCAAGGAGGGCGGCAAGGCCAAGGAGGGCGGCAAGCAGCAGAAGGGCGCGATGGACGTCGAGGTCCACGGTCGCGCTGTCACCTGGGCGCGCTTCTATCGGAAGAGCTACTACTACGGGCTCGGAGAGGAGCGAGAGGTGAGCACGCGGGACCTCTCCATCCATCAGGCTCGGCTCGGGGCGAAGGTCAAGGGGCCCGGCGACGCCCTCTCGGCGGAGCTCGAGGTGGAAATCGCCGGCAGCCCGCGGCTGAAGGACGCATATGTGCAGGCGAAGGGGCGGTATCTAACCCTCCGGGTTGGGCAGTTCCGGATGCCGAACACCGCCACCGAGAACGAATCCTCCTGGGATCTGCCGGCGGTGAGCCGCGGGCTCATCAGCGAGCTCCTGCTCGCACGTCTCGAGTTCGGTGGGCGTCGTCCCGGGGTCGCCCTCACGGCGCGCGGGCGCGGCAAGCTCGATCCTCGGTTGACGCTCGGAGCCTTTCAGGGCTCGATGCTGACGGACACGCTCGATCGGGACACGGCGCTCCTCTCCGAAGTGGCCTCGAATTCACAGAACCTCGTCGCGCGGGCCTCGGTCGAGCTCGGGTCGGTCGAGTTCGGTGGATTCTACCTCGATCGCGTTCGCACGGCGGTGCGGGTTGGCCCGGGGAGCGAGCTACATCGCGCCAAGGGGGGGGGCGTGGACCTCTTCTTCGATCACGACACTCGGGGCGGAGGCCTGCGGCTCTGGATCGACGGCGTGATGGGCGAGAGCTGGTTCGAGCACGAGGAGAAGGAGCCGGACGGTAGCGACGCCATCTTCGCCACGGGGCGCGTGCTGGCCGCCTGGCGCTGGGGAGGGACCGAACGTGGTGGATGGTACGTCGAGCCGTATCTGCTCTCGGGCATCTTCGATCCCGATCTCGACGTTACGGCCGACATGGCCTGGGAGCAGGCGTTCGGGATCCATGTCGGCAAGTGGGAACGCGTGCGGGTCGGGGCCGAGGTGAGCCACGCCGACGCGTTCCGGAACTTTCCCACGGCGCACGTGATGGAGTTGCTGCTCGATCGCTACACCGTGACCCTCGACGCGGGAGTAGCATTCTGATGTTCGTTGTCTTCGAAGGCATTGATGGGAGCGGCAAGACCACCGTTTCGAATCGGGTGGCCAAGGGGCTGCGGGCGCGCGGGATCTCGGTGAAGCACCTGCGCGCGGAAGGCAAGTTCGCATCGACGGTGACCGAGGCGATCCGAGCCCTCGGTCGCGATAGCCGGAACGTCGACCTGGTCCCGCGGGCGGAATTCCTGCTCTATGTGGCCCGTGACGTGCAGCTCATCGAAGAGGCGCTGCGCCCTGCGATCGCCAAGAACGACGTCGTCCTCGCGGATCGATTCCTCTTCACGGCGGCCGTGCTCGGCGGCCACGCCCGGCACCTGCCACCCGAGTACACCCAGCCCGTCCTCACCGCGGCGGCCGCTGGGCTCGCCCCCGACCTGGTGATCCTGGTCGACGTCGATCCGACCCTGGCTCGGGCGCGCCGCAAGGCGTACAAGCTCGCGACCAACGATCCCCGGCCTCCGTCCCGAAAGGGCCTCGGGGGCGTGGGGATCCAGCACCGGATGCGGCAGGGGTACCTGGAGCTCGCGGCGCAATTCCCCGATCGTTGGGTGGTCGTGAGCAACGAACACCGTTTGGAGACCACCGTGGAGCGCGTCACCGACCTCGTATCCGGCGCGATCCGAGACGGGGCGCCGACGGCGATCACCCGGTTCCGCGCCGAGGAACGTGCCCGCGTGAGCCACGCGCCCGCGTCGCCGCCCTTGTCCTCTCCGGCCGACGCCCTGACCACCTTCCTTGTTTGGGTCGATTCCCGGATGGAACGGGAGCCGCAGGTGGCTGCGTACCTCCTCTCCGGGCTTTTCGGTCCCGGTGTGGACGAGCGCCGCCGTGTCCTCGCGTCACGGGCCCCGGCAGGGATCCTGGCGGGACTCGCCGGTCAGACGGATGACACGAGCTGGGAGCTCCGGGAGGCCCTTCGTGGCGAGCACCCAGCGCTGGTGGCTCGCTCCCTCCGTGGTGTGTTGGGAGACGATCCTCGATTGGGGGCAATGCGGGAATCGCTCGAGCGGATCTGCCCCGCCGAGGTCGCCCTGTCCCTGGGTCGGCGCGAGGACGAGGTCGCCTGGGCCGTGCGTGACCGCCTCTTTCCCGCCCATCCAGACGTGGTCATCCGGACCCTCAAGCGCATGGACACGGAGCGCGCCTGGGCCATGCGCAGCGAGTGGCTCGGCCTACGCCGGGGCAATCTCGAGACGGACTACGCCATTGCCTGCGCTGCGGTCGAGAGCGTGACCGGGCTCGACGACCCGCGCGCCTGGGAGCTTCGGGTCGCGGTGCGCGAAACCGCCCCTATTGCAGCGCTCGCCTCGACCTCCCTCCTCGCCAGCGAGTCAGCCTGGTCCTGGCGGGAGCGCTATCTCCACCGCGCCAGCAAGGCGGTGATGGGCACCGTCCACGCCATGGAAGACCCGCTGGCCTGGGCGATGCGCAAGGCGGTGGTGGAAGACTGCAAGGAGGCGGTGGACAGCATCCACGCCCTCGCCTCGGAGGAGGCGTGGGACATGCGGGAGGACTGCGCGGACCGCTGGCCGTCGACCGTCGTGAAGTCCTTGGGGGTGCTCTCGGCTGGTCCGCGGGGGGAGGCGCTGGTCACCCGTCAGCTCGCGCGCTACCCTGCCAACATATCGCTGCTCAAGCACACCTCGGCCATTGCGCTTGGGCTGCGGTCGGAACGCGAAGACTGAGGAACGGCCGAGATGAAACGTCGACGTGGAAAGGAAGCGTTCGAGATGAGAGGATTCTTGCTTCGAGGTGGTCTCTATCTGGTGACCACTCTGGCCTGCGCGTGCGGCCACAGCGATCCCGGCGGCAACGAGGGCACCGGGGGTCAGAGCACCACCGGCGGTCAGGGTACCACCGGCGGTCAGGACGCTACCGGCGGCCAGCACGTCGGCGGTCAGGCCGGGCAGGGGTCGGGCGAGGCGTTCATCCTCCCCTGGGCGGTGGGCAACAAGTGGGTCTACGACGTGACGGACACCGATGGGGCCACGACCCAGAAGACCACGGAGGTCCTCGACGAAGAGCCGGTCGGTGGCGCAGGGCCGCACGCCGCGGACGTGGCGTTCCACGTGCTAACCAGCAAGGCCGACGGCACCGACGAGACCGAGAGCTGGCAGGCCTTGGTGGATGGGAAGGTGCTGCGCTACCGCGAGCTGTCCTACAGTGCCTCGACCGGTGCGCTCGCCCTCGAGGAGCATTGGGATCCGTACAAGCTGCACGTCGACGGGACGGCCGAGCACCTCGTGGAGGGCGCGATCTGGACCGAGGAGTATGCGGAGACGAAGACCCTGCCGAGCGGTGCGGTGTCGTTGGCCGCGAGGACCGACATCTGGCACGTCGATGGCGTGGACGTCCCGGTGGAGGTGGCCGGAGTTTCTCTGAGCGCGATCGTGCTGATGAAACGGAACACGACGACCCAAGAGACGAAAATCTACCACTACGTGCCCGGGGTGGGGAAGGTCCGGGAAGCCGGCGGTCAGACCGAGGTGCTGGTAAGCTACGAGGTGAGTCGGTGACCGCACCCGTCCCGCTCGGCTCCGGCGACCGCTTCGCAGCGGATCGCGCCATCACTGCCGATCGGGACGAGCTCAAGTACGTTGCCCCCCGCGAACGGGTGCGGCATCTCGCGGACGCGGTCGAGGCCGCCCTCGCATCCCACCGCCACGTCGGGGAGGGCGCCAACACCCTCCCTGACCCCCACCACTTCGTCACCACCATCTATTTCGACACCCCGTCGCACCGGCACTTCCGCGCGGCGGTGCAGCACCTCGAGAACGACGTCAAGCTCCGGGCGAAGGCGTATTACGATCTTCACCCTTGCATCGCGGAGCTTGCCACCGATCCCGAGGAGGTCTTTCGCTACCAGCCGTTTGTCTACCTCGAGCTCAAGCAGCGGAGCGGACGCCGAACGAGCAAGCATCGCTCCCGGCTCCGACCGCAGGACATTCCCTCGTTTCTGGCACGGGCGGGGCGAGAGGCCGCCCTCCCCGAGGTGGGGGGCCCGGAGCTCGCGCGAATCCACGAGTACTGTCACTCCCTCGGCGAGCCGCTCGGACCGGCGTGCCTCGTGAACTACCGGCGGCTCTCCTGGCAGGATCCGCACGGAACGCTTCGGATCACCATGGATCTCGATCTCGCCTACTTCGCCCCGCCGGCAGACCTCTTCGCCCGCTCCGCGCCGCTGGTGCGGGGCTCGCTCGGCTTGCCCAGCGAGATCGAGAAGATGGCCATCATCGAGGTGAAATGCCGGACCGCCCCGCCCGCCTGGCTCGCGACTGCACTCGAGCACGCGGAGGCCCGAAGCGCGCTGTTCAGCAAGTTCGTGCGGTCGCATTGCAGCGTCCACGGGAATGACTGACCCGAACGAGCTCTCCAGACGGCTTCGGTTCGCCATTGCCTGTGCGCTGGGGTCGCTCCTCGCGCTCCTGTACGTGACCCTCCCCGATGGGAACGACTCGCTCATCGACTCGGGACCCGTGCACATCCGGGAGGTGGACGAGAAGCTCGAGATCCTCGAGGTACGTCCCTCCTCTCCCGCTCCGGGCAGCGTGATCGTCGTGGAGGTCGTGGGCGCCGAGGATCCCGATCGGGTGAGCATCGTCCAGGGAAAGAAGCCGCTCGAGGTGTTCGCGCGAAGGGATGGATCCGTCGCAGTCCGGTTGCCGGAGGATCTCGAGCCTGGCCGCATGAAGATTCGGGCGGTGGTTGGCGACGAGCGGAGTAAGACGTACCACCTACGGGTCAAGGCGCTCGACTGGCGAAAGCCTTTCCGCAAGCTCATCGGGGGGCTCGCGCTGCTGCTGTTCGGCGTGCATCTGCTCTCGAGTGGGGCCCGCGAAGCCGCTGGAGCCGCGATCGCCCGCACCTTCGCGCGGCTGGCTCGACGGCCCCCGCTGGCTGCCGCCTTCGGCGTGGGGCTCGGTGCGCTGACCCAGTCGACCACCGCCGTGGCCGCTCTCCTCTCGGGACTGGTCTCCTCCGAGCTACTGGCCATCGTGCCTGCGGCGGTCGGTCTGGCGGGCGCCGCGCTCGGGACTGCGCTGCTGCCGCTCCTGTTGGGCAGTCTCTTCGAGCCGCGGGAGGGTCTCGTCCTGATCACCTTGGGGGTGGCGGGGTTCCTCACCGCGATCGATCGACGGACAACCGCGCTCGCGCGGGCCGTGCTGGGAGCCGGGCTCATCGCGTACGGCGTCCACGTGGCGCGGCCTGGGCTCGAGCTGCTCGTCACGAACCCGGCGCTGCTCTCGACCCTCGACCACCTCAGCGCCCAGGGCGTGGCGAGTCGTGCGAGCTGCGTGCTGCTCGGGGCGGGGCTCGTCGCCCTGCTTCAGGGCCCGGTACCGCTCTTCGCGCTGACCGTCGCGGTGGCCGGAACGACCGGGCACTGGGACATTCGCGCCGCGCTCTCGCTGCTCTGCGGAACGGGGCTCGGCGCCGCCGCCTGCGCCGTGCTCACCACGCCGATTGGCGCCAAGGGACGCCGGCTCGCCGTGCTTTACCTCGCCCTCGGTGCGGCGAGCACCCTCCTCGCCGCCGCGACGGTGGATCTCTCCATCTACGCAGCGGACGCGGTGCTCGCGACGGGCATCGGCGTCCTGTTCTCGAGCGATGCCGACCTGCCGAGCGGGGAGTCGCGCCTCGTCTTCGCGTTCGCGGCGTCCCAGCTCAGCGTCGTGCTCCTGCTCACCCCGCTTGCGGCTGCGCTCGATCGGACGATCGCGCGGTTGGGGCTCAGGGGTGGGGCCCGGTTGTCGCGGACGGAAGCGGCGATCCTCGCCGTTCTGCGCGCGGAGCTCGTGAAGGTGCTAAGGGAGGAGCAGCAGGCCCTCGTGCACATCACCGAGCTCGGGCGCCAGGGGGTGCGCGGCAGCGGACGCGCCGCCGAGCGCCACCTCCGTGTGGCCGACGAGCGCCTCTCGCGGCTGTTTTCCGGTGACCTTGCCCTGGTGCCCACGGGCCTCGAGGGGAATCGCCTCTCTCGCGCCGCCTACGCCTGCCGCCAGCTCCAGCGGGGACTCGAGGTCGTGCTTGGACAGGCCGAGATCCTGACCGATCTGCGGGTGACGAGCGGGGAGGTCCACGGGCTCATCCCGCTCTCGGTCGACGAGGAACGATGGCTCACCGACGCCGAAGCTCTGCTGAGGGCGAGCTTCGACGCGGTGATCATGTGTCTCGAGGCAGGGGTACCCGCGGATCTCGAGCCGGCCCGGTCGCGCGAGATCCGGCTGAACGGTATCGAGGCCAAGGCCCGGGCCGCCCTCCTGGTTCCAGACAGCGACCCCGATGCGCGGCGTTCGCTCGCCGTGTTGCCGCTCGTCGATGCGTTCGAGACGGCGGGCAACCAGATCTACCGACTCTCCGAGGCGCTCGCCGGCGACCCGCTGGCGCTCCCCTCCCTGCGTCCTCCCCACTCGAATCCAGAGTCCGCCCTGCCCCCGCCGTCCGTCGTGCCATCAGCGGCGAGGTCACGCGAGACCTGAACCAGCGACCACGAAGGGGCACCGGTTGCCCCGCCCAGCTAGAGCAGTAATCAGGTTGATCTTTTCGTCAACTCAACAGCCTACGGACCCGCGTCCTTCGGGCTCCGCTCACCGCTTGCTGTGTGGGTGAGGAGGTGGGGTACCGAACCGGGACCAGATCTTGCCAGAGGCGCCGTTGGGAACGTACCCCAGCTCGCCATCCGCGCTGCAATGCGGTGTGGGGCTCGGGCGACGCGGGTCCCGCGCCTCGTCGGCAGATCCCCTGGCTGCCGAGGGGATCGGCGAGACCCCTCCTCCGGAGGGGCCCCCTCCCCAAGGCCGGTGGACGCTCCGAGTCTCTGGCGGACGATGATGGAACAGTCGTTGGGGCGAGGGGGAGGATGCCCCTCGCGCGACTGGACGCTTCGGTCTTTCCAACTTCATTGAGGAAGCCCGGTAGGGCTGCAACACGGGTCCTCGGATCCGGCGAACCGATCGCCTGCGCGGTCGACACCAGGGCCTCCTCCGGCCACAATGGGAAACGGACGTCGGCAGGGCCTTGGGGCTCTGGCTTCCGAAATCCGTTTTATTGAGGCTCCGGGCGTGGGGACGGCCCCTCGCTGGCATCGTGGCCCCATCGATGCAGAAGGACGCTCACGCCACGGAGCAACGAGCCGAACCCCCAATGTGAGAGGAACTTTCCATGATGCTCAGAAAGCCAACGCGGATCCTTCTCAACTGCGTGGTCGTTGCGTCGCTGGGCCTCGCGGTGGGCTGCGCCGACGAGGACAACGACGGCGGCGATGACAACGATGGAAGCGGCGCCACCGCGGCTGCCACCGGGGGCGGCACCGGCACCATCGGTGGGACCGGGACCGGCGCGACGAGCGGCACCGGTGGCACGGGCGGCAGTGGGAACCGAAACACGGGTGGTAGTGGGAACGTGACCTCGACCGGCGGGACCAGTGGGACCGGCGGTTCTGGAGCGAGCCCCAACACGAGGCGGCTCGTGGCACCCTGTGTAGGCATTCCATTCGACCAGCCCGACCCGACCGGCGGCAGCGGGGGTACGGGCGAGGCTACGGGCGGGATCGCCGGCGAACCCGTGGTCACCGGCGGGGTGGCTGGCGAGCTCACCGACCAGGGTGGGATCGCGGGTGTCGTCGTCGAGCCCACCGCTGGCGGCGTGGCCGGTGAGCCCACCCAGCAGGTCGCGGGTGGGGCGGCTGGCGAGAGCACCGAGGTCACTGCCGGCGTTGCCGGTGCCGACGACAAGCAGGGTGACGATCGAGGATCGGCCGAGCCCAAGGCAGAGGACGACGAGCGGGGAACGTGCGTGGGCACCTCGATGGAGATCGAGCGCATGCCCGTCGATATCTTCATCCTGATGGATCGCACGATCTCGCAGAGCTACGCCATCGAGCAGGGCAGCGACACCTCGCGGTGGGAGGCCATGCTGGAGGCGGTTCGGCTCTTCGCGGTATCGGACGAGATCGCGCACGTCAACGCGGGGATCGTGTTCGTGAACGCGCACGGTACCGGTCGGGAGGAGCTCGAGTGCAACGTCGAGGACTACGCTACGCCGGTGGTGCCGATGCAGCCCATGGCGGTTGCGGGACCTCAGATCATCGCGGAGATGGAGAACCTTCAGCCGAGCGGGATGACCCCACTGGTCCCGGCGGTGACCGGCGCCATGCAATACGCGAAGGAATGGGCGGCGGACCACCCCGACAGCGCCACGGCGCTCGTGCTGGTGGGCGACGGATACCCCACCATCTGCGATGACCAGGATCCCTCGGACGTGGCGGACGTCGTCCGTGCGGGCTGGCAGACCAACCCACCGGTCCGCACCTATGCGGTCGGTGTCGGCGCCTCCTCGGAGCTCAACCTCAACGTCTATGCCACGGCGGGTGGCACCTTCGAGGCCGTGATGACCGACGAGTCGGGGGTGACCGAAGGGTTCCTCAACGTGCTCCTCAACATCGCGTCCTCCAACATTCCGTGCGATTTCGGGGTGCCCGATGCGCCTTCCGACATCGAGGAGGTGGACTTCACGGAAGTCAGCGTCGTCTACTACCCCTTCTCCGGAGACCCATGGGAGGTCCCGGCCGTCGAAGGCCCTTCGCGATGCAACGGTGAGTACGGCGGCTGGTACTACGACAACCCCAACGATCCGACCGAGATCCAGCTCTGCCCCTGCTCCTGTTCGGCGGTCGGTGCCGGCCGGCTCGAGGCCAAGTTCGACTGCCGTCCCAAGCCACCGATCCTCTAGTCCCGTGGCGGTGTGATCTTGACCGGATCCGGCAGAAGGTTTCTCGCAGCCGTTCACGCCTTCTGACGGGAAAACACCGGCTGTTTGGTTCCGGCTCCGCTGGGTTGGGTTTCCACGTTTGCGCTGGCCCCCCTACTCGCCGTCCCATCCCGTCGGATCCCAGGGAGGACTCGGCTCGAAGTCGGGGGGCCAACCATCATGACGGGACAGGGCCGCCTCGGGGGCCCACCAGGGGGCTTTGGAGGCCCAGAAGATCTCCTCGGTTGGGCGGCAACCGGGGTCGTCGTCGAGCAGCCCCGCTGGGATCCCGACCCACGGATCCCCCGTGACGCAGATGGGCAGCCGGGAGCCGCAACGGCCGCAGAAGGGTCGGTCCACCCGCCCGCCGGGGTACGACTGGATGAGCTCCCTGCCCTTCTCGTAGGCGAAATCTGCGGCGGCCACCACGGCGATGGTGCCGAACGCCGATCCATACGCCTTCCGACACCGCGAGCAGTGGCAGCAGCTCATCGAACGGACTGGACCCTCCACGGCAAACGTCACGCCGCGACACAGACAGCTCCCTCGAATCATCCGGACCTCCCGTGGCGAGGACGCGCCAGGCGGACGGACCTGGTGGTGAGCCCCCCGCTCGCGCCTCCGCGGCGAGACGTTACACCAACCGCCCCGCGATCGGGAGCCGTCAGAGGGTGCCGCGGTTCAACGAGACCACGACGTGGCCGTACTTCCAGCAGGTCCCGGTCCAACTGAAGGGGGTCGTCTGTGCTGCCATGGCCTCCTTGTAGCTCGACCAGATGCCGATATCGTTGGTGGCGGTCGCCTCGTAGATGGAGTGCTGGCCGGCGCCCTCCGTGGCCGTCGTCGAGCCGCCCCACGTCGCGAACACGTCGAAGGCCCAACCCTGGTTGGGCACCGCGACGCTCGTCGAACGGGCCACGCCCCCACAGTCCGGGCCGTTCTGGGTGACGGCACTCGCCGACACCGGTGTGTTCTGGTTCACGCCCCGGAGCTCGGCGACGTACGCACGGACCCCGAACTCTACGCCGGAGACGATGAGGTGATAGGAGCCAGGACCGGGGAGCTGGGCGTCTCTCAAGTAGTAGATGCCTGCCCACGCCTGGTTCTGCGACCAGGCGCTGTTGGCGAGCGTGAGCGAGGGGCCGGTGACGCCGTTGAACCTCACCTCGTCGGGCTGCGCCTGAGCCGCGTTGTTGCCGCGACAAGCGAGGCCGACGAGAAGGAGGCGGTTGTTGCCGGTCGCCGTCTGGAGATTGTAGGTAAGATCCAGGTTCGAGGTCGCCGCACCCGTGGCCGTGGCCACCAGCGCGATGGTGTCGTCTCCGGTACACACCCCGTTGATGCACTGTAGAGTCCCGCTGCACTCGTTGCCGCAGCCGCCGCAGTTGTCCTCGTCGCTGTTGATGTCGGCCTCGCAGCCGTTCGCGTCGTCGCCGTCGCAGCTGCGGTAGCCGCTGGCGCAGTTCAGAAGGCAACCGCCGCTCACGCACTGGGGGCTGGCGTGTGAAGCCCCGCAGGTGTGTCCGCAGGCGCCGCAATTGGCTAGATCCGCACTCATGTCCCGCTCGCAGCCATTGCCCGCGTTTCCGTCGCAGTTGCCCCAGTTGCCGATGCAGCCGGTGAGCGAGCACTGGGCTCCGCCGGCACCCTCGACGCAGGCGGCGACCCCGTTCGAATAACTGCAGATCGTGCCGCACGTGCCGCAGCGGCTGGTCTGGAGCAGGCTCGATTCGCAGCCGTTGGCGGGGTTTCCGTCACAATCGCCCCACCGGTTGCTGACGACATTGGTGCAGATCGGGGCGCAGACGCTGGACGCACAGGAGGTCGCCCCGTGGTCGTTCGCGCAGTCGAGGTTGCAGCCGCCACAGTTCTCCACGTCGTTGGTGGTGTTGATCTCGCAGCCGTTCGCGGTCGCCCCGTCGCAGTTCTGGTAGCCGGTGAAGCACGCGCCCATCGAGCAGGTGCCCACAGTGCAGCTCGCGTTCGCGTTCGCGTAGACGCAAGGGTGGCTGCAGCTGCCGCAGTGGCTCGTGCTCGTGTTCGTGTTCGTCTCGCATCCGTCGGAGCCGATGCCGTTGCAGTTGCCAAATGGAATCGTGCAGGTGATGCTGCAGACGCCGCCGGCGCACTGCGCGGTGCCATTGATACTATTGCACACGTTGCCGCAGTCGCCACAGTGGCTCGTGCTCGCGTTCGTGTTCGTCTCGCATCCGTCGTCGTAGTTCGAGTTGCAGTCGTCGTACGGGTCTGCACAGCTCCCGATGCCACAGGCCAGTGGGTTGCCCGAGCAGCTCGGGGTGCCGTTCTCGACGACGCAGTCATTGGTGCAGGAACCACAGGAAACAACGGAGGTGAGGCTCGTCTCGCACCCGTTTGCCGCGTCCCCGTCGCAGTCGGCGTAGCCGGTGCTACAAACGATCCCGCAGACGCCGTTGGTGCAGGTGGCGGTCCCATGCGTCGCGTTGCACTGGTGTCCGCAAGCACCGCAGTTGGCCGGGTCGTTTGCCCGATCCTTCTCGCAGCCCGTGGCGGCGAGGTTGTCGCAGTCGAACCAGGTCCCCGTGCAAGAAGCGATTGCGCAGGCGCTGTTCTGGCAGGTTGCGGCCGCGTGGGGAAGGTTGCAGGCGGCGTTGCAGGCGCTGCAGTGGTTGACGTTGGTGGCCGTGTCGACCTCGCAACCATTGCCCGCCTCCCCGTCGCAGTCGCGGAAGGTCGCGAGGCACGCATCGACGGTGCACTCTCCCGCCACACACTCCCCCGTCGCGTGCGGGGGCGCGCAAGGGTTGTCGCACTCGCCGCAGTGGGCGAGGCTCGTGCTGGTGTCCGTCTCGCACCCGGGGGCGGCCGTGCAGTCCGCCATGGTGCCCGAGCAGCCAGAGACCACGCAGTTGCCGTTCTGGCATACGTAGGTGGTTCCGCCGCCGGAGGGGCAGGGGTCGTTGCACTCGCCGCAGTGGTTGAAGCTGGTGTTGGTGTTGGTTTCACAGCCGTTCGCGTAGAAGCCGTCGCAATTCGCGTAGGGCTCGTTGCAGCTCGCCACGCCGCAGACGCGCGGCGTTCCCGTGCACTGCGGGGTGCCGTTGGCCACGCTGCAATGCGTGGAGCAATCGCCGCAGGTCTCGGTGCTGGTCAGATCGGCTTCGCAGCCGTTGGTCACGAGGGCATCGCAGTTCTGGTGGTTGGTGACGCAGGACGCGATGGTGCAGTTGCCTGAGTTGCAGCCCTCGTTGGCGTATGGGAGGTCACAGAGCTTGGAGCAGGATCCGCAGTGGTCCGGGTCCGTCGCGAGCGTGACCTCGCAGCCGTCGTTGGTGAAGCCGTTGCAGTTGTCGAAGCCGGGATTGCACGCGCCCATCAGGCAGTTCCCGCCCTCGCAGGACCGCGCCGCGTTGGCGAAGGAGCAAACTCTGCCGCACTCGCCGCAGTCGGAGACGGTCGTGTCCGTATTGGCCTCGCAGCCGTTGCCGACGTTGGTGTCGCAGTCGTCCCAAGGGTCGACGCAGCTGATGCCGCAGGCCCCGCCGAGGCAGGACGGATCCCCATGGGCGGAGCTGCACGCCACCCCGCAGTCCCCACAGCTGGTGACGGACGTGTCCGTGTTGGACTCGCAGCCGTCCCCGTAGCTGCCGTTGCAGTCGCCCCAGGGGTCGGTGCAGCCCGTGATGACGCAGGTCGTCCCGCTGCAGGCGGCGCTACCGTGGGCGGCTGCGCAGGAGTGGCTGCACTCCCCGCAATGCGCGCTGTTGTTGCGAAGGTACGTCTCGCAGCCGTCGCTCGGGTCGTGGTCGCAGTCGCCCCAGTTGGTGGCGCAGGTAATCCCACAGCTGCCGGCGGTGCAGTAGGGCGTACCGTGGTTGGTGCTGCATGCCCCGGCGCAGCTTCCGCAGTGGGCGGCGCTGGTGTCGGTGTCGACCTCGCAACCGTTGGCCGGATCGCCGTCGCAGTCTCGGTACGGGTCCTGGCAGCTCGAGATCGCGCATTCACCGGTGGCGCAGGAGGGGACCGCGTTCGCCGGCGCGCAGGGCACCGCGCAGGCGCCGCAGTTCGCGATCGTCTGGAGGCTCTGCTCGCAACCGCCGGCGTAGGTCGCATCGCAGTCGTCGAACCCCTCCTCGCAGCTCGCGATCGCGCATATGCCCGACAGACAGGCGGCCGTACCGTTGGCCACCACGCAGGAAGCTCCGCAGCCACCGCAGTTGTCCGGGTCGGTATCGGTGTTCGTCTCGCAGCCGTTCGTAGGGTCGCCGTCGCAGTCGGCGCGGCCTTCGGGGCAATCGCTGATGCCGCACTGGCCTCCGATGCAGTTCGGCGACGCCCCCTCGGTGGCTGGGCATTCGTTGTGGCAGACGCTGCAGTGGTTCACGTCGCCGATCGCGTCCGGACTCGCCGTGCCGAGCGACGCCTCGCAGCCGTTGGTCACGTCGCCGTCGCAATCGTCGTAGCCGAAGGCGCAGCTGATGGCGCAAGTGCCGTCATTGCAGGTCGGGGCGCCGTTGACCTCGCTGCACGGCTGGTTGCAGTCGCCGCAATGGGACGCGTTCGTGTTCGGGTCGACCTCGCAGCCGTCCACGGGATCGCCGTTGCAGTCGAGCCAACCCTCGAGGCACTCAGCCACGCCGCACCTGCCGTCCTCACAGGATGGGGCGGCGTGCGGGAGCGCACAGGGCTCCCCGCACTCGCCGCAATGCGTCGGGTCCGTCTCCAGATTCGTCTCGCAGCCGTTGGTCGAGTTGCCGTCGCAGCTGGCGTAGTGTGGCGCGCACTGCGGGACGCAACGTCCGGCCTCACACGACGTCTCCCCGTGAGGATTGGTGCAGGCCTGCCCGCAGGCCCCGCAGTGGGCCTCCGTGGTATTGAGGGTGGTCTCACAGCCGTTCGTCGCGTCGTCGTCGCAGTTGCCCCAGTTGTCGTCACAGACGATCGAGCAGGATCCCGAGCGGCATTCGGGCTCACCGTGGACGGTGCTGCATGGGTGGTGGCAAACGCCACAGTGGGCTTCGCTGACCTGGGTGTTGGTCTCGCAGCCGTCGGAGGCCAGCCCGTTGCAGTCCTCGTAGCCCGACCCGCAGGGCGGCTGGCCGCACGCTCCGGCGAGACAAGCCTGGCTGCGGGCGCAAGCGGCCCCGCATTCCCCGCAGTTGTCCGGGTCGCTCTGCGGGTCCGACTCGCAGCCGTTGGCCACCTCCTCGTCGCAGTCGCTGTAGCCCTCGTCGCACTCGCCGATCGCGCAGTCCCCGTCGACGCAGGCGGGCGTCGCGTTCTCGATCTCGCAGGCCTGGCCACAGTCACCGCAGTGGTCGGCGTTCGTCAGCGGATTCACGCAGGTTTCGTCACAGCATTCCCACCCGGTCGGGCAGGTCGAGGAGTCGCTGCAACCGAAGACGCAGGTACCGTCGCTGCAGGTGGTGCCGAGCGGGCATTCCTCGTTTTCGACGCACCCCGTGCAGAGAGCCAAGGTCGTGTCGCAGTCGAGACCGTTGCAGTCCCCATCGTCGTTACAGCCGAGCACGCAGACTTGGTCGGTGGCGCAATAGGTACCCGCGCCGCAGGTGTCACGGTCGACCAGACACTCCACGCAGGTTTCGTGCTCCACATCGCAGACGCGAGTGCTGGGCAGGGTCGCGCAGTCATTGTCGCTCTCGCAGCCCTCCTGCGGACCCACCCCGCCCTGGCCCGCTCCACCTGCCATGCCAGCCCCGCCGCCCCCGGCCAGGGAGCCGCCGGCCGGGGCATCGCTTCCGCCCGGGGCGCCACCAGCGCCGCCCGTGAGCCCGGCGTCGCCGCCGTCCGGGGTCCCACCGGTCGCCTCGCCGCCACCCGTGGTGGCTTCGACGCCGCCGCTTGGGGGGGCCTCCCCGCCTGCCCCCCCCCGCGGCGGTGGATCGTCGAACTCGATATCCGGTGTACGACAGGCCACCGCGGCCAATACGCCAAGGACGCCCAAGAGGGCAGTTCGAAGGAGAAGCACCCGGCCTACGCCCCACGCCATGCTCGGAATCGTACCACAGGCCGAGCGTCTCCGTTCTGGGTTGGCGAGCCAGCCCCACTTCTGCTGCCCCATTGTGCGGAAACAACGGTGCGGATCCCGAGCCCCCGAACCAGCGGGCCTCAAGCTCGACGCGATGCTATTCGAAGAGCCGGACCCGTTGCTCGGAGTCCGTCCCGGCGGAGCCGGCGGTCGCCGACAGCTCGACCTCGTTGTCTCCCCACCGCAGCCGAAACTGTCGCCGCTCCGGGGCCTGCCAGCAGGGGGAATGCGCGTATCCGCTGGGAAGCTCGGCGATCGCTTCGGGGTCAACCGCTCGGGCCACGGCGAGTTCGAACGTCGTGATGGATGGCGAGCTGGTGACTCCGCCGCGATCGAGCGTCAGGACCAGGAGCCTCGTCCGGTCCACATCGAGCAGCTCGTTGGCGGCCACATCGACATAGCTGGTTCGCTCCTCGACCCCGACCGCGAGCTCCCGCGCTCCGCCAGCCAGTACGTCGACGGGGTCCAGTCGAACGAGGTAGGCGTTGTCGAGGTCCTGCTGCGCGGGTGAGTGGACGCGGGCCACTGGCCCGTGGACGAACACGCCCCTGGGAGTGCCGAGGGCGATCCAGCTCGCCTCGGTGCGACCCCCTTCCCGAATGAGCACCCGGAGCTCCGCCGCCGTCTTCAGGCCTGCATCTCGGACTGCTCGTCGTGTACCCGCGACGCAATCGACCCTCTCCATCTCTGCCCGGCCGAGACCGAGCGCCGGGCTCTTTCCGAGGTTTATCTGTTCGACGAGCGCCGAGCAGCCAGCGTCTTCGGAGGGATAGGGGCCCATGGTCTCGGCCTCCCACGGGGCATCCTCCTCGCTCGAAGGTGGCGAGGCAGCGCCCGTCGCGCGCAAGATCTCGGTGGCCGCGGCGAGCACGGATGGGTTGTGATGCGCGTGACGGCGCGCCCGCTCGGCCCAGTCACGGGTGCGCCGCTGGTCTCGCGCGGCCAGGGCGGCGCGGGCGAGCTCCACCGCTAGCAGGCCGCCTGTTGGATCGAACGGGATGGCCTTCGCCAAGACGACGAGCGCCTCGCGCGGGTGTCCATCCGCGGCGAGCCTTCGGCCCAAGTCTATGGCTTTGAGCACCTCGACGCGATGCTCCCGCGCGGGTTCGACGGACGGGGCTCGGCGAGCGGGCAGCGCGGAGGGGATGGTCAGGACCGGCGACGTGCTGCTCGCCGACTGCGCGGGCGCCTCCGCCTTGCCCTCCGCGCCCGAGCGGCAGCCTCGACACCCCGCGGTGACCCAGCCGATGGCCGTGGCCAGAAGGAGGGCGAGCTCCGCCCGCCCGCGAAGGGAGCGCCCGTTGCCGAAGTCCGTGGATACCGATCTTGTCATCTCTCAGGCCGCGCGCCGAGCGCGGCTGTGATCCTAGCCCGGCGGAGCCGGAACCGAACAGGCCAGGCCGTCAGCGGTCAGCGGTCAGCGGTCAGGTAGAACGTGGAGACCCCGAGCGCTGACGCCTGAGCGCTGATGGCCGCGAGAACATTGAGAAATGTTCTGCCAGATCCGGTCAAGATCACACCGCGAAGGGACTCAATCACCGTTCCATCACCGGCGACGGCGGATCGCTCGGATAGGGGTTTCGCCGACCCGATGGCGTTCCGCGATGGCCGGACGGAGGACGGGAAGCGGCCATGGCTGGGGCTTCGGCTACGGCAAGGGAGTCTCGGCTGCGGCGAGGGGGTTTCGGCGGTGGTGGTCGGCCGGGCCGCGTTGCAGCAGCGGCTCTGCCTTGGGCGGGCGCCCCACGCCGCCACCCACACCGCTTGGCGCTGTGGGACCCGGGCGACGCGGTTCCCTTCCTGCCAGCTCCGACGCGACCCGGCGATCCTCGGCAGTCCGCTGTCCTGAGACCTGCGCGGAGGGGGGCAAAGCCGCCGCTGCAACACGGCGCAGGAGGTC
Organism: Polyangiaceae bacterium; assembly: GCA_016933275.1. Classification (GTDB taxonomy): domain Bacteria; phylum Myxococcota_A; class Polyangia; order Polyangiales; family Polyangiaceae; genus JAFGBI01. Next base: position 1,238 of record JAFGBI010000360.1, on the reverse strand, counting down.
ACCATGGATCCAGCCAACACCAACCGAGGAAACGTCACCCCGAAGGCCAGTGCCACCGAGTCCGTCCCGAAGGTCCCGGCCGAATCCCCGGTGGTGGCCGGAACCGCAGCCGGCAGCCGCCAACCCGCCGCCCCGGCCGGTGCCGAAGCCGTCACTCCCTTCGCCCGTACGTCGCTCGATGCCTACCACCTCGCGCAAAGCGCGCTGGTGAAGGGGGACCGGATCGCCCAGCAGCTGCCGCGGGGCTACCGGCCGCTTCGGGATCAGCTCAGTCGAGCTCTGCAGAGCGCATATCGGTTCCGGGTCACGCGCCGTATCCACCGAAGCCGACGAACTCAAGGCCATCTTCCAGGTGATCGACTTCGCTTTGTTCTTCCTCCATCACCAGCCGCGCATCGGTCCTTGCGGGTCGTCAATCCGCTCCGGTCGTCGCTCCGACGCAACAAGTGTCGTCGATGCGCGGCCGGTGATTCAGCAGAGGCACGGCCACCGCCCGCACCGTTCCTGCACGGATTCTGCCCAGATTCTGACGCGTGCCTGCGCGCTCGCTGCCCACCGAGCGCGTGCTGCACGATAGCTTCCGCGTTCGTGTCGCGCAGCCCCATGGAGCCTGCACGCCGCGGGGGTAATGGTGACGCATGGAGAACTCGATCAGCGAGGGAGTACCCCTCCCGAGGGCGACTGGAGAGCAGGCCGCCTTCGACACGATGCTCGGCGATATCCGGGCCAACCCGAGGCGAGCCAGCCTGGCTCCCGGTGCGCGGCAGTTGGCGAAGGGACTGGCGCTGGCCTCCGTCTTCGGGGTCTCGCTGGGCCTTCGAGAGGGCGGTTGGGCCATCCCGATTCATGGGGTCGGCGTCCCCTTGGGGCTGGTGGCGGTCGTGGCGCTGGGCGCGCCTGCGTTCCTGATCGGGCTCCTGCATGCCGGCCTGAGGATCGATGCGGTCCGAGTCTTCGAGATGGCTGTGCGTGCGATCGGTACCGCCGGCTCGATGCTCGGCGGGCTCGCGCCGCTCGCGGCGCTGGTGCTCGTCTCGAGCGAAGAGACCTTGGATGCGTCGATCTTCGCCTGGCTGGCCTTGGTGACCTCGGGTGCCCTGGCGGTGCGGACGCTGTTTCGAGAGGTGCAGGATGAGCTTCTGACCGAGAGTGGATGGGAGCGGCTCCTTTGCGACGGTGGAATTCGCCGAGCAATGGGCTACTTGATGCGCCTCAAGCGCGTGGTCGGGATGGGATTC
>JAFGBI010000359.1 GCA_016933275.1 Polyangiaceae bacterium | reverse complement strand
CTAGAGCAGCAATCAGGTTGATTGCTGCGTCAAATCAACAACCTAGAGCACCGAACCGGCAGCAGACCTCTCCAGAGGCAGCGCTGGGAACGCGTCCTCGCCTCGCATGGACACGTTTTCAGCGCTGCCGTTGCTGTTGGCAACCTGATCAGTGCTCTAGGTCAAGGGCGGTGCGGATCCGCTTCAGCGCTCGCCATGCGCCGGTCGCAACGCGCCGGGGACCTTTCCGAGTGAAATGGGCCTCGTGCGGCAGGGGTGCTGGGCATCCCGGAGCGGTGATGACGCCACGAACGCCGGCACGCAGGAGGAATTCTCCCTCGAGATCCGCCGACTCGGAGTCGGCGAGCACTACCTCGAGTTCGGCGAGGCGCGCTTGACCGACATCTCCTACCTCGGCCAGCCTTCGCTGGCGTGCGTAGCGGTCGATCGGCGTACCCTGTCGCGGTGGCGGACTCTCGTGGTTCGGACAGGGCGTACCGGGGTAGCGCGCTTCGTCGAGCTCGGTGATGGTGGGGCCGACCCCGCAGAGGGTGCAGTCCTCGCGAGCGGCCACCTCCACGGCGCGAAGCCGATCCGTCTTGCCGTCGTAGGTGTAGATGGGGCCCATGGCGCGTTCGTCGAGGAGGGTCTGGATGGCGAGCTCCGCCATGAGCGCACCAGCGACGCCTACCACCGGGCCCATTACGCCTGCCTCGGCACAGCTCGGGGCTACCTCGGGCGGGTCCTCGAAGAGGCACCGGTAGCAGGGGCGCCCGTGAGGATCGATGGCCCACACCGTTGCCGCCCACCGAAGGGCAGCCCCGAGGACCGCAGGCTTCCCGGCGAGGTGGCTGGCGTCGGCCGCGAGGAATTTGGTTGCGTAGTTGTCACTGCCTTCGACGACGAGGTCCACTCCGCGCAGCAGCTCGAGCGCATTCCCGGCCAGGAGGCGGCCATGACGGAGCTCGATCCGCCCCCGCGAGATCCCACGCTGTTCGAGCGCGGCGCCGGCGGCGTCCACCTTGTGACGGCCAGAGTCGACGTCGCGGTACAGGAACTGGCGGTGAAGGTTCTCTTCCTCGACGACATCGTCATCCAGAAGGACGAGCCGCCCAATTCCTGCTTCCGCGAGCGCCAAGACTGCCGGGCAGCCAAGGCCACCGAGGCCTACCACCAGCACACGGGCATCAGCCAGGCAACGGACCGAAGACGAGGCGGTGCCGTTCGCTTCAGATGACATGAACGCCTCTCTCCCCGCCCGGACCACGGAGCCCGAGTTCGTCGGCCCGAGCGCACAGGTCAGCGATCGTCACCGCGTCGAAGCATGCCTTGATGCGGGAGCTCAGATCGTGAAACACGGACTCGGTGACCCATCGCGAATCGACCGCACCTGGTTGGGCGCGATCCTCGCCTGGCCTGCTCTCCCCGAACTCCAGGGGACCTTCCAGGGCGTGAACGACGTCACCCAATCGGATCTCCACGGGAGGCCGCGCCAGGCGATAGCCTCCTTGGGGGCCTCGCTTCGTAGCCACGATACCTGCGCGCTTGAGGTCCTGGAAGATCTGCTCGAGGAACCGGGGAGGGATCTGCTGCCGATCGGCGATGTCCTTCACCTGAGCCAAGCGTTCGGCGTTGAAGAACGCGATGTCGAACAACGCCCGCACCGCGTACTGGCCTTTGTTCGAGAGCTTCACGGCCGGGATTTCCCTGTCGCGTTCGTCAAGACCCTGACGGTGGATGGTCGTGGCCTCGCCCCGATCGCTCCACCTGGCTGACGTCACGAACCGCGCCCCGAGAAGCGCTGGTGGTCATGGCGGCGTAGGCACGGAGTGACGGTGAGATCGACCGCTCGCGTTGGGGCTGCCAAGCATCGGCTCCGCGTGCCTCCATCGTCCGTCGACGCCGTCCGAGCTCGGTCTCGTCGACGAGCAGCTCGATCTTGCGCGAAGGGATGTCGATCCGGATCCGGTCACCTTCCTCGACGAGCCCGATGGTGCCGCCCTCCGCGGCCTCCGGCGAGACGTGCCCGATGCTGAGCCCCGAGGTGCCGCCGCTGAAACGACCGTCGGTCACCAGTGCACAGTCCTTTCCGAGGCCCTTTCCCTTGAGGAACGAGGTCGGATAGAGCATCTCCTGCATCCCGGGCCCCCCGCGCGGTCCTTCGTAGATGATGAGCACGATGTCCCCGGGCCGGATCCGGTTCTGCAAGATTGCCTCGCACGCAGCCTCCTGTGAGTGGAAGACCCGGGCCGGACCTTCGAAGCAGAGGATCGACGGAGCGACCCCAGCCGTCTTCACGACACAACCCTCCGTCGCGAGATTGCCGTAGAGCACGGCGAGCCCGCCATCCTTGGTGTAGGCGTGCTCCACCTCGCGGATGCAGCCCGTCATGCGGTCCAGATCGGCTTCGTCGAAGCGCCTTCCCTGCGAAAAAGCCACCTGCGTCGGGAGACCGCCAGGGGCGGCGAGGGTGCGTTGGCGAGCCGTTGGCGTGACGGTCGGGCGCCGAATGTCGTTCTGCTCGATTGCCTCGCCGATCGTTGGCAGATGCACGGTGCGGGCCTTTCGGTGTATCAGCCCCTTGCGGTCGAGCTCACCGAGGATGGAGAAGACGCCGCCGGCGCGGTGAACGTCCTCGACGTGGAAGTGCGACGATGGGGCGACCTTGCAGATGTTCGGCACCCGGCGGCTGAGGCGGTCGATGTCCGCCATCGTGAACGGAACCCCCGCCTCCTGGGCCACCGCGAGCAGGTGGAGCACCGTGTTGGTGGAGCCCCCCATCGCGATGTCCAGGATCATCGAGTTCTCGAACGCCGCCAGCGTCGCGATGCTTCGCGGGAGGAACGAATCGTCGCCATCGAGGTAGTGCGCCCGCGCCATTTCGACGATACGCCGTCCGGCCTCCGCAAATAGCTCCCAGCGTGCCGCGTGCGTGGCAACGAGGGTCCCGTTGCCCGGCAGCGCGAGCCCCAAGGCCTCGTTGAGGCAGTTCATGCTATTGGCGGTGAACATCCCCGAGCAAGAGCCGCAGGTCGGGCATGCGGAGCGCTCGATGTCCCGCACCGCTTCGTCCGTCACCGTATCATCGCTGGACGCGATCATGGTGTCGATGAGGTCGAGCTTGCGTACCAGCGAATTGCCCTGCTGATCGGGGCCGCTGAGTATACCTGCCTCCATCGGACCGCCGGAGACGAAGATTGCGGGGATGTTGAGGCGCACCGCGGCGAGCATCATGCCCGGCGTGATCTTGTCGCAATTGGAGATGCAGAGCAGAGCATCGGCGCAGTGCGCGTTGACCATGTACTCGACGCTATCGGCGATGAGCTCCCGACTCGGGAGCGAGTACAGCATGCCCCCGTGGCCCATGGCGATCCCGTCGTCGATGGCGATCGTGTTGAACTCCACGCCCCAACCGCCGGCCGCGTCGATCACCTGCTTCACACGTTGACCGACGTCGTGCAGGTGGACGTGTCCAGGCACGAACTGGGTGAAGCTGTTGGCGATGGCAATGATCGGCTTGCCGAAGTCAGCTTCGGTCATTCCGGTGGCGCGCCAGAGCGAACGGGCGCCGGCCATGTTGCGGCCATGGGTGCTGGTGCGACTGCGATATCCCGCCATGGCGCCCACGCTACTCGCCCGCTGCGGGCTCGACCACCCCCTCACGCCACGGGAGTGGCAGCGCAGCCTTTCAGTGCCACTGGATGAGGGTTGAGTTTCGGGCGACAAATCCCGGGCCTCGAGCCTAAAAAGCGCATAGGCTGCCCGTGATGCGGCAGTGGTTGTCCCCACTGGTCTTCCTCGGCACGCTCACGCTCGCGACGCCCGCGTCGAGAGCCCCGCTGCTGCGCGAAACCGAGGCCGCGGTCGAGGTCCTGGCGCCTATCGTTCGCGAAATCCCCGACAGCTTTCTCGTCCCGCTCCGCGGCACGAAGCAGGATCGTCTCCATGTCTACTTCCCCGCCAGCTGCGCGGTGGGAACCGAGGTCGATCTCATCCTTCATTTCCACGGTCATCCGCCGGCGCTCGCTCGCGCCTTGAGCGAGTCGGGCGTAAACGCGGTGCTTGCTGTCGAGAACCTCGGGGTGATCTCTCGGGACTATGCGAACATCTACTCGGTGGTCGGAGTGTTCGACGACCTCCTGCGCCGGGCACTCGCCTTGCTGAAGCGAGGCTGCCCGGACCAGGAGTACCGCGTGCGCCGCATCGCCCTGAGCGCGTGGAGTGCCGGCTACGCGGCGGTCGGAGCGATCCTGGCGAATCCCGAGTACGAGGCCCGGACCGACGCCATCCTCCTCTCCGACGGACTCCACTCCGGGTTCATGGTCCAGGAGTCGAGACAGCTCCCCCCGAGCGCCATCCGGCCCTTCGTCGCCTTCGCCCAGAAGGCTGTCACCGGCCGGAGGCTCATGGCGATCACCCACACGGCGATCGAAACTCGCGAATACGCCAGCACGACCGAGACCACCAGCTTCCTCCTCGCCGAACTCGGCGTCGAGCGGGTGATCCATGTGCCACCCGTGCCGAGAGGGGGGATGTCGCTCGAGAGCGAGGCGTCGCTGGGGAAGCTGACGGTGGAGGGTTACGGGGGTGGTGACGAGGCGGCACACGCGGCCCAACTCCACTCGATGGCGCAGACGCTCTTCACGCCGCTGCGGAACCATTGGGAGAGCACCGCGCCGCCGCCATCCGGCTCTGGGCAGGCGTCTGCGGGTGCGGTGAGCGTCACGGTCGAGGTGACGGGCAACCAGCTCTGCACCCAGGTGGGTACCCATGTGGAGTGCCGACCCGCCATCTGACGGGAACTGGCGCGGGACGTTGCGCGTCCCAAAACGGCGCCGCCCTGGCCGGGGGTTCGAGCCGCGCTGAGAATCGTCCGGCGGTGCCTGCGGGCGACGCGATCGCCCCTTAATCGCCGGGGTCGTTCGTCGTCTCGGGTGTCGAAGCATGCGCGCGGATGGGGCAGTCACCGTCATTCTCACCACAGGACTCGAGGACGGGGGTCGCCGAGCGGCCATGGCGTTCGGTCTAGCGCCGGCGGTGCTCGCCCGTGGCAACGAGGCGCACGTCTTCCTCACGCTGGACGGTGCGGCACTCGCTTCCCTGACCGGCGCCGGTGACGCGCACCCGCGCGGCTTCTCCGATCCGCTCCAGACGTACATCGGGCACTTCCTCGAAACCGGCGGCAGGCTCGAGGTCTGCTCGTCCTGCCACGAGGAGTGCTGTCGCGGCCTGGAAACGGGGGGAGGCGCCCGTCTCGAGCTTCATCCGAGCGCCACCCTGCAGGGCCTGAGCGTGCTCGCAACGCGCGCGCAGGAGATGCCCATCGGGGCCCTCTGACCCATGATCCCGCTGACGATTGCCGAACGATCGGCCAGCCCTTCCGTGGCGGCGGCCTTCGCCGCCATCCGCGCAGCGATGCGCCGGTACGTCAGCACCATCATCGTCGAGTCGGTGATACAGCGCGCGCTCACCCACCTGGGCAACGTTCCGTTGACGACGGAGCGCCTCGAGACGGTCGTCGAGGATTCCATGGTGGGTCTTCGCCTGTTCGTGGACCCGAACTTGCTCCCCAATCTGATGGTGGAGTTGACCGACATCCTCACTGAGGCCGCCGATGCCGAACGGAACCCCCGAACTCTCTCCGGCACTGTCCGCGCTAGCCGACCGCGTCGCTGATCTCGACACCCGGTCTCGGGCCGAAGCGAACCGGCTCGCCATGGTGGTGTTCAGCGGCGAGTTCGACCGGGTGCTGGCAGCGTTCTTGATCGCCACCGGGGCTGCTGCCAGCGGCGTCTCCGTCACCATGTTCTTCACGTTCTGGGCCACCGCCGCGCTCCGCAGAACCCGTTCCTCGGTGGAGAAGGATCTCACAGGTCGGCTCTTCGGGTGGATCCTCCCCCGCGGTTCACGCAGCCTGCCGATGTCGAAGCTCAACCTCGCTGGACTCGGACCGGCGGTGATCCGCCAGCTCATGCGCCGCAAGGGCATCGCACCTCTCGACGAGATGATCTTCCTGGCCGGCGAACTCGGGGTCGAGGTCCGGGTCTGCGAGATGAGCATGGGCCTCCTCGGCCTGAGACGGGAGGAACTCGTGGACTACCCAGGGCTCTCGACCTGCGGCGTCGCCACGTTCATCGAGACCGCAACGAGCGGTCGCGTGTCACTTTTCATCTAGTCCCCGAGCGGTGTGATCCTGACCGGATCTCGCAGGAGAATTTTCAATGTTCTCATGGCCATCAGCGATCAGGCGTCAGCGATCAGGGTCTCCACGTTCTACCCGACCGCTGACCGCTGATGGCCTGTTTGGTTCCGGCTCCGCCGGGCTAGAGCGCCGATCAGGCTGCCAACGGCAACGGCAGCGCCGGAAAAGCGTCTGTGCAAGGCGAGGACGCGTTTCCAGCGCTGCCTCTGGAGAGGTCTGCTGCCGGTTCGGTGCTCTAGGTTGTTGATCTGATGCAACAATCAACCTGATTGCTGCTCTAGGGCTTGCCCTCGCCGCCCGAGGATCCCCCTCCGTCGCCACCATGAGACGAACCAGCAATGCCCACTACCATCGACGCCCGAGGAAAGTCCTGTCCGCTTCCGATCGTGCTCCTCGCCAAGGCCGCCCGTGACGTGGCGCCGGGGATGACCGTCGTCGTGATCGCGGACGATCGAGCGTTTGCCGCCGACGTCGAGGCCTGGTGTCGAAAGACACAGAACGAGCTGGTCTCGATCCGCGACGCCGGCAGCTACATCGAAGCCCGCGTGCGCTGCGGCTCAGCCAACGGCCAGCCTTGACGGGTAGCTCTCGGTGGGGTGGGGCGCCGCGCTCGGCTACCCCGGCTTGGCGTAGAGTGCGTCGAGCGCGGCGGCGTAACGGGCCACGACGCGCTCCCGCCGGACCTTCATGGACGGGGTGAGGAGCCCGTTCTCCGCCGTGAAGTCCTCGTTGATCAGACGGAAATTGCGGATGCGTTCGTAGCTCCGCCATCCCGCACACCGCGCCTCGATTTCGGCGGTGATGAGCGCGTGCACCTCGGGGCTCGCGCAGGCATCGTCGAACGCAACCCCGGCCTCCCCGGCGTACCGCTGGACAGCCGAGAGATCGAGCACGACCAGGGCGACGTTGTGGGGTCGGTTGATGCCGTAGACGAGCGCGTTGGTGATGTAGGCGGAGAGCTTCAGATCCTCCTCGAGCGGGGACGGTACGACGAATTTCCCGTTCTCGAGCTTGTACTGTTCGGTGATCCGCCCCGAAACGAAGAGGAATCCATCCTCGTCGATGAACCCGAGGTCACCCGTGCGACAGCCGCCGTCGGCGGTGAGTCGCTCGCTCGTAGCCGCGGGGTTGCCGTGGTAGCCCCGCATGACGTTCGGTCCGTACACGACGATCTCGCCCACCCCGGGACCGTCAGCGGCTCTCTCCTCACTCAGGGCGGTCCGATCGATCTCCACGCGAACGCCAGGCAGCGGACGACCGACGCTGCCCGCTCGACAGCGCCCGGGAGCGTTGGCGCTGACCACTGGCGAGGTCTCGGTGAGTCCGTACCCTTCGTAGATGGTCACCCCGATCGCCTCGACGAACTCGGCGACCTCACGACCGAGTGCGGCGCTGCCGCTGACCACGAAGCGCAGCCGCCCACCGAGGCGACGCCGCGTCTTGCGGAAGACGAGGGCGTCGGCCCCGGCATGGGCCAATCGCTCCGGCAGGGACAGCGGTTCTCCTGCGCGGCGGCGCAGGGCCGCCCGGAGCCCTGCGTGAAACAGACCCCGGATCGGCATGGGCTTGGTGGCTACCGTCTGGTGCACACGCTCGTAGAGGCGGTTGAAGATCCGGGGAACGGCGACCAACAAGGTAGGCCGCACCAGCGCAAGGTTCTCGATCAGGTTCGCGACCTCGTCGTTGAGTGCGATGGCGGTGCCGGCGGCGATCATCGCGTGCAGATCGGCAGTCTGCCCGAAGGCGTGGGCCCACGGCAGAAATGAGAGTGTCGTGTCGCCAGCGACGGCAAAGACCTCGTGGATCGCCGCCACGTTGGAGCAGTAGTTCTCGTGGGAGAGGAGGACACCCTTCGGCCGTCCGGTAGTTCCTGAGGTGTAGATGACCCCGGCGATCACGTCGGAGGTCAGGTGCTCGGGGGCGTTGGAGTTCCCACGGCCACGCTCGAGGAGGGTGGTGTAGGATTCGTCTTCGCCAGCCGAGGCGTCGATCGTGATGACTCGCGCGAGCGACGGGAGCGACGGGAGGTCCGCGCGGAGTGCGACCGCCATCTCGGATCGCCCCACGAACACCACCTTGGCCCCACTGTCGTTCAGGATGTACCGCCACTCTTCGGGCCGCTGCGCTTCGTACATCGGCACGAGGGCGGCGCCCCGGCCGTAGGTCGCGTAGGCAATGACCGCCCATTCCACGCGATTTTTGGCGACGACGGAGACGCGATCGCCAGGGCCCACACCGAGCGCGGCGAGCCCAGCACGGCATTCGTCCACCAGGCGACCCCAGCTACGGTAGCTGGTCCACTCGAAACCCCGAGGCGTCCGTGTCCCAAAGGCGGGTTGGTCCCCGAACTCGCGGACAGCGCGTTCCGCGAGCTGGACGAGGTTCTGGGCGGTGACGTTCATGGGCACCGAGCCACCATTAGCACACCAGCGTCGCGAAGACCGACCCCAAGCCTAGAGCTTCGGGGCTGAAGCGTGCCCGTTCCAGTGCTAGCGTGCCCCACCTTCGAGCCTCGACCCCTGCGCCCCCCGGGGGAGTCCCGGCGAGAACCGTCCAGTGATGCCCACCTACTCGCTGATCACCTTTGGCTGCCAGATGAACGAGCACGACTCGGCGCGGATGCGCGAGGTGCTGGAGGCGGCCCATTACCTGCCGGCGAGCGCGCCAACGACCGCGGATCTCGTGGTGCTCAACACCTGCTCGGTGCGTGAGAAGGCAGAACACAAGCTGCGCAGCGAGGTCGGGCGGCTGGGACGGCTGAAGCGTCGCCGTCCGGGCCTCCTCATCGTCGTGGCAGGCTGCGTGGCGCAGCAGGAGGGCGAGCGAATACTGGGGACGCTGCCGCAAATCGATCTCGTTCTCGGCCCCGACAACATCCGAGAGCTGCCTGAGCTTCTCGCGGCGCTCGAGGCAGGCGGACCACCCCGCGTTCGAACCGAATTCGACCTCGACTCCCCCCAGTTCCTGCGCGCGCGACCCGTCCCGGGTCAGACGGCTCCAACCGCCTACGTCACGGTCATGAAGGGCTGCGACGAGCGTTGCTCGTTTTGCATCGTGCCCCGCACTCGGGGACCTGAGCGGTACCGACCTTCGCAGGAGATCATGGCCGAAATCGCAGGGTTGGTCGGGGCGGGGGTGCGGGAGGTGACTGTTCTCGGCCAGACGGTGAACAGCTACCGCGACCCGGAGCGGCTGCTCCAGCCGGCCGTGAGCCGACGGCCCTGGCGCCACACCCCCGAGGCTCGTCTTCGCGAGGACGAGAGCGAGTTTTCCGCGCTGCTCCGCGAGATCGCGACGACAAACCCGGGACTGGTCCGGCTCCGCTACATGAGCCCGCACCCCCGACATCTGACCTGGTCGTTGATCGAGGCCCATCACGAGCTGAAGCCGCTCGCCCGTCACCTCCACTTGCCGGTGCAATCTGGGTCGGACCGGGTGCTAAGACGAATGGTCCGGCGCCACACCGTGGCCGAGTACGAGGAACGGGTCGGGGCGCTCCGAGGCGCGGTCCCCGGGCTCACCCTCAGCACGGACATCATCGTCGGATTCCCCGGAGAGACCGAGGAGGATTTCGCGGAAACGCTCGAGCTCGTCAACCGCATTCGGCCCACGGGTCTGTTCGGGTTCAAGTATTCGCCACGCCCCCACACGCCGGCGCTTCGCCTCGGTGACGAGATCCCGGAAACAGAGAAGCGGGCAAGACTCAGCCGTCTCTTTGCCCTGAGCGAGCAGCTGCGCCAAGCCCACCTCGCGTCGCTCGTGGGCAGTACGGTCGGAGTGTTGGTCGAAGGACCCGGGGAGAGGGAGGGCTACGTGGGAAGAACGGAACGGAACGAGATCGTCCATTTCGGCGCCGTCGACGACCCAACGGGGCAGGTGCTCCAGGTACGCGTCACGGAGGCCTTCAAGAACTCCCTGGCCGGGGTGCTGCTGGACCCGGCGCGCGCGGCTCCGATCGCTCGCGCCCGAACCACGGAACCTCGAGCACGCCACGACCTCCCGGTGATCCCGTGACTATCGTGCGCCCGTTCGGTTCGCTAGTCCCTGCCATCGCCCCGAACGCGTTTCTGGCCGACGGGGTGGTGGTGATCGGAGAGGTGATGATCGGCGAGGACGCGAGCATCTGGTACGGCTGCGTGCTTCGCGGTGACATGGGGTACGTTCGAGTCGGCGCTCGCAGCAATATCCAAGATCTCTCCCTCTGCCACATGACCCACGACGACACCGTGGTCGAGATCGGGGAAGAGGTCACCGTCGGGCACCATGTCATCATCCACGGCGCGCGGATCGACGATGGCGCGCTGGTGGGGATGGGGTCGGTGCTCCTCGATGGGGTCGTGGTGGGTGAAGAGGCACTGGTGGCGGCTGGCACGCTCCTCCCGCCACGCACGATGGTGCCGCCGCGGACGCTGGTCCGGGGACATCCGGGGAAGGTGGTGCGGGATCTTGGCCCCGAAGAATGGATCGCCGGGCGGGATACCGCGCGGCGCTACGCTGAGCTCGCGCGCAAGCACGCCCTCATCCGTGCTCAGCCGCCGCCGACGAAATGAACGATCTCGATGACATCGCCGGGCTCCACGATCATCGTCGCCTGAGCGGCACGGGGGACGATCTCCCGATTCCGTTCGACGGCGACCGGCCCGTCCCCGAGGCCAAGGTGGTCCACGAGGCCCCGGATCGTAAGGTTGGGGGGCACCTCGCGCGTCTCACCGTTGACACGGATCTCCATGGGGCAAACCTCGGGGAAGCGACCGGTTCCGTCAAGCGTCGACCTTCGCATGGAACCACCTCGCCATCAGTGGGAGAAGAAGCTCCGGGACGGATTCGGCTATCCGTCCAAGGGGGGGAATTGGCCGATGCGGGGCCGGGAAAGGTAGGATCGGGTGGTGCGGCCACGCCACATCCTGATCTGGCTACTCGCGGCGTCGGCCATCCTTGCCGTTGGCCTCGGCATTCGGGAGGTAGGCTCCTGGATGCCTCCTGGACGCTCGATTGCCCGGACCTTCATCGGCGGGGAGGTCCAACCGGAGGACGAAACCCTCGAGGGGTGGCTCGAACGGCGTGCCGAGCGCATGACCGAGCGGACCGCGCTGCTAGAGCTCCCGGACGGGGAGCTCGTGGAGACCACCTTCGGGGCGCTCGGTATCGAGCTCGATGTCACCGCCACCGCCGCGCGGGTGCGTGCCCACGCTAGCGATGGCTCCTGGTCCGACCGGCTGGCGCGGGCCTGGATGGCCCGGAACGGCAACGTCGATCTCGACCTCGAATGGCACCTCAACGTAGCTAGGGCGACGGAGGCCCTCGCCGGACTCCATGGGGCGGTGGACCGAGCACCGGTGGACGCGCGGATCGATCTCGGCGCCCACGTCAAGGTCCGCGAGGTACCGGGGCGACGCCTGGAGGTGCCGGCCACCGTGGCGGCGATCGCCGCGGGAGGCCGCGATGACTGGAGCCGATTCCCCGTCGCCACCAATCCGGTGCCGGCCGAGGTCACCACGGCGATGCTCATCGACGTCGACGTAACGCGGGTCCTATCGACCTACGAAACCAGTTTCGCGGGGACGGGCCTTGGCCGGGAGCAGAACATCGCGCACGCGGCCAAATTCCTCAACGGCGCCGTGATTGCGCCGGATCAGGAGCTCTCGTTCAACACCCTCGTGGGGCCGCGGACTCTGGAGCGCGGCTTCACCTGGGCCCCAGAGATCTATGATGACGAGCTCATCCCCGGGGTGGGCGGGGGCACCTGCCAGGTGGCCTCCACGCTGCACGCGGTCGCGGTGATGGGCGGACTGGAGATCGTTCGACGCCGCAACCACAGCCGGCCGTCGAGCTACGTCCCGCTCGGACTGGACGCGACCGTGATCGACGGGGACGTCGATCTCGTCATCAGGAATCCCTACCCCGTCCCACTCGTACTCCATGCCGTGGTCCCCGAAAGGGGGCGGCTCCGAATCGAGATCCTGGGCACCGAGCTGGAGGGGGAGGTCAAGTACACCTATGCCGTGCTCGAACGGTACCCTTTCTACCGCCGGGTCACGACCAGACCCGAGCTCGACTCCGGCACCGTGAAGCGTCGTCAGAAGGGGGGCTTCGGGTACGATGTGAGGAGCACCATCCGCATCCGGAGCCGGGGCGGCGAGGAAACGGTTCGCCATTACCGAAGCGAATACCGACCGACCCCCGAGGTGTACTGGGTCGGCGTGGGAGGGGAGGCGTCTTCCCTGCCGGCTCTCCCAGCAGGCGCGGATCGCGTGGTCGTCGATGGGCAAGAGGTCGCGGCCGCCCCCCGGGTGCCCACCGAAGGGGACGGCTGAGACGGCTGCCATCGACCACCACGCCCCGCGCTATCCGGCGAAGAATGCGGGAGTCTGGGCCGAGAGCAGCAATCACGTTGATTGCTGCGTCAGCTCGCCGCCCTCATGGCATCGAACCGGCAGCAAATCTCGCCAGAGGCGTTGGAGACGTCCCCTCGCTGGACATGGATCCGCGTCGAGCGGCGCCGTTGCGGCTGGCAGCCCGATCGGTGCTCCAGTCCCAGTTCCTCCCGACCGTTGGCCGCTGACCGCTGATGGCCTGGTTGGTTCCGGCTCCGCCAGGTCAGGAAGGGTTGATCTCGACGCCGTGCGCGGTATTTGAGCGAGAAACCGTGGACCGCTCCCGATCCCAGCTCCTCTTCGGGCTACTCATCGCATGCCTCCAGTCGGGAGGAGCGGCGGGGTGCGGGCGTAGCAAGGCGACCGCGCCCGCCGCCAGCGCCAGCGCCAAGAGCACCCCGCCGGCTGTCCCGCCCATCCCCTCGGCTGGGGTCGCCAGCGGTTCGGCCGACACCGGCCAAGCGAACCCAAGTCCGGGGATCGCCGCCACGGTGATCGCGGCAACCATATTTCAGGAGCCGGACACGAACGCGCGACGGCTCGGGTACATTCGGCTGGGCAGGATCGTCCGACGCGACCGAACCGCGGTGCCGGGGAAGGGCTGCAAGCACCATTGGTACCGGGTCTATCCCATGGGCTTCGTCTGCACCGACGAAGCGACCATCGACCTCGAGGACCCTGTGGTGCGCGCAGCAGGGAGCGGGCCCGACCTTTCCAAGCCGCTCCCCTACCGCTATGGCTTCGCGCGGGCAACGGCACCCCAGTACCTCCGCATTCCGACCAAAAAGGAGCAGATCGACAGCGAATTCAAGCTCGAGGAGCACCTCGCCACCTTCGTGGCCGAACGCGCCGAGTGGCAGCGCATTGTGCTCGGATCCAACGACATGCCCCTCGACTCCCGTGGGGTGGCATCACCGACCGTGAAGCCTCCGCCGGGATTCCGTCCAGCGACCGAGTGGAACGAGATCGAGCTCTTCGGAGGCCGGGATGGGAAGATCCCCTGGTGGTTGGAGGGGGGGCGCCAGATCCCCAACGTCTCCGGATACCAGGTCCCCGCCTACGCCGTCTTCGCGGACCGAGTCCGACGCAAGACGGGGTTGAGCTTCGTGGACGCATTCTCGACCCGTTCCCAGGATCTCGAGCGGGAGTTCGCGGTGGCGGTGGACCTCCGACTGATCCCCGTGAGCAAGGTGAAGCCGGACTCGGGTTCGGCGTTCCACGGCATCGAGCTCAGCCCAAAGTTCCCGTTTCCGTTCGCGTTCGTGGTGCTGGAGAAGAGCGAGGCGTTTCAGCTACTCAAGGCCAAGGACGCGGTCCGGAGCGTTGGCCCGGTGCCGCGTCGTTCCGTGGTCCCCCTGACCGGCCAGGCCCGCATCAAGGCCGGCGCACGGTACTACCAGACCGCCAAAGACAAGACGGTCTGGCTCCGCGCCTCGGACATCGGGGTCGTTGCCCGGCCCCAAACCCTCCCCCCGGAAGCCGCGCGCGGTGAGAAGTGGGTCGACATCTCGATCGGACAGCAGACGCTCGTTCTCTACGAGGGCAGCCGACCCTGGTACGCAACGCTCATCTCATCGGGCCGCGACCGGAACGGTGACCCCAAGACCACCTTGTCCACTCCCACCGGGAGCTTTCGTATCCGGAGCAAGCACATCGCGGCGGCGATGGATTCGAACGAGAATTCGAGCGTTGCAGGCGGTACTAGAGCGAGCACCCCACGCCTCTCCGGCGATGCCAAGGCCACGGCGCAACGGTTGCTCGCCGCGGAAGAGGCCGGCAAGGCACTCGACGAGGAGGACCAGCGACGCCTGGCGAACATCAAGAAAGGACGGCATCCGGAGTACGGCATCACGGTGCGTCGGGGCGCCGCCAACTTCGAGCTCCGTGACGTGCCATGGATCCAGTACTTCGCCGCTGGCTACGCTCTTCACGGGGCCTACTGGCACGACGTGTTCGGGGTGCCTCGGAGCCACGGATGCGTGAATCTTGCGCCGATCGATGCCCGGGTGGTCTTCCTCTGGACGGAGCCACCGGTTCCGGAGGGATGGCATGGGATCAACGTTGGCGAGGAAACGGCGCCGGGAACGCTGATCGTCATTCGCGAGTGATTCGAGAGGACGGGATGGCCAGGGTCGGTTCGCGGCTCGAAGCGACCACCGCCCCACCACCGAATGTTCGGGAGAACCGCGTCCGTTCGCACCCCAGCCGCCCCGGCCGAAAGCCGCTTCGCTGGCTAGGAGCGACGAGCACCCCACGCCCTCATCCACACTGCTCCGCAGTGCGGGGCCCGGAGGACGCGGGTCCCGGGAGCGGAGCGTGCTTGGGTACGTGAGCGTTTCGCCCGGCATGGGCGCAGGAGCAACCCCCACGCTCTCCCCGTTGATTGGACGGAGCAATCAACCTGATTGCTGCTCTAGGCCCGCGTTGGGTCCCGGAGCGCGGAGCCCCGCCAGGGGAGCGGATCTCGGCCGGTCGTTTTGGGTCAGGAGACCGTGAACGGATACGGAGAATGAGACCCGCCACGGCCACGTCACACCTCGCGTGTGGCTGTCAATCGCTGCGGGACAACGCCCTGGCGCGGACACGCAGCGTGCTTACACAAGTATTGTCCTTGTGGGTGTCCTCCCCGGATGGTGGACCTTCAAGAATTGGCCAGCCGGAGCGAACCCAGGGAACAATGTGGGACAAGGTATGAGCTCTCGGAGTTGGCTGACGGCACTCGTCTTCGGCGCGCTTTCGGCGGCGCTTTCAGGCGGTGGGGTCGCGAAGGCCACCATTCCACCTCCGGAATGGACGGGAAAGCTTGCCTGCAGCCTCGGCGAAGAGCCGATGGTCGAGGGCGGGAAGGAACTGCTGGCTCTTCCGGGAGGGTATTGGGTCAGGAGCCTCGAGGAAGGCACAGCCTCCGATCTCGCGACGGACGAGCTGCCAGAGCCGACCTGTCCCGAGGACATGGTCCGGGTAAAGGGCAGCTACTGCACGGAGGTCAAGCAGAACTGCCTCGAATGGCTAGACGACGAACACCTCCCGTATGCCCGTTGTGCGATCTACGAGGATCCCGTTCAATGTGTCGGCCAGCGTGTACCCATGAGCTTCTGTATCGATCGGTTCGAATACACGCGTCCAGGCGACGACCTCCCGCTGAACCAGCAGAGCTTCGACCTTGCCGGCAAGCTCTGTCAGTCCCTGGGGAAGCGGATCTGCACAGAGAGCGAATGGAACTTCGCCTGCGAGGGCGAGACGATGCTCCCATACCCCTACGGCTTGGCCCGTGAACCCAAGTGCAACCAGGATCGCGATGACCTTTTCCAGATGATCGAGGTGGACGGGAAGCGCAAGCAGGTCCTGAAGGACAACCGGCAGGCGAGTCGTTCCTCGTCCGAATGCGTGAGCCCGTTCGGGGTCTATGATATGGTGGGCAACCTGGACGAGCCAGTTCTCCGCGAAGCCACCCGATATAGCCCCCCGTTCCGGAACTCCCTCAAGGGTGGGTGGTGGATGGCAGCACGAAACCGCTGCCGGCCCGCCACTACTGCGCACGACGACTACTACAAGGACACTCAGATCGGGGTTCGTTGCTGTGCGGACTTGCCCGACGAAGGAGCACCCGCGGGCTGAATCGAGATGGCGCGGTTCAAGCAACGAACAAGCGCCCCAGAGGTGGGCGTCTCTTTCTGGTTTGGCCGACCATTAGGACTGACGCCCTCGGTGGGTTCTGGACCGCTCGGCGCGCGCCGATAGGAAATCCCCGCTTGACGAGCTCCGGGGGGCTAGGAGAATGCTGGGGTGCGCTCCGCGCTCCTCGTAACGGCGCTCGCCGCGATCGCGCTGCTCGGCTGCGATCGTTCCCCGGTGCCTCGGACCACCTCGTCACAGACGAGTTCGGATGATGAAGGAGTGGGGCTCGAGCTCCCGGCAGCAATCACCCCTGCCGCATTGGCGCTGACCAAGGGGGTGAAGGCAGCCTCTGCGCAGCCGCCTATCTGCCCCGCCGGGATGGCTCTGGTCGAGGGGAGCTACTGCTCGGAGGTGCGGCACCGCTGTCTGAGCTTCCTCGATGGTGCTGGACCCTATGCGGAGTTTCGCTGCGAGCGATACGCGGAGCCCGCCGAGTGTGTGGGAGCGCGACGGCCTGTCCGATTCTGTATGGACGTCGACGAGTACACCCCGAAGGGAGAGACCCTCCCGGAGAACTTCCACAGCTACACCCACGCCAAGAAGATCTGTGGGGGGCTCGGCAAGCGGGTTTGCCTGGAGAGCGAGTGGAATTTTGCTTGTGAAGGCGAGGAGATGCGCCCCTATCCCTATGGCTTCGAGCGAGATTCGGCTGCCTGCAACGCCGACCAGACCGACCTGGTGAACGCTGAGGGCACGCTCAGGGATCGGCGAGCCCCGAGCAATGCCCATCCTCGTTGCGTTAGCCCGTTTGGAATCCGCAACTTGTCAGGCAATCTCGAGGAATTCGTGCAACGCGACGACGTTCGCCCGGAGGCTCCTGCCATGAAGGGCGCCTACTGGCAGCCTGGGCGCAACACCTGCCGCGCCGCGCAGACGGCGCACGATGCCTACTACAACGGAATGGAGACGGGATTCCGCTGCTGCGCAGACCCCGCCCCGTGATCAATCGGCGGCTGCCTGGTCGCCCTTGGTGATAGTGATGGGTATCCAGAGCGCCCGTACCCGTACCAGGTCGTTCCGGCGGGTGTAGCCCGCGAGCCCATAAAACAGGTTCCACGAATGGCCATCCGGGCGCCCGGCATATGAGAACATCGGGAAGAGATGCAACTGCCAGTGAAGTCCGTGAGTTCCCTGCCGCTCGCGGTAGTAGACGTTGCCGACGAGCTGGGAGAGCGAATCCGAGTCACTGAAGCGATAGTAGAGAGGTAGGGCGATGGTCGCTCTTTCGCTTCGTCCCACGAAATCCCAGAAGAGTGGGGCGACGATGGTGTGCGACCGGTTCCCGTTCCGCCCGAGGTAGAGGATCGGGTGGATGTTGGTCGACCACCCCCGCAAGCCCTCTCGATGCTGGACGAACGGGGTCACCCAAGTGCTCTTCCGAAGCCCGAAGTGATCCGAATGGGCGTAAAAGGGGAAGTACGCGTGGGTGGATTCCCGGGGGCTGGTCTTGGCATAGTAGAAGGGGAGGAGCAGCCGCTGGTCGATGCCGACGTCTGGGTCTTTGAACTGCCAATAGAACGGCGTGACCATGTCGAACCGGGTGCGACCCCGGTACCGCGCATAGAGCCAGGTGGCGAAGGTTCGGTCGCCTTCCTTCCCCTTGGCCAGGAGGAAGAGCGGGTTGACGAAGAGCCAGCTCCTGTCCTCCCTGTCGAAGCCGTAATGGACAAAGGGCAACACGGTGGTATGCCGCTCCTGGGGGCCCCAGAGGCTGAAATAGAAGGGGAGAAGGTGGAGCGCCTCCCAGTCCCTGCGCACGCCGTCCTCGGAGCGCATCTGGTGCCGTCGAAGGTATGGTCCCCAGATGTTCAGGTACTTCTCGTCCCGCTCGTCGAAGCGGTAGTAGTGAAGCAGCGGCGGAATGGCTTCGAGCTTCTTCAGGGCGGTTTGCTGGAAGAAGTAGAAGGGTGCGACTCCGAATCCGATCGACTCTGCGGTCCGGGCATCGCAGTACGGCCCCCCTTTCCAGCGGCAATAGCCAGGGCCCACGATCTGGAATCCGTGATCCGCGGCCCGCCTCGTGTAGGTGAGCAGCGGCGGCACCAGAGTGTAGCCGCCCCCGGGACGCCGACCCGTCGCGTAGAAGGGGAGGAACCAATCGTCACTCTCCGAGCCTGCCCGGCGGTTGACGAGGGGCCCGGCGACCGTCGTTCGATGCCCATTCGCCTCCTCGAGGTTCCAGAAGACAGGGAAGAGGATGTCCTGGCGGTGTTCGGCGCTGCGTCGTCGGTAGTATAGGCCACCGTAGAGGCCGGCGCGGTCGACCTTGGTGGGCTCCGAGAGCGACGGCTTCTCTCGGTCGACCCAGAGGGGGAAAAAGGTCCGTATTCGGTACTCTCCGCGGCGCTCGGCGAAATAGGGAGGGATCCAGCGCCGCTTGGCGGGAGAGGTAATCGGCGGCTGGATGTCGTCCGGATCGAGGCTCGAGCCGATCCGCTGGCGAGCAGCCTCGCTGATTCGGAGCGGTTCCTGGGGAAGGGTGGGCTCCTCACCCTCGGGGATGAGGGTATCCCCGCCACTCGCAGCGTGGAGTTCCGGCTCACCCTCCTTCGGTGGCGGTGGCGGGGGCTTCTTCCCCTTCTTTCCCGGTGGTCCCCCACCCCCGGCAGACCCGGCGCCCGGACCGAACCCGGGAGAAATACCAGGCCCGTATGGATCCTGCGCAGCCACGGGCCCCGAGAAGGCGAGACCCGCGGCGACCAGAGCGAACGCCACCCAGCGCTCAGGCCTCACGCGCCCTCCGGGGGGCTCGGTGTAGTCGCGAGAAGCTCTCCGATTCTTCCGGGGAGATCCCCGAGCGCCACCTCGGCAGCGGAGTGACCCGCGAGATCCTTCACCTGAACGACGGCGCGGGCGACCTCGCTGTCCCCGATGACGAGGCACAACCGCGCGCGCAGGGCGTCCGCTCGGCGGAGCATGCTCTTGAGCGAGTTGCCGCGGCCGTCGAGATCGACCGCAATCCCCGCTGCCCGCAAATCCCTTGCCACGGCGAGCGCGGTGAGCTGCGCTGACCGACCGAGGGGCGCGAGCACACAAAACGGGGTCTTCGCTGCCGGCACGGCAGCGGCGGCCAGGAGGATCCGCTCGAGCCCCATGGCGAAGCCGATCGCCGGCGTATCGGGCCCGCCCAGGCTCTTCACCATGCCGTCGTAGCGCCCCCCGCCACAGAGGGTGTTCTGGGCGCCGAGTTCGCCTGAGGTGGCATTCAGCTCGAACAGAGTGCGGCTGTAGTAATCGAGTCCGCGCACCAGGCCAGGCCGGACCAGGTAGGGTGTCCCGAGCGCGTCGAGTGCGGTCAGGAGACCCTCCCAGTGCTGGCGATCTTCTCCCTCGAGCATCTCCAGGATTGACGGGGCCTCAGTCACGGCCGCGCGATCCCGCGCATCCTTCGAGTCGAGCACCCGGAGAGGGTTGGTCTCCAGACGACTCCGGGCGTGCTCGCTGAGTTCCTGCGCGCGGGGCCGCAGGAACTCGGTGAGGGCGCTTCGGTAGCGCGCTCGTGCCGCCTCGCCACCGATGGAGTTGATGCAGACCTCCACATCGAACACCCCGACCTCGTGGAAGAAGGTCACCAGCATGTCGAGCATCTCGGCGTCGACGAGCGGACCCAAGTCCCCGTAGACCTCGCACCCAGCCTGGTGGAACTGCCGATAGCGGCCGCGCTGGGGCTGCTCGGCACGAAACATCGGGCCGAGGTAGTACCAGCGAGTCAACGGCTCGCGGCTCTGTACCTTGTTGGTCAAATAGGCGCGTGCGGCGCCCGCGGTGCCCTCCGGACGCATGGTGAGCGACTCGCCCTTCGGGCGGGCGAAGGTGAACATCTCCTTCTCGACCACGTCGGTGGTCTCACCGATGGAGCGAACGAAAAGCTCCGTATGCTCGAGCAACGGTGTGCGCACCTCACCGTAGCGATAGCGGCTCACCACCCGCCGAAACGCGGATTCGAGGCGGTACCAGCGGTCGATCTCGTCGGGTAGGATGTCGTTCATCCCCTTGACGGGGGCGTATTGCATTGGGTGTCCCGGTGTCGAACGAGCCCCGATGCCGCTCTGGCCGCGAGGTCCTGCGGGCTTATGCTCGGGCGCGCCGGTCCGGTCAAGCCGTGGTAACGGTGGCTTGTGAAAGCCGCAGCGGTCGACCTGGGTACGGTACGTGTTGGGTTGGCGGTCACCGACGATCTTGGTTGGATGGCACACCCCAGGCCACACTTGGACGGCCGTTCGCCTGGTGCTCTCCTCGATGCGCTGGCGGAGCTGGCAGCGAGGGAGGGAATCGAGGTGTTCGTGGTTGGCCTTCCCCGTACCCTCAATGGCCGCGAGGGGTCAGGGGCTCGACGTGCACGCGGGTTCGCTCGGGAGCTTGCGGGTCGAACGGGCCGTCGGGTGGAGCTCGTCGATGAGTGGCTCACCACCCAAACCGCGGCGGCCCGGTTACGTGATGGCGGCGTCCGGGCGCGCGAGGCTCGGGCGCGGCTCGACAGCGCGGCGGCTGCGGTTCTGCTCCAGCATTGGCTCGATGGGCGCAACGTAGGAGGATTGCCATGAGCCGAGGCCAAGGCCCGAGGCGGGCCACCGTGACCTTGCCGCGGTCCCCGGGCGCTCGCCGCAGCTCGAGGCTCCAGACCACGCCCAATGGCACGCCCAAGGGCGGAGGGGAGGGTCCACCAAAGCCTCGCAGGGTGCCTCGTCGGCGCGGCCGGAAACGCCGACCAAGGACCTTGGTCCTCATGGTCTTGGTCCTGCTTGCCAGCCTTGCGGCCGGTGGCACCGTGGCATCGATGCGCTGGCCGGGTCCGGGAACGGGGAGGCGGGTCGTCCTCGACTGGACCGCGACGCTGGGTCCGTTCGCCGGGGGTCGTCGTCTGCTGGAAGCGGGGATCCTTCGATCGACCCCACCGTTCCTGGTCGCCTACTGGCTCGCTGGTGGTCGCCAGCAGATCGCGTCGGGCGAGCATGTGGTGGACGATCGGATGAGTCCCCAGGAGATCGTCCGCACCCTGACCCGCTCGCCGTCACGTCCGACGCGACGGGTGGTGTTGCCAGAGGGTCTGCACCACCTCCAGATCGCAGATCGGATGGAACAGCAGGGCATCTGCACCGCCCATGCGTTCCGGTCCGCGGTCCGCGGTCCGGTGGTGCTCGACGAGCTGAAGATCGTAGGAGGGACCGCCGAGGGATACCTATTCCCCGCCACCTACGACCTGCTCGCCAACACCCCCGCCGAGGAGGTCTTGCGGCGGCTCGTCCACGAGACCCGGAGTCGACTCCAGCGACTCCGAGCGCGCCACCCAGACGGCTATGCAGCGCGGGTGCGGGAGCTCGGTGACGGCGAGCGAGCGATCCTCACGCTCGCCTCCATCGTCGAACGGGAGGCGCAGGTAGCCGAGGAACGACCGCGGATCGCTCGAGTGTACCTGAACCGCCTCGCCGATCAGGGATTCGTACCCCGCGGCCGCCTGCAGTCGGACCCCACCGCGGGGTATGGATGCCTGGTCGAGCCCGAACTCGAGAGCTGCCGAGGGTACGTGGGCAGAATCACCCCGGCCATGTTGCGAGATCCGGGCAACCCCTACAACACCTACCGCCACTCGGGCCTGCCGCCGTCTCCGATCGCCAACCCTGGCGAACCCGCGATCGAGGCGGTGCTCGCCCCAGCTGCGGGGGACGACCTCTTTTTTGTGGCGATTGGAGGGGGGCGGCACCGATTCACCCGAACATTCTCCGACCATCGGCGGGCAATCGAGTCCGATCGCCCGTAGGTCCCAGGGACCCGAAGGATGGCAGCTCCTCCGGAGAGCAGGCTGTGGTATGGACCGCGGCCCCATGACCGACTCTGCCTTCCAGACCGCCGTTCACACCACTCGCTTCCTCGCTGCCGATGCTGTGGAGCAGGCCGCGAGTGGACATCCGGGTACGCCCATGGCCCTCGCTGGCATCGCGGTGGACCTGTTCTCCCGCTACCTGCGCTATGTCCCCGAGGAGCCGCTCTGGCCGAACCGGGACCGTTTCGTCCTCTCGTGTGGACACGCCTCGATGCTGCTCTACTCGGTGCTGCACCTCGCGGGATTCTCCCTGTCGCTCGATGACATCAAGGCGTTCCGCCAATGGGGCTCCAAGACCCCCGGCCATCCCGAGCTGGGGCACACACCGGGAGTGGAGATGACCACCGGACCCCTCGGGCAGGGCATCGCGACCGCGGTGGGAATGGCCCTCGCCTCCAAGATGGCTGGGGCGCGAGTCAACACCGCCGGCGCGACCATCATCGACTATCGCGTGTTCGCGATCGCGTCGGATGGTGACCTCATGGAAGGGATCAGCGGCGAAGCTTCGAGTATCGCGGGTCACCTTGGACTCGACAACCTCGTGGTGATCTACGACGATAACCGGATCACGATCGACGGCGAAACGAGCATCACTTTCACCGAAGACGTTGGCAAACGCTACGAGGCCTACGGGTGGTTCGTCCAGCGCGTCGATGGCCACGATCCCGAGGCGGTTCGGGCCGCACTCGACCGAGCGGTGGCCGAACCAGCCCGTCCATCGTTCATCATCGCACGCACCCATATCGCGATCGGCGCCCCCACCAAGCAGGACAAATCCTCAGCGCACGGCGCGCCCCTCGGCCGTGCCGAGATCGATGGAGCCAAGCGGGCCGTGGGCTTCCCGCTCGAGCCGTTCCACGTGCCAGAGGATGCCTACGTGCCCTTCCGGAACTGGACCGAACAGAATCGAACCCGCCTGGCCGCTTGGAAGGGCGCGGTGGCCGCCCTCAAGGGGGATCGTCTCACGACCTGGACCGATCTGAGCCAGCGCCGGATTCCGGCGGATCTCTTCGGGCAACTCGTGGCGACAGCGCCCACCAAGAGTGACGCTACTCGTTCCCTCGGTGCAGAGGTGGAGCAGAAGGTGGCGGTGCTGGTGCCCTCGGTGGTGGCCGGGTCGGCCGATCTCGACGCCTCGTGCAAGACGGCGATCAAGGGCGCGAACGACGTCGGCCCCACCCACTTCGCCGGGCGGAATCTGCACTACGGGATCCGGGAACACGCGATGGGCGCGATCATGAACGGCCTGGCACTCTCAGGCTTCTTCATCCCCATTGGCTCGACGTTCCTGATGTTCGCTGACTACGTGCGCCCGGCGGTGCGCCTAGCAGCGCTGATGGAGCAACAGGCGATCTACGTCTTTACGCACGATTCGTTCTTCGTCGGCGAGGACGGTCCGACCCACCAACCCATCGAGCACCTCTGGGCACTTCGCTTGATCCCGAACCTCGACGTGGTGCGGCCGGCAGATGGGTTGGAGTGCGCAGTGGCATGGACCCACGCCATGACCCGCCGTGCGGGACCGACCGCGCTCATTCTCTCGCGGCAGAAGCTGGCAGCGATCCCGCGACCCGCAGGGTTCGACCCCCAAACCATCCTGAACGGCGCCTATGTGGTGGCGGACACCACGGATCCGACGCTGGTGCTCATCGCCAGTGGCAGCGAGGTCGAGCCCGCCCTCGGGGCCAAGCCCCTGCTCGAGGCGAAAGGCCACCGGGTGCGGGTCGTGTCCGTTCCCTGCTGGGACGCCTTCGCGCGGCTGCCGCCAACCGAACAGGAAGCGGTGCTCGGTGTCGGCGCGCGGCGCGTCTCCATCGAGGCCGGGACGACGGCGGGCTGGCGCGGGATCGTCGGTACCAATGGAATCGTGATTGGCCTCGATCGGTTCGGCGCCTCCGCGCCCGCCGAGCGCCTCGCCGTCGAGTTTGGGTTCACCGCGGAGCGCGTGGCCGAGCGGATCCAGGCGGCCCTATAGACGATCTGCCGCAAGGTTGGCGCTCGTCTCCCTGGCGGTAGAGAATAGGGTTCCTCCCGAAAGGAGAGCGCCCTGACCCTTCCGATCATCCTCGTACCCCATCCGCACGTGGCAACGGATTCGAACGTGCTCGGCGGGAGCCCGTACGTGGTGGGGTCTCGGGTACCGGTGCGGCGGCTATGGGCGTTTTTTCGGACCGGCACCCGCGTCGAGACACTGCTGCGTCGCTACCCCCAGCTCGGACCCGCGAAGGTGTTCGACGCCCTCGCGTTCGCCCTCGACAACCCCGAGGTCATCGACGCCGACCTCCAACGAGAGCAGGAACTCCTCAAGCGGGTAGGACAACGTATGCCAAGACGTGGGGGTGGACCGGAGCAGATCGAGCTTCCCTTCCTCGGCGGGGTTGGCCAACGTCGCTGAACCGCCAAGAAACCTCGTGGACGGTGGGGATCCTGGCGGAGGATGATGGCGTTGGCTATTGGGCCGCCTGCCAGCCGGCCATCCGCACGATCGAGTCCCTCGTCTGACTTCGTGCGAATGTAGCTTTACTTCCGACCGCTTCCCGATCGATACGTCCCCCAAGCGAATGGGTCCCCGGCGTTGTGCCGAGAAAAAGGGAGAACCAGCGGACCCGCTCGCGATCGGTGTCTCGGGGTGACCGAAACCACTGAGGAGGAACATGAGCATGGTCTCGAATCGTTGGCTGAAGAGCATCGTTCCGGCGTTTGCGCTAGTCGCAGCGCCTCTGCTTACCAACTGCGGCGGCGCCGGCAGCAAGCTGCCCGGTGGCGGCGGCGCCTGCAAGCTCGACCTGAGCGATCCCAGCGCCATCATGCAGGGTAGTTTTGGGATCGACGCGGAGGTCGAAGGGAAGGTGAAGGCGGCGCTCGCGGCCGGCGCGAGCCTCAAGAAGATCGCCGTCGATGTCGAGGCCGAGGTGGCTGGAGCCTGCGGCAAGCTCGCCATGGACCTCGGCGCTTCGGAGGCGGACATCGCCCCGAAGGACGAGAAGCCCGGTGCCAAGGCGCAGGCCGCCTGCGACGCCGCCGTGAAGCTCATCGGCGAGGTGAAGGCGAAGGCCGCGGGCAAGCTGACGGTCAAGGCCGGGGCTCCGCGGTGCGAAGCGTCGATCGACGCCATGGCGAACTGCGCCGCCGAGTGCGATGCGAACATCGAACCCGGCTCGGTCGAGGCCAAGTGCGAGGGTGGTGAGATCAGCGGCAAGTGCAGCGGCAAGTGCGAAGGCTCCTGCTCGGTCGAGGCCGGCGCGGCCTGCGAGGGCAAGTGCTCGGGTTCGTGCTCGGGGTCTTGCGACGTTGACTTCAGCGGCAAGTGCGGCGGCAAGTGCGACGGCAAGTGCGACGGCAAGGACACCAGCGGGAGTTGTGCCGGCACCTGCGAAGGCAAGTGCGATGCCAGTGCCGAGGGGAGCTGCGGTGGCACCTGCAAGGGGACCTGCAGCGCCTCCTGCTCGGTGAATGCCACTGGTGAGTGCTCGGGCACCTGCTCGGGTTCCTGCGACGTCAAGATGGAAGCCCCGACCTGCTCGGGCACCGTCGAGCCGCCGGAGATGAGCGCGGAGTGCAAGGCGAACTGCGACGCCAAGCTGAACGCCGAAATGAAGTGCACCCCGCCCACCGTCGTGGTGGTGTTCGAAGGCGCGGCCGATGCCGAGGCAGCCACCAAGCTCAAGGGTGCGCTCGAGGCCAACCTCCCGGCGATCCTCAAGGTCGCGGTGGGGATGAAGGACAAGCTTGCCAGTGTCACCGCGAGCGTGAAGGCTAGCCTCGAAGGCGTGCAGGCCCTGGTCAAGGGCAAGGGCGGGATGGACGCCAACATGATGGCGGTCATCGGCTGCGTGGCGAGCTCGCTCAAGGCGCAGGTTGACGCAGCAGCGTCGATCAACGTCTCGGTGTCGGCGAGTGCGTCGGCGTCTGGCTCCGCCTCCGCGGGCTGAGTCCGTTCGCCCCATCACGAACAAGGCGGCCACCCCGGTCGCAGCCGCTGAGGCCTCGACCCTGAGGCCTCGGTGGCGTTGGG
Organism: Polyangiaceae bacterium; assembly: GCA_016933275.1. Classification (GTDB taxonomy): domain Bacteria; phylum Myxococcota_A; class Polyangia; order Polyangiales; family Polyangiaceae; genus JAFGBI01. Next base: position 1,245 of record JAFGBI010000359.1, on the reverse strand, counting down.
CGGCTCCGCTCCGGCGGGGCCGTCCCGCGTTTTGTGGGCGTCGCCGCTTGCGTCAGGAGGGCGAGAACGTCGCTCCCATCGCTCGGAGGTCGCCTGCACGCTGGAGCGCGGCGGCGACCGTGTCCGGCTGGGGCGGCATGGCTCGCCTCAGCCGGACGCCCCGCTCGGCCGCTTCTAGGCAACGGCAGCGGAAGTCGGCGCTGACCCGGGCGCGCTCGACCAGCGCCGCGTGCGCTCGAGACTGGAGCTCTGGCGCGTGGCAGACGAGGAGCACATCGCACCCAGCTTCGATGGCCCGCACGGCGGTCTGTTCGATGGGCAGGCGGTCGGCCAGCGCTCGCATCTCCAGGTCGTCCGAGAACAACACCCCACGAAAGCCGAGCTCGTCGCGGAGCAGAGTGGTCGCGATCCGATGGCTCAGCGTGGCGGGAACGCCCGGATCCAGCGCCTCGAAAACCACGTGTGCGCTCATCAGCGAGGGCAGGCCGGCGGCGGCCGCCGCCGCGAAGGGGCTGAGCTCGACCGACCGCAGCCGCGCCTCGCCGTGGCTCACCGTGGGCAGGTCGAGGTGACTGTCGAGGTGCGTGTCCCCGTGTCCGGGAAAATGCTTGCCGCAGGCCGCGACGCTGGTATCGAAAAGTCCCCGAGCAAACGCCAAGGCCAGGGTGGCAACGGCCTCGGGTCGGTCGGAGAACGCGCGGTCACCGATGATCGGGTTCTGTGGGTTCGAGTCCACGTCGAGCACCGGCGCGAAATCCACGTTGTAGCCGAGCGGACCGAGCACGCCCCCTACGGCTCTGCCCGCGCGGTAGCAGAGCGATGCGTCATCCAGAGACCCGAGGCGCCGCATCGACGGCAGGGATGGAACGGGGGCTGGGAGCCGCGTGACGCGTCCCCCCTCCTCGTCGATCCCAACGAAGGGTGGAAGGTCCGCCGGTGCCGTACGCAGCGCAACCGTAGCCGCGCGCAGCGCGGCGTCGAGGTCGGGGAGGTTTCGCCGGAAGGCGATGATCCCACCCCGCTCGCCGCCTCGGAGCGCATCGAGGAGCGGGGATGGGAGGTCCGACCCGTCCCACCCGCAGACCAGGAGCTGCCCGCAGAGCTGTTCGAGGCTGAGTCCGTGGGGCATGAGTTCGGCTCGAGGGAGGGGCCGACGGGGGAGTAATGATCCCCCGGCAAAGCCGGGGGCTTTCGGGGCGTGAGCCGCTCAAAGCGGCTGTGATTGGCGCGGCTCATGAGCCGCGG
>JAFGBI010000358.1 GCA_016933275.1 Polyangiaceae bacterium | reverse complement strand
GGCGGGGGGGGGGGGGGGGTGGGGGGGGGGGGGGGGGGGGCCCCCCGTGGGGGGGGGGGGGACTCGGGACTCCCGGCATCGCTGCTCGCGTCGTCGTCGGCGGCGAAGCAGAGGTTCGTGTACTCGGTGCCGCCGAAGGCGGTGACGGCGTCGTGGACGAGCGCGGCCTCGACCTGCGCGACGGTAGACCGCAGACGGACGTCGACCTTGGCGAGAGAGTGCCGTAGCCCATCATCGGAGAATACGGCCTCGATGCACCACGACGGGTTGCGCTGCCGTGATGCGGGCACGATCTCCAGCCAGCCGCCGGAGTCCAACTCGTCGCTCGCGACGGCGTCCGCCGCTCTTTGGATGACGGCGTGGATCCCGTCGTCCGAGCGTGACTCGAAGGTGGCGGAGCGGGTGCTCGTCTCGAGGGCCATTGGCTTCAAGTTAGGCGCCGGTCGCGCGGGTGTCGAGGGGTCGGACGGTGCCCGCTCGGGGGGGGCCGAACCCGCCACGGACCGTGTCAGTTCCGCGCTTCGCCGAAGGCAATCCACCCGATGTCACGCGCGACGAGGACCGCCGCGCAGGCCTCCTTTTCGGAGATCGTCCGCGCGCCGCGCCCCGAGCGGGGCGCGGTGATGCGTGCCACCGCGCCGCCGATGGTGATGGTTTCGCTCACCATCGCTGCGATGGCCTGGAGGGAGGAGGGCGCGTTTCCACGCTCCCGTTCGTCCGCGACCTTCGCCGCGCGGGGGCCCTCCTCCATCGGGGCGTCGGGGTTGGGCAGGAGCGACCACAGATCGCCTTGGGAGATCACGACCACGCCCGCCATCATGGGGCTCGTCAGATCGAGATCGAGCGGGAACTCGACGCGTCCCGGGACCGTGCCCCGGTAGAAGCAGGCGTTCCCGTCGGTCCAAGTACAGAGCGCCGCCACTCGATCGCGTCCCTGATCCCGAATCGCCCGGAAGAGGTCGATCGGCTCTACGAGGTTCATCTCGATCAGGGTATCGCCTAGACGTCCGCCGTGGAGCGCAATGATGGACAGCGCCTCGTCGAGCCTGGCTCGTTCGAGGGCGCCCCGACGGACCAGATATTCGCCGAGCAGCTCGGCGCGATCGCTCGAGGCGACGTAGTGGAGCCGTCCGTCCTTGAGGTAGATCTCCTTGCGCCGTTCGACGGTTCCCTCACGGCGCGTGACGAAGAGCGCCCCCGTCTCGTGGCCGCCACGCAGGTAGGCGAGCACCGAGTTCATCGGCGTCTCCGCGAGCATCGCCTGGTAGTCGGGCACACCCGGCTCGTGGAGCTGGCGGGTGGTCTGGGTGTTCGATGGCAAGAGGTGCCGCCCCAGTTCCTCGATGTCCTCGATCGCGCGGAAGGCCGAGCCCATCAACGCCACGGTGTCGTGCGCCCCGAGGTCGCCGGTCGCCACCATCTCGAGGAGCTTGGGGAACGCGACCACCTCGATCACCTCCGATCCCTCGCGCCGAACGCGGGCGGCGGTTTCGCTGGGCGGCCCGGCAGCGTCGGTGGGTGGCGGTACGGCGCTCGAGAATGACGGCGGACTGGTGACGAGCCGAGCGGCACGCATGCGCTGCACCGAATCCCGGATCCGCCCCTCGATCTTGCGGAAGAACTTGCCGTCGTCTTGGGCCCAACGCACCCACTCCGCCAGCTCGAGGCAGAGCTCCTCGGGAGACGGGAGTTCGAAGGCCGAGAGCGCCGCCGACATCTCTACCGCGCTCTGGAACCGGGCCTCGGGACGCTGAGCGAGGCCGCGCTGGCAGAGCGCGTAGAGCGCCCGCGGGAGCGCCGAGGAGCGCTCGCGTAGCCGCTCGTAGTCCCCATCTCGGATCGCGAGCAAGACCGCGAGCTCACCGCTGCCGGGGAAGATCCGCTCACCGATCAGCATCTCGCCGAGGAGTACGGTCAGGGCGAAGAGATCGGCACGGTGGTCGAAGGGCTCTCCCGCCACTTGTTCGGGGGCCAGGTAGCCGAACTTCCCTTTGAGTCCCCTGCCCGCCTGCACCGACTTCGGGCTCCCGGTGCCGGTGCGCGCGATGCCGAAATCCCCCACCTTCACCGCGCCCGTGACGGACAGGTACACGTTCGACGGATTGATGTCGCGATGGACGATCTCGAGCGGGCGCCCGTGCGCGTCCCGGGCGCTGTGCACGCTGCCGAGCGCGTCGGCAACTTGACGCGCGATGTGGACGGCGAGCGGTGGCGTCACCGGGCGGTGTTCGGCCTCGGCGCGACGGAGGAGACGGTACACGTCGACGCCTTCGACGTATTCCATCGCGATGTAGGGCTCGCCGTTGATCTCGCCCGCGCCGAATACGGTGACGACGTTCGGGTGATGGACCGCCCGGTGCAACTCCGCCTCCCGTTCGAGCAGACCGAGATCGCTGCGCGCCCGAACCGAGGGCAGCAGTCTCTTCACGACCAACCGCGGAGCCGGGCGGTCACCGTACTTCGGATGGGCGAGGAACACCTCGGCGCTGCCCCCAACGGCGATCCGTTTGTCCAAGAAGAACGGACCGAAAGGCTGGGCCGGCGGCAGACTGCGATCGCTCGGGTCGTGCCCCACCCGAGGATTCTCCCGGATTTCGAGAGGCTGAGCGAGCAACTGGTGCCGTCAGGCAGCTGGTGGTTAGGCCAACTGGCCGAAAACCCCACGAAAAGGGCTCAGGGCAAGGGAGCTCAGTGAGGCGACGCTCCGTTCCCCCCGGTTCCCACCGCCCACTGCCGGCGGTCCCACCCCAACCTCACCCTGATCGTGTGGTTGGGTGCCAGAGCGCGTCCAGACGCAGTCGAGGAGAAGCCGGGGCCCGACCATGCCGCCGAAGCGAGCAAACTCGCCACCCGTCGCGCGGGCAGAGCCAAGGCACGCGAAGAACACCCCGGGCGAGCGACCCGCAGTCGTTGGGGGCACGACAAAAGGGATCTACCCGCACGGTCAGGGCCCCTGCTACGCGCGACCAGGCGGTTGGTTGACGGAACTCCACGCCCGCTGCGCGGAGCCCCCGACGCTGCTCACCAGCGATCACGCCCGCCGCCGTCACGCCCGCCGC
>JAFGBI010000357.1 GCA_016933275.1 Polyangiaceae bacterium | reverse complement strand
GCCACGCTGTACGCGGCATCGGCGGAGGGATTCGCGAGCCCGCTGCCGAGCTTCGTGAAGAGCGAGCTCGAAGGGTACTTGGAGTGCAGGCTGTTGTGCCGCGGGTTCGCGGTCATGGCGTGTACCGAGCCGGAGTGTCTCGCTCGGCACCTGGTGGCGTTCTCGTGCAAAGGCCGCGGCTCTTGCCCGTCGTGCCTGGGCCGGCGGATGGCGCAGACGGCCGCCAATCTCATCGACCACGTCCTCCCGGAGCAAGTGCCGCTCCGGCAGTGGGTACTGACGGTGCCCTTCGAGCTGCGGGCTCGGCTCGCCTACGACGGCGAGCTGCTCGGGGGCGTCTCGCGAGAGCTCGGCGGTGCCGTCATGGACTTCCACCGGCGGCGGTTCGAGCTCAGGGGCCTGCACGGAGGCAAGTCGGGGGCGGTGACCGTGGTGCAGCGGTCGAGCTCGGACCTGCGACTCAACCCGCACTATCACCTGGTGGCGCTGGACGGGGTCTACGACACGATGGGCGAGGGCGCCGAAGCTGAAGCGCCGACCTTCCACGCCCTGCCCCACCTCGACGAGGTCACCGAGCTGCCACCGCGTGCTCCTGCGCGGGACCCGCCGTACTTCCGGAGCTCGGCGGTGCGGCGAAAGCTCACGCAAGAGCTGGGACCCAACACGGGACCCGCGACGCAAGCCCCGACCTGCCATTGGCAGGTTGGGTAAGCCGTGGGATGAGTTGGGGTCCTCGTGGCTTGAGGCGACCGCATCCCCATCGCGCAGGGGCTGCGACGGCCCTGGTGCGGACGTCTCCTGCAGCGGCTCGTGGGCCAGCGTCGTCTCAGGGGCATCGAGCCCTCGACCCGCTCCGACGCACTCGCTTCTTCTTCGGCATCGAGGCAGAATCAGGAGCCCCGAGCACCACCCGTGGCTCGCTCACGGGAAGGTTCAGGCAGCTTGGCGCCCCCCCCAGGAACCCCGCGCTTGAATCGCCTACGCGCACACGCTCCGCCACCGCGCGCGGCCGGCGGCGGACCTGGTGCTTGTCGACGAATGCCACCGCGCCCTGGCTGCGTCCTACCGCGCAATCGCTGCCGACTACCCGAACGCCGTCCACCTCGGGCTCACCGCCACGCCCTACCGCGCCGACGGCAAGGGGCTCGGTGACGCCTACGACGAGCTCGTCGTCGTCGCTTCCCCAAGGCAGCTCATCGCCGAGGGGTTCCTCGTGGAGCCCCGGGTGTTCACGGTCCCCGCGGCGCTCCGACCGGACCTGTCGCGGCTCAAGGTCGCGCGGGGCGACGACTGGCTTCGGCGTCTACGACAACGACACGCGAACCTGGAATGCGGGGATCCTCGCGGCGCTCCTGCACTGAGCTAGGGCGTGGGCTCGGCGTAGTAGATGTTTCCGGCGGTCGAGTACTCGCAGAGGAGCTTGCACAGGTTGACGCCGACCCAGTCGCTGGCTTGCGGCGCCGTATCGGAGCCGTCGGCGTTGGTGTCGCCGAGCCTGTCGGCGTCGGCGAACGAGGTGTAGATACTCGAGGGCACGCGAGCGAGAAAGCCGCCGCCAAGGGTGAACGTCGCGTCAGTCTTCGACGACGACGGTCCGCAGGCTCACGATCATGAGGTCCTCGCTGCCGGGCTGCCGACCCCAGACACTCACCTCGTACCGTCCCGGCCGCCGCTCGTCGTCAAGCGTCGTCTCGAGCGAGAATTTGTTGCCGTTCACGGTAACGGGCTTGGGGGTCTTGAACCCACGTGGGAAAAAGAGGATGTATGGGGCGGGGATCTGGTAGACGCTGGTTGTGTTGAGGTGGGAGGCCGTGAGGGGAGTGGCCAGATCGATGCGCGCGATCCCGATCCCCCCGAAGACGATCGGCTCTTGGAGCTGGCCCGCGATGGTCACCCGTTGGCCCACCGTCCCGCGCTGCGGGAGCGGGCGATAGGTCCCGTAGACGTCCGTGAACTCCTGCGCCATGCAGAGTTGCTCTACGCCAACCGGACGTGCCAACCCGATCCCGAGCCCGGAGTGACCAGGCTTCAGGATGTTGGTCCGGTGCCCGTCCTTGGGGGGCACCTCGTCGATGAACGCGCTCTCGATCTTCCGGAGCTCGTCCGGCAAAAAAGTGGGGTCTACCTCGAGCTCGCGTTCCTTCCCGTCGAAGAAGCACGCCGCGTTCTCCTGCGCCAAGTGGATGCCCCCGGCCTCGGTGTAGCGCTGCTCGGGCACCGAACCGTCGGTTCCCCAATGCGACGTGAAACCGTGCCGAGCCATGTCCTCGGCATGGATCTGCGCGGCCTCGCTCGCCGTCGGGTCGATGGTGACCGGCGGGAGGCCCTGGTCAGCGCGGTCGCGGTTCACCAGGGCCAGCACGAAGGCCCGGGCGTCTTCAAGGAGGAGCGGTCCCGTGGGTTCGACCTCGGCGGCGGTCGCCGTCCCAGCCGCCGCCGACCCGGATCCCCCACAGCCAAGGGCGAGCGGCCCGGCGACGATCGCCGTCCAACGAAAGCTTCTGGGACGCCTCTTCATCGAGGGGATCCTATGCCATACCGGCGCGGCGGCGGGCACCCCCACTCGCACCCGAGGCCTCGGCGCACGACGGGGGCGGAGGGATCTGGATCCCCAAGCGTGAACCGGGGCCTTGTGCCAAGGTGGTCTTGGGTTAGATTGAGCGCCTTCGAGCGAGCCCTACCCATGACCCTGATCGATCTCCCGGAACCCGGACTCTACCGTACCACCACCGCCCTGCCCGGAAGCGAAGCCGCGATCCCCGCCAACGTGTTGGTCTACGTCGGCCAGAAGCCAGACGGGGTCCGGTTCGTGGTGCGACCGGGACAGAACCGAGCCAATCGTTGGTATTGGGGCGAGCCGACCATGGCTCTCCGTTCCCCCACCTGGAGCAAGACCCTGCGCCGGCTCCCCGCGGAGGGCTTCTACACCCTCCCGCGGAACCTCGATCTCGAGGGCGGCGGACGCTGGCTGGAGAACGCGATCGTCCAGCTTGGCTACAACGACGCGGGAAAGGGGATCCTCTTCGTCGCGGAGCAGCGCGAAGCAGAATCCGCAAACGCGCTCTTCTTCAGCGACCGCGGGGTCATGATCGCGGACGAGCTGCTCGATCGGCTGCGCTGGGCGCCCATCCTCCCGGTCACCACCACCAAGCAGTAGTCAGCCTCCTCGGCGGCTCCGAATCGGACCTGCCCGGCGGTGATCCGTCCCCGGCGGTGCGATCATCGCCGGCGGTGCGCCATCACCTCGTGACGAGAAGCAACGCTCGCAATGAGGAAATCACGGTTCATACGTGCGATGAACGCTACGCCGATCCCCTTTGGACAGACCGCCTCGCACTCTCGGTGATTCGTGCAATGGCCGAAACCCTGCGCATCCATCGCGCTGACCATGGTGCGCACTCGGTCGTCCTTCTCGGGCAAGCCCTGGGGGAGGAGGTGGAGATGGCCCAGCTTGGCCGCCAGAAAGAGGCTCGCCGAAGCGTTCGGACAGGCCGCGACGCAGGCCCCACAACCAATGCAGGCAGCCGCGTCCATCGCGACCTCGGCGTCGGGCTTGGGCACCGGAACGTCGTTCGCCTCCGGCGCGCTGCCGGTCCGAATGGAGATGTATCCGCCCGCCCGAATGATCCGGTCGAGGGCCGACCGATCGACGACCAGATCCTTGATGACCGGAAAGGCCCGCGCTCGCCAGGGTTCGATCGTCACGTGGTCGCCGTCCTGGAAGTGCCGCATGTGAAGCTGGCAGGTCGTCGTCGCGGTCAGCGGTCCGTGGGGCCGCCCGTCGATCACCACGCCGCAGGAGCCGCAGATCCCCTCGCGGCAGTCATGATCGAAGGCGATGGGTTCCTCGCCGCGCTCGGTCAGGCCCTCGTTCACGACGTCGAGCATCTCGAGGAAGGACATGTCCGGGCTGATATCCGGGGCTTCGTAGCGCACGAAGCCCCCGGGATCCTTCGGCCCCTTCTGTCGCCAGACGTCGAGCACGAGGCGCATCGACCGTGTCACTTGTAGCTCCTCTGCGTCGGTTTCACGAACTCGAACGTCAGCTCCTCCCGGTGGCGCCGCGGCACCGCTCCGTCGCCAGCGAACTCCCAGGCTGCCACGTGCGAGAACCGCGCGTCGTCCCGCGCCGCCTCGCCATCAGCGGTCTGGTGCTCCTCGCGAAAGTGGCAACCACAAGACTCGTCGCGCGCGAGCGCATCGCGGCAAACGAGCTCGCCGAGCTCCAAGAAATCCGCGACCCGCCCGGCCCTCTCCAGGGACTGGTTGAGATCGCTACCGCTCCCGGGCACCCGTAGATCCTCGTAAAACTCCGCCCGGAGCTCTGGGACCTTCACGATCGCACGCTCGAGGCCCGCCGCGTTGCGCGCCATGCCGGAGTGGTCCCAGAGCAGGCGCCCGAGCTCGCGGTGGAAGGAGTCTGGGGTGCGCCGGCCGCCGATCGACAGCAGGCGCTTGAGGCGCCGCTTCACAGCCTTCACGGACTCCTTCACCTCGGGGTGATCCTCCGACAGCACCACGGGCCGCTCATCTCCGAGGTAGTGGCTCACCGTGTAGGGCAACACGAAGTAGCCGTCCCCGAGCCCCTGCATGAGCGCGCTCGCCCCGAGTCGGTTCGCGCCGTGGTCCGAGAAATTCGCCTCCCCGGCGACGAATAGCCCGGGAATCGTGCTCATCAAGTGGTAGTCGACCCAGAGGCCGCCCATGGTGTAATGGATGGCAGGGTAGATGCGCATCGGCACGCGGTAGGGATCCTCGCCGGTGATGCGCTCGTACATCTCGAAGAGATTGCCGTACCGTTCCCTCACCACCGCCTCCCCCAGGCGGGCAATGGCGTCGCGGAAGTCGAGATACACGCCCCGGCGAACCCCGGAGACCTCGGCGCCGACGCCGAAGCCCTGGTCGCACACGTCCTTCGCGCGACGGGAGGCGATGTCGCGAGGGACCAGGTTGCCAAAGGTGGGGTAGAGCCGCTCGAGGTAGTAGTCGCGCTCTGGTTCGGGGATCTTCTCGGGAGCCTTCCCCGCGTCCAGAGCCCGCTTCGGGACCCACACCCGCCCATCGTTTCGCAGGGACTCGCTCATCAGCGTGAGCTTCGATTGGTGAGCGCCGCTCACGGGGATGCAGGTGGGGTGGATCTGCGTGAAGCAGGGGTTCGCGAAGAACGCTCCCTTGCGAAATGCGCGCCAGATGGCGGTCGTGTTGCAGCCCTTGGCGTTGGTCGAGAGGTAGAAAGCGTTCCCGTACCCTCCGGTAGCGAGCACCACGGCGTGCGCGAGGTGCGGCTCGATCTTTCCGGTCACAAGATCGCGGGTGACGATCCCCCGCGCGGCCCCATCGACCACGATGAGATCGAGCATCTCATGGCGCGGGTACATGGTGACCGACCCCGCGTCGATCTGACGTTCGAGGGCCTGGTAGGCCCCGAGGAGCAGCTGCTGCCCCGTCTGCCCCCGCGCGTAGAAGGTCCGCGACACCTGCGCACCACCGAAGGAACGATTGGCGAGGAGCCCCCCGTACTCGCGGGCGAAGGGGACCCCCTGGGCGACGCACTGATCGATGATGTTCGCGCTGATCTCGGCGAGCCGGTGTACGTTGGACTCCCGAGCGCGGAAGTCCCCCCCCTTCACGGTGTCGTAGAAGAGGCGAAAGACGCTGTCGCCGTCGTTCTGGTAGTTCTTGGCGGCGTTGATCCCACCCTGGGCGGCGATGCTGTGCGCCCGACGCGCGCTGTCCTGGAAGCAGAAGCTCTTCACCCGGTAGCCAAGCTCACCGAGGCTCGCGGCTCCGGCACCACCCGCGAGCCCGGTCCCCACCACGATCACGGTGAGGTTCCGGCGGTTGGCCGGGTTCACGAGCTTCATCTCGAAGCGCCGACGCTGCCAGCGCGTCTCGATGGGGCCAGAGGGAACCTTGGCATCGAGCGTCATCGGGGTCCCTTCGTTCACCGCGCCAGCCCCGCCAGCACCGCGACCGGGATGGAGCTATTGCCAAGCCAGATCATGATCGCCAGCGGCTTGGCAATTCCCTGCGCGACCCCGCCGAACCGCGGATGGTCGAGGCCGAGTGTCTGCAGCATGCTCGCGCCGCCGTGGTAGAGGTGAAGCCCGAGGCACGCCTGGGCGGCAAGGTAGAGCACGGCCACCCACCACACGCTGAAGCCGTTCACGACGTTGGCGTAGACGTCGCCGATACTGTGGGCATAGCCCACGCTCATCGCCAGGCCGGGAAAGGTGAAGTGCGCCAGGTGGTAGAGGAGGAAGAGGAGGATGAGCGGCCCGGACATCCACATCGTCCGCCCGGCGTAGGTGGTCGCGGCGCTTCGCTCGACGCGGTATCGCCGCCGACCCCGCGCGAACCAGCCACGGACCCACAGCTGGTGAGCCGAGAGCAGGTGCAGCACGATCGCCGCGAGCAGAGTGAAGCGAACGAGCCAGAGGAGCGGCTTCAGCGCCTGGAGGTGCTCGGCGTAGCCGTTGAGGGCGGCCGGCCCCAGATAGACCTGGAGGTTTCCGAGCAGGTGGCCAACGACGAAACCGAACATCACGGCGCCCGACACGGCCATCACGGCCTTTTTGCCGACGGAAGTATCGTAGAGGGCGATCGCTCGCTGCATCTTCGGCCTTGCCGCGCACCGCCCGCGCAGAACCGCCCGGGGAGGGGCGGACCCATACCCGGACTAGCGGGCAGCCGCAAGGTTTTGTGCCACGAAGTCCCAGTTGATGAGCTTGTCACAGAACACCTCGAGGAAGGTGTCCCGCCGATTCCGGTGATCGAGGTAGTAGGCGTGCTCCCACACATCGACGGTCAACAACGGGATCTCGGTGGAGGCAAGCGGGGTTTCCGCGTTGGGAGTGCTGATCACCTTCGCCTTACCGTCGTCGAGCACGAGCCACGCCCAACCCGAGCCAAAGCGGGTCTTGCCGGCGTTGATGAGCTCGGTCCTGAGCTCCTCCCACCCCCCGAAGTCCCGCTGGACGAGATCGGCGAGGCTTCCCGCCGGTGGCGCGCCCCCCCCGCCGGGGCGGAGCCCATCCCAGAAGAACGTGTGGTTCCACACCTGGGCGGCGTTGTTGAAGACGCCCCCCGAGCCCGTACGGATGATCTCCTCGAGGCTCTTGCTCGCCTCGGGCTTGCCCTCAAGGAGACCCTTGAGGTTCGTCATGTAGCCCTTGTGGTGTTTCTCGTAGTGAAACTCGAGAGTGTCCTTCGACATCACGGGTGCGAGCGCATCTTTGGCGTAGGGCAGGGCCTTTACCTCGAAGATCATGGAATCCTTGGCTCCTTTCCGGGTGGCGGGCGAAGCGTTGGGTGGCTTTCCCGCGGCGTCAAGCGCTAGGCTGCCTCGTCCGGTTCGACCCAACCGCGGCGCCGCGGTCCCTTCGACCCCCTCCTGAACCCCACGGATGCCCTCCCCTCGCCCGGCGCTCTGCTACGCGTTCGATCGGTCCCGCCTTCCAGCGCGGTGGGCCGCCCACCTTGCCTCCTCGGAACCGAACGCGGCGCTCGACGAGTACGTCGCTCGCGCAACCGACCGCCGACTGGGCTGGTTCGGCACGGCGCTCCACCGGCTCCTTCGGCTCTACTTCAGCGAGTACGACGTCAACGCGTGGCTCGGGGCGTACCCGATGCACCTCGGGAGCCCGGCCGAGTGGAGCCGCCTGCTCGAAACCGACCCCGGTGCGGCCACCAAGCGGGGCCGGTTGCTCGACATCGGCGCCGGCGATGGCACCGTAACGCTCGGGCTCGTGCCGCTGTTCGACGCCGTCGAGACGACCGAGCTTTCCCCGGCGATGGCCCGCCGCCTCGAGCACCGCGGGTATCCCTGCCACCGTTGCGATGTGGCAGGTTCGGGTTTGCCTCCCGGACCCTGGGACGCGATCTCCCTGCTCAACGTCCTCGATCGCACGTCGCGACCAATGACGCTGTTGCGAAGAGCGGTCGCGGGCCTTGCGTCGGACGGGATCCTCATCGTCGCCTTGCCGCTACCGTACGAGCCCGCGAGCTACTGCGGGCCGTACCTGGTAGAGCCGGAGGAGCGACTGCCGATTCCGGATGGAGATTGGGAAACACAGGCGACGAGTCTCGTCGAGCGAGCGCTCGAGCCGCTGGGCTGCTCGCTGACTGCGTTGTCTCGCTGGCCGTACCTAGCGGGGGGCGACGCACGGACGCCGCTCTCCGTCTTCGACGATCTGGTGGTGGTCGTCCGGCGGGTCGAGGGTGGCTAGCCGAGAGACGCTCTCGCCTTGCAGTCGAGCAACCGTCGGACGTACTCTCGGCTTGGCGGTTCTGTGAGGTAGGACTCGCGATGACCGCGCAGGAGGGGGACGCGCAGGCAAGGATGCCCACGCGTGAAGAGGATGATGCTCCACCTACTCTGCCTCAACGTTCGGCGGACGTTCGGCGACGCGCTGGGGCGGGCGCTCTCGGGCACTGCTCATCGATTGTCGTACCTTCATACGCACGACGACGATCCGATGAGCAGCCCCGAGTCGAGGCCACGCCTCCCCCCCGTCTCGGCGACCCTCGCGGGCTACTTGAAGGCTCGGGTGCCAAGCTTCATCCTGGAGGATCCTCTGGTGCTGGTGGCCAGAGGCGCCGGGGTCGAGCGCGTGGCCACATGGCTTGCCACCGAGGAGGCGCGGGAGCTCGTGAGCGCCCTGGTACTGCTCGAGCACGCGGCGGGGGACGCCCATTCGACCAACGCCGACGCCCTCGCCGGTGTCCTCGAGTTTGCCCGCGACGCGGTGGCGGATCCCGGCGAGAAGCTCCTGGTGGCGCTGAGCATCGGAGATCCATCCGGCCCCACCACACTGGCTGACGGGCTGCGCGCCGCCCTGCACGAGGATGGCAACTGGGCGCACGGACCCCAGCCACACCTCCATATCCGAACGCTGCCCCCTGAAGCGAGCGGCGCCTCGGAAACCGAAGGCGAGCAGGACGAGACGGCGAGCACGCTCCTTCGGGCGCTCGAGCAGGAGCTTCTGCCATTCCTGCGCGACCTCGGCCCCGCCTCGGCACCCGATGAGACGTTGGCGCGGTAGCCTCGGCGTGCTAGGGATGGCGCGCTCTACGGCGGAGTGGCGGAATGGCAGACGCGGCGGACTCAAAATCCGCTGCCCGCAAGGGCGTGTCGGTTCGAGTCCGACCTTCGCTACAGCTTGAAAGGATTGGGGATTTCTCGCTGACGCTGGCGTCACGACCGGACCCCCGAGGCCCACCTTTTTGGGGTCCTAGCTCCGGGATGGCCAAGTCCAGCGGGGCGAGCTCGCCCAGGCTGAGCTCGGTCGCGTGACGGGCGTGCCGGCGGTAGCGGTTGATCATCGCGGACGACCGGTGCCCGGTGCGATCCGCGACCCAGGACTCGGAGCGCCCGGCGAGTAATGATCCCCCGGCAAAGCCGGGGGCTTTCGGGGCGTGAGCCGCTCAAAGCGGCTGTGATTGGCGCGGCTCATGAGCCGCGG
>JAFGBI010000356.1 GCA_016933275.1 Polyangiaceae bacterium | reverse complement strand
GCAATCAGGCGTCAGCGATCAGGGTCTCCACGTTCTACCTGACCGCTGACCGCTGACCGCTGATGGCCTGGCCTGTTTGGTTCCGGCTCCGCCGGCTCAGGTGGGGTGCCAACCCCCTCCGTTTCTTGGCGGAGCGATCTTGACCGGATCTGGAAGGAGATCTCTCGGGGTTCTCGTTGCGGGCAGCCGTCAGCCGCCGGCATCAAGCTTCTCCGCGTCTTGCCTGACCGCTGACCGCGGCCTGCTGATGGCCTGTTTGGCTCCGGTTGGCCGGGTCAGGCGGCGCCGGGCCAAACCCCCCACGACGTTCTCCCTGTCCTCGCTGGTCCAGCCACATCGCGGGCGAGCCCTGGTGGAGACGGGGGTGGGAGCTTTGCTGCGGCGGCCCGAGGATTGCAGGGTCGCGGCGCGAGGCCGCACCGACCAGTTCGGGCGGTGTCGGACGGTGTGAAGATGACGGCGAGTTCTGCGAAGGGGCAACGTGAGACGCTGGGCCGCGTGGGTATTGTTCGCCGGGTCGTGGCGACCCCACGAGTCACCGGAGCCCCACTGCACGAGTTATCCACAGGGGACGGCGAATGCGCCTTCCAGAGTTGCCGGAGCGTCCCGGCCGGCGCGGGGCGGCAGGTCCTCGGTCGGGCGGAGATCGCCATGGTCCTGGTGGCGATCGTGAATCGTCGCGAGACGGGCCGGCTTGAGCTCCGGGGGGGCAGCCGGTGCACCCGGGTCCTCTTCCAGGAGGGAGTCCCAACGCAGCTGCTCGCCGGAGAGGTCGAACCGTCGCGTTGTCGGCCGATGGATCGCCTGGTCACCCTGGCGCGATGGCGACACGCGCGCGCGAGCTTCGAACGTCACGGCGCGGCCTCTCACCTCGGACGCGGGCGCGCCGAGCTCGCCACGCCGGCCGTATTTCGCGCCCTGCGCGTCACGTTCTCCGGCGAGGAGATCGCGAACCTCCTCGCCCCCTCCGCCAAGCAGCCGATCGCGGGTTGCTCGGACGATTGCGATCTGCTGGCGTACGGATTCACCGCGCCGGAGATGAAGGCCGTGCAGATGGCGCCGACGCAGACGCTCGAACGGCTGGCGGCGCAGCTCGGCGTGCTCGGGGTCAGCGTCGAGGAGGTTCATCGGGGCGTGTTCCTCGCGCTGAGCGCGGGGATCCTCGTGCTCGCCGGGTACGGCACCGAAACGGACTGGGTGGAGTCGCTCGCCGTTCCCGCGGAGGTGGCGATCAGCAACCAGGCCACGGTGCCGTCGTCCCGTTCGGCCCACCTCCAGGGCGCGTCGGCGCGCTGGTAGGCAGGGCATCGGCGAGCGCGCGCTCCGCCATGGCGCGCTCGTCCGTCCGGGACGTCGGCGTTTCGAGGACCGCCTCCGTGCCAGGGAACGGGGCGCGGGCCACGGCGCCGTTGCCGCGCCGCTCGCGATGCGGTACCCGCGGGCGTTCCCCGACCCTCTCCGGCGAGGGCCTGGCGATGGGCAGGCGCCGGTACAAGGTTCCGCGTTTCTCGCTCCGAGGAGTATTCATGGCCACGCACTCCCTCGATTCGTTCTCCACGCGTTCCACGCTCACCCTGGGGTCGCACACCCTCGAGTACTTCAGTCTGCCGCGCCTCGCGGCGGAGCTCGGTACGGATCTCGGGGGCCTCCCCGTGTCCCTCCGGATCCTTCTCGAGAACCTCCTCCGCAACGAGGATGGCCAGACCGTGTGCCGCACCGAGATCGAGGCGCTCGCCCGCTGGGATCCCGGCGTGGCGCCGAAGGACGAGATCGCGTTCCGCCCGGCACGGGTGATCCTGCAGGACTTCACGGGCGTGCCGGCGGTGGTCGATTTGGCGGCGATGCGCGACGCGATGGCCGCGATGGGCGGCGATCCAGCGCGGATCGAGCCGCTCTTCCCCGCGGAGCTCGTCATCGATCACTCCGTGCAGGTGGACGCCTACGGCACCACCGATGCCCTCCTCCGCAACGTCACGCTCGAGTATGAGCGCAACCGCGAGCGCTACTCGCTCCTCCGCTGGGCGCAGGGCGCGTTCGAGAAGTTCCAGGTGGTGCCCCCCTCGACCGGGATCGTGCACCAGGTGAACGTGGAGCACCTCGCTCGCGTGGTCTTCGCCGAGGACGGGCTCGCGTACCCGGACACGCTCGTCGGCACCGACAGCCACACGACCATGGTGAATGGGATCGGCGTCCTCGGCTGGGGTGTCGGCGGGATCGAGGCCGAGGCTGCGATGCTCGGGCAGCCCATCGCGATGCTGGTTCCCGAGGTCGTCGGGGTCGAGCTCCGGGGTGCGCTCCCGGTCGGCACCACGGCCACGGATCTCGTGCTCACCATCGTGAAGCTCCTGCGCGATCGCGGCGTGGTCGGCAGATTCGTCGAGTTCTTCGGGGCCGGGCTCGCCCAGGTTCCGGTAGCGGACCGCGCCACGATCGCGAACATGGGGCCCGAGTTCGGCTCCACCTGCGCCCTCTTCCCCATCGATGAAGAGACGCTCGCCTACCTGCGCTTGACGGGGCGGCGCGAGGAGGACGTCGCGCTCGTCGAGGCCTACGCCCGTGCGCAGGGCCTCTTTCGCACCGACGGTGGGCCCGAGCCGAGGTACAGCGAACGACTCGTGCTGGATCTCTCGACCGTGGTGCCGACGATCGCCGGACCACGTCGTCCGCACGACAAGGTGGCCCTGGCCGACGCCAAGGCGGGCTTTGCCGTCGCCCTCCCGCAGATGTTCAAGGCGATCGAGGTGACCCCCGAGGTGCTCGCGCGGCGGGCGCGGGTGGTCCTCGAAGGGACCGAGCACGACCTCGCGCACGGCAGCGTGGTCATCGCGGCGATCACCTCCTGCACGAACACGTCGAACCCATCGGTGATGATGGGCGCGGGCCTGCTCGCCAGAAACGCCGTCCGCCGCGGTCTCCGCAGCAAGCCCTGGGTGAAGACCAGCCTGGCTCCCGGTTCGCAGGTGGTGACCGAGTACCTCCGCGCTGCCGGGCTCCTCGGCGATCTCGAGGTGCTCGGCTTCCACGTGGTCGGTTACGGCTGCACGACCTGTATCGGCAACAGCGGTCCGCTCCCCGACGCGGTGACCGCCGCGATCCGCGAGCAGGGGCTCTTGGCGGTGAGCGTCCTCAGTGGCAACCGCAACTTCGAAGGGCGGATCAGCCCCGACGTCCGGGCGAACTATCTCGCGAGCCCGCCCCTCGTCGTTGCCTATGCCCTGGCCGGTCGCATCGACCTCGATCTTACCACCGAGCCGCTCGGTCAGGACCGCGACGGCCGTGACGTCTTCCTGCGCGACCTCTGGCCGAGCCCGGAGGAGCTCCGGGAGGCGGTCGCCCGGCACGTGACCGCGGACCTTTTCCAGCGAAAGTACGCCGACGTCTTTCGGGGCGACGACGCCTGGCATTCGCTCCCGGTGCCGGCGGGGTCGCGATTCACCTGGGACCCGGACAGCACCTACGTACGCCACCCGACCTTCTTTGCATCCATGCCCCGCGATCCGGCGCCGCTAGTGGACCTCGACGGGGCGCGGGTGCTGGGTCTGCTCGGCGACATGGTCACGACCGATCACATCTCGCCCGCCGGGAGCATCGCCAAGGACTCGCCCGCTGCCCGCTATCTCACGGAGCATGGGGTCGCGCCGCGCGATTTCAACTCCTACGGCGCCCGCCGTGGGAACCACGAGGTGATGATGCGCGGCACCTTCGCCAACGTGCGCTTGAAGAACCTCCTCTGCCCGGGGACCGAGGGCGGCGTCACTCTCCACCTCCCCGACGGTGCTGCGATGAGCATCTTCGACGCGGCCATGCAATACCGCGCCGAGGGCGTGCCCCTGGTCGTGGTCGCGGGCAAGGACTACGGCACGGGCTCGTCGCGTGATTGGGCGGCCAAGGGCACGTTCATGCTCGGCGTGCGCGCGGTCCTCGCGCAGTCGTTCGAGCGCATCCATCGCTCGAACCTGATCGGCATGGGCGTCTTGCCGCTCGAGTTCCTCCAGGGCGAAGGTCACCAGTCCCTCGGCCTCACCGGCGAGGAGCGCCTCCAGGTCACTGGCATCGCGACGGATCTCGTGCCCGGCAAGGTCCTCGACGTCACGGCCACCGCTCCCGGCCGCACGGTGCGCTTCCGCGTGAAGACGCGCATCGATACCCTGGTCGAGCTCGACTACTACCGCCACGGCGGGATCCTCCAGCTGGTGCTGCGGCAGCTGCTGGCGAGATAACGATCGCGCGACCCGCTATCTATCGAACCAGCTCGCCATCGACGTGTACCTCCCCGCGTCGCCCGCGAACCCGGGTCACCTCGGTGCGGCGCAGAGTCGTGGGCGGCGTTCGTCGCGTCGGGGTGGGCTCCGTGCCCGGGCGGCGAAGCCACCACCGCGCGTGGCCAGTTGCGCGCCGACCCTGTAGAGTCGCCGCATGAAGTCGAAACCCATCGGGTTGATCCTGGTGGCCCTGGTTGCAGCATGTCAGAAGCCAGCGCCCGTTGCCCCGACCCCCGCTTCGGACCCTGAGTCGACGCTCGCGCAGCCCGACGGGACGACCTCGGAGGCGGCGTCGAATGCTGCGGGGCCGGGCGGCACCGCCGGCGAGCCCGCCGAGCCAGCTGGCGAGGGGTCAGCGTCGCCGTCCCACGTGCCGGACCTGGCGGTCGTCGCGGCGTGCAAGCGGCTCTGCGACCAAGTGGCGCAGAGCTGCGACGAGGCGGCGTTCCAGCGGTGCCGCGGGGCGTGCAAGGGGTACGTCGAGCAGGCCGACGGTTGCGAAGAGGAGTATCAGGTTGCCCTCCGATGCCAGACGAAAGCCGACAAGGCGGAGCTCTGTGCCAACGCGGTGGCCACCCGGTGCATGGACCAGTTCCAGGCCATCAAGCGCTGCCAACGGGGGGAAACGGTCAAGACTGTGCCCGAGCGGACGCTGCCGCCCGGGTGGCAGCGGATCACGGACGACAAGCTCGGGTTCACGGTCGCGCTGCCGGCGAGCGCGGCGCTCGACCCTGACGCGAAGCTACGCACTTGGCACGCCCAGGAGGGCGCGATCGACTACTACGCAGCCCAGCTTACGGCACCGCACAAGCCCGTTACGTCGCCGGTCCTGCTACGCTCGGTGCTCGAGCTGGTCGGCTACCGTTGCCAGAAGAACCTCAAGCTCCACGGCCAGTTCGAGATCGGAGACGAGGTCGCTATTCTCTTCGACGCGACGTGCAACGACGGCATGGAGTGGCACGGCATGTTGCGTGTTCGCCCCGACCAGGCCTTGGCCACGGCCTTCCGCGCGGCGCCGAACAGCGGGGGATTGATGGACCCGCTCTTCTACAGCTACGAGCGGCTCCGATGACGAGGATCGCGGCAGGTACGGATGTCGGTTGCGACCATCGCGAAGAGTGGCAGGTCAGCACAGAAGGACAACCACGCGCCAATGATGCAATGGCGATTCAGAACTCCGCGTGGACCGTCACCGTCGGGGCCGCGCCGTCCAGCATCGAAACCAGCACGGCGTCGAGGGTTCCGTCGAGCGAGGTGCCATCGACCGCGGTGAGCGTCAGCGTGACCGTCTGCTCCTCGTACATGGCGCCGAAGTTGGCGAAGGTGACGAGAGTGACCGAGACGTCCTCGAAATCCTCCATCCCGTAGGTGCCCGGTTCGGGTGGCACGGTGCCCTCGAGGAAGATGAAGTTTGCCGTCACCTGGTTGCCGGTCTCGTTTGCGCCGACCACCCCGTAGGCGATCTCCCCGCTACTGGTGTCGATGGACGCTGCCTGGGTGCACTCGATGCCCCCCGTCACCGCGCCGCCGAGGGAGAGCCTGCAGTCGTCTTGGACCTGCTCCTCGGCCCCGGGCGAACCATTCCCCGACGCACCCTTACCGTCACCGAGGACGCAGGCGCAGAGTGCCCCCAGTACCAACACCATCGTTGCCAAGCTTTCCACCGTTTGCTGTATCGCGTCCGTCTCCATAGCCCATTCGGGCGATGGCTCCGAGCATTCCCGTAGCGAACGGAGCGGTGAAGGATGCCATGGAAGGACCCCGAGCCCGCTCGCGTATTGCGCCCGGCTCGGTGCGGTCCACGCCGGGAACGCCGCGACCGCGGTCCACGACGATGGGGTCGCCGTCTTCGTGCTCCCGCGCGGGGGCCTCATGGGCGAGGCCACGTGTCTGGGCAGCGGTTCACCTTCGCCGTCCGCGGCTGAGTCGGCTCCGGGGACACGCTGCGCCGTTGTCCCGCGCTGCCCCCCCCGCTATGCTCCCCACCCATGCTCTCCTCCGCCGACCGTTTCCTCGATCGCATTGCGGTCGGCGTCGCCGTGGCCGCGTGCGTTGCGTTCGCGGTGCTGATCACGTGGGAGCTGGCCGGTCCGTTCGACGCCGGTCACGACGCAGCGACGGCCGCGATCGGGATCGCGGCGGTGAACATGGCGCGCTGGGAGATCGTGGCGCCCGTCGTGCACTTCTCCCCGGTGGTGCCGCTGCCCGCTGCCTACTACTGTCACCACCCCTGGGGGATCTTCTGGACCACGGCGCTGCTCGTGCGGTGCTTCGGTCCCCACGATTGGGTCCTGCGAATCGCGCCCGTGGCCATGAGCATCGCGACGCCGGTGTTGGTCTTTCTGGCCGCGCGACGCCTCTACGGCGTCCCGGCCGCGGCGGTTGCCGCGGTGGCCTTCGTGGTGACCCCCATCTCCCTCGCGTTTGCGGACTTCAACGCCCTCGAGGTTCCGGTCATGTTCGGGATCGCGGCGGGGATTTGGGGCCTGGTACGTTTCTCGGAGCGCTGGCGCTGGCGCTGGCTTGCGGTCGCGCTGCTCGGCCTGTGCCACGCGATGAACAGCGACTGGGCGGCGTTCGTGTTCGTCGCGTTCGTGCTCGGCGCTGCCCTCCTGCGGGCCACGCTGCTCGCCGGAAGCGGGTTCGCTCCCTACGACCTTGGGCGCGGCGCCGTGGCCTGGGCCAGCCTCGCCGTGCTCGCGGTCGCGATCGGCGGCGCCTACGTCGCGGGGTTCGCCTCCCTCGGCCAGCTCGAGCGCCTGATCGACCAGGGCGCGGCGCGGGCCGCCGGGGCGGGGACTTCGTGGCTCCTGCTGCTTTCCCGCCGACGGCATTGGCTCGAGCTCTGCTTCACGCCCGTCGGCTTCGCGCTCGGCGGGCTTGCGTTCCCCATCCTCGTCTTTCGCGTGGCGTGGCTCCGGCGTCAGCTCGATCTACTCCCGCTGGGCGTGCTCGCCATGGCGCTCTTCCAGTACCTCGTGTTCAAGAACGGGGCCGACGTCCATGTTTTCTGGCCGCATTACTTCGCGCTCTACCTCGCCTATGGCGCGGGGGCGCTGGTCGCGACCCTGACCGAGGTCGCCACCCGCCTCGCCGACTACGGCCGGAAGACGAAGCATATCCATCGGCGTCGCGTGGCTGCTCGCGTCGCCTTCGTTGGCGGACTGCTCCCGCTGCTCGTCATGGCGCCCGATGCGCTCGCCACCCTCGCCTATGCTCGTCGCACCGGCAAGCGCTTCGACGACGGATGGCGGCTCATCACCGAGGACGGCGACAAACACGCGGTGGCGCGGGAGCTCGCGGGGCGGCTCGGCTCCGAGTCGAGGGTCGGCGTGCATCGCAGCATGCACCTCGACTGGTCGCTGGAGTGGGCACTCGGTCGTCCCGTCACCGAGCGCGTGGCGCCCGCGGAGGGCGTGGACGTGTTGCTCGTGGATACCCGCTTCGCCCATCCCGGATTCCTGGCAGCCACGGTGCGCGAGCAGCGCGTGACCGCCTACGGTCCCTTCTGGGTGGCGGAGAATGCCCGTCCCTGGCGTCCGCTCACCGCCTTCCGGTTCACCAGGAGCGAGCCCGGGGCCCTTCGGTGGTACTGGGTTGACGGCAACGATCCCCGGTTTGGCTTCGAACCGGATCCGTTCTCGACCTGGGAGCTTCGCGAGTACTTCGGGCAGTCGCCGAACCCCCCCCCCGCCCTGCCGCCACGCACCTCGGACGAGCTCCGGATCGCGCACGGGATCGCCCTCGGAGCGGGCGACGTCGCCGTGGCAGACCGTCACTTGGCCGAGCTGCTCTCGCGCCTCGACCAACGGCCGCGCACGGCCTACGCGGACGGAAGTGAGCTATTGGGGTTCGAGCTGGTCCCCGGTGTCGCCCCGCTCCTGCGGGTCTACGTCCAGACCGGCGCCACCCCGCGCGGTCACGAGCTGGAGCTTCGGATCGTCTCTCGCGTCGATCGGCGCCCTTGGTCCACGGTGGCAGCGCCTCGACGGGATCGCCTGGTTGGGTTGCCCTTCGCGATCCCGCCTACGTTCTTTCGTCCCCGTCATGTCTACGTGGCCGAGTCGGAGATCCGTCGGCAGCCGGGGCGCGATGCCTACACCGCCGAGCTGGTGGGCGCTGGGGCCCCGGTCGGGGTCAACACCCCGCGGAGACCGCTCTTCGAGCTGCCATGACCGCGGCCAGCACCGTTTGCCCGGTGTTGTGCCAGGCATGCCTTCCGGCACGGTTCCTCTGGCTATCGTGGGCTACCGCGGTACGGGAAACAGCCCGACCAGGAGTTGATAGCCGAGGCTTAGCACCAGGTCGGCCTCACCCGTGGGATCCTCGGGCAGCTCGTTCACGGGCGGGAGCGTCGAGCCCCGTGGGGGTGGCGGTTCGTCTTCCGGGGGGCCGGCCTTGGTTCGAGCGGGTGGTGCCTCTACCGTCGCGCCCTCCGCGGGGAGGTGGTGGTCGAGATCGCTCTCGCGCACGATCGTGTCGGGAGGGCGGGGATCGTAGCGACCCTCCACGCGGATCGTCGGCTCGACGCCCTGGGCCTGGATCGCCCGGCCGTTGGGCGTGTAGTACCGCATCGTGGTCAGCCGCAGCCCATCTCCGCCGGGGAGGTCGAGGATGGTCTGCACCGAGCCCTTGCCGAAGGTGCGGGCACCGATGACGACCGCGCGATGGTGGTCCTGCAGGGCCCCGGCCACCAGCTCCGCGGCGCTCGCTGTGTACTCGTTCACCAGCACGACGACGGGCCCGCGCCGAAGCGCGCCGTTCGGAGTGGCGCGGATCGTATCCACGACCCGCCCTCGACGCCGGATTGAGTAGACGGTCCCCGAAACCAGGAACTCGTCCGCGACCGCGCTCGCCTCGTCCACCAGTCCGCCGGGGTTGTTCCGGAGATCGAGCAGGATCCCCACCAGCGGCCTACCCCGGCGGAGCTCGCCCAAGGCCTGGAGGAGCTCCGTGTGCGTGCCCGTCTGGAATTGCTTGATGCGGACGTAGCCCACGTCTCGGGCGAGCCGGCGCGCGGCGACGCTGGGTACGCGCACGATCTCGCGCACGAGTGTGAATACGAGCACGCCCGAGACGTGCTCCCGTGTTACCGTGAGCCGGACGGCGGTGCCGGGGCGGCCGCGCATCCGCTCGACCAGGATGGTCGGGGCGAGGCCGCGGACGCTTTCCCCGTCGATCGCGATGATGTGGTCGCCGGGGCGGATCCCCGCCCGCGCTGCGGGTGTGCCCTCGATGGGGGCGAGCACCACCACCGCGTCGTCCCGGAAGTCCACCTCCACGCCGATCCCGGCGAAACGTCCCTCCGTGTCCTCCTGGAACTGGGTGTAGTCCCGCACCACGAGGTACTCCGAGTGGGGATCGAGCTCACCTACCATGCCGCGGATGGCGCCGGTCACCAGTCGCTCGTGATCCACTGGCTCGACGTATTCGTCCTCGATCAGCGCCAGCACCCGGGCCATCTGATCCACGGCGCGGTATGGGCTGTCGGGCGCGGTGTCGGCCAGGGCGGGCGACCCCGTCGAGGCCGCCACGAACGCGGCGGTTGCGCTCCACCGGAGCCAGGTCCGGGTGGCGAGCCGTGGGGTTCCCCCCGCCGGGGATGGGCCGGCGCCCGCACCGGTGCGGTCCTGGGCTTCCGGCGCCGAAAACCCGGCCCAGGATGGCTGGGGAGGAAGGCGAGGGGACACTCCTCGGAGCCTACCCGTTCTCGGCCGTTGCTTCACGCGCGAGTGGATGGTACTAACGGGCCGCTAGTTTGAGCGAAAACCCGTACAAGGAACCTTTTGCCGGTGGCTGAAAGCGATTCCAACAAGGGCAGCGACAAGCGCAAGCAGAGTCTCTACTTTCCGGAGGCCATGCTGCAGGAAATCAAAGACGAGGCGGCGCGGCTCGACCGCTCCCTCTCTTGGGTGGTGCAGCGCGCGTGGAAGATGGCGCGTTTGGACATCAAGAAGATCCCGAGTGTGAACGACGTGGAGGACGACGCGGAAAGCGGATAGCTCTCAGGGGTCGCGGTGGCGGACCCAACCGCCGAGCCATGGGCCGCCCGTCCCGGTGCCCATGCGGAGTGGGGGTGGTTTTCACTCGCTTCATACCTGGGTGTGCCGTTTCTGGTCCCTCGGCGGTTCCGTTGGGGTCTTTCGGTAGGGTTGCGCCATGGGGGCGACGAGCCCGGGTGGGTGTGCCCTTGCGCGTGCTAGCCCCGCCATGACCGGCGGTGCTGTGGCGGAGGTGCGCTCGGGCCAAGATCGTTGCTAGAATGCCGTTGGTGTCCCGAGGTCGGCATCGACGTCGCGGGGGGCCACAGATCCACGTGAAGGAGACGCTCGACAGCAATGTGATCGCGGGGCTCCTGGGCCTGCTGGCGCACGACCTCAGGAACCCGCTCTCCGCTCTGCAGAGCAACGTCAACTACGTGGGTGGGGCCGCCGCGGGCGCGGATCCGGACGTTCGCGAGGCGATCGACGACGCCGTGCTCTCCTGCGAGAGTCTCGGCCACGTCGTAGAGAACATGGAATTGCTGGCGCACGGCATCTCCGACACCCAGCCGCGCCCACCCGAGCCCGTCGAGCTCGTTCCCGTGGTGGAAGAGGTCGTGGCGCTGCACCAAGGCCAGGCATCGAGCCACGGGGCTCGGCTGGCGCTTCGTCCTTCGCCGGCTCGGTCAGTACGGGCGCTGGCTCATCGTGACCCTTTGCGACGCGCCCTAGGGAACCTATTGCGGAACGCGATCCAATACTGTCCCAACGGGACGGTGACGGTCTCGCTCAACGACGAGGGTGACCGGGTGGGGGTCGTGGTGGCGGACACCGGGCCCGGGCTCGACCCTTCGCTCTGCGAGCTGGCGTTTGCTGCGGCGGGCCAGCTCACGGTAAAATCGGCGCCGGGCGGTCGCTACGGCAGAGGTCTGGGACTCTACTGCGCGCGCGTGGCCGCGACCTTGGCGGGAGCGACCGTCGATCCCGTCGAGCCGCCGGCGGGGTGCAACCACGCCATGGCCCTCAGGGTCGGCAAATGCCCATGATGCTCCGCATCGGGGATCCGAGGCCGGGATAGCTTTCCAAGGTTCCCCCGCTCGGTTGCGCTGGGAGCTCAGGGTTGAAGGATGGCGACCGTGTCCGGCTCGCGAAACAGGATCTTCCCCGTCTCGCCCGGACATCCCCAGCAGGTGCTGAAATGCAGGCGAGGGCGGATGTATCCGCTGTAGGCGAAGGCGACCGGTCCTGCTTCGTTCTTCATCACGAAGCTCGCGGCCAAGGCGTAGTCGTCTTCGCTCACCACATGATAGGCGATGACGAACGACACATCATTTCCGGAGCGGGCAGAGACGAGCAGATACTCGGAGCCGGCGATCGGGTTCCAGCGCAGGGGGGCGACCGTGAAGGAGAACCCCTTCTCGTCTCCGGGTCCGCGCGCGATCACCGTCCGAGCAGCCTCCGGATCTCGGAAGAGCTTCACGTCGTGGGCTAGCCACGCCGTGATGGGGTCGGTGGCGAGCAACCTCTCGAGGCGCTGGGTGTCAAGCTTCACTTTGGCGAAGGTATCGCCGAGCGTCGGCTCCTTGACCTTGGCGGCGTTGGGAGCGCCTTGGCAGCAGCGGAATCCGAGGTCGGCGGGGCTGGCGGTTGGATCGATCCCCTCCCGGCGGGCGCAGCGGTGCTCCTCCGCTGGGGCACTCCCCGTCGCCCCGCGCACCGACGCACGGCGCGGCGTTCCGGCCTGGGCGGAGAGGACGTCACTGGCGGTCCACTCGCGTTGGGTGGTGAGGGCGAGGACGTCGAACGCGGAGGCGCATTTCCGGGGCGACGCGCCGCAGTCTGGCTCCCATCGTGCGCCGGTGACGAACACCTCATTGTCGGGCCCCTTGCAGGCACGCTCCCACTCGAGCTCGGTGCACAGCCTCGCGCCTCGCTCGGCACAACGACGTTCGGCTTCCGCACGAGGGACCCCGGTCAGCGGCGGCGACGCGGGATCGTTTGGAAAAGGGAGCCTGTCGATGCGAAAGGCACCGAGCTCCACCTCGTAGGCTCGCGGCTCCACTTCGGGCCTTCGCCCCGTGGTCCCCGGACGACTGCCGGCGATGAGCGTCCCGCCCGGGATGTCAACCAGTTCTTTGGCAAGTGGAGCCTGGGACGGCGCGCGGACTGACGCGGACGGGGTCGTGGCGGCGGAGGTCACCGCCGACGCCGACGGCACGGTCCCGCCTGCGGGCGCCCTAGAGCAACCGAGCAAGACCGCCGCGGCGGTGCCCGTCACCCAACGAGCCTCGGCCCGCTGGCGGTCGCGTGGTCTTCCGTGGCGGTCGTACATCGCTGCGTGAACTTACGTGGCCGGCCGCAGCGGGCAAGTCTTCGAGGAACGTCCGCCGCGACGCGTCCCGCTTGCGCCAGATCCCCGGGGTTCGGCCTGCGAAGGCCCCCCCTGGGCTCGGAAGATGCCGTTCGCCAGCTTCGCAAACGCTGCTATCCTGGAACAGGGATGGCCCACCCGCTCGCGGCTCACCTGGCACCCATCATGAATCGCGACGTGGACGAGCTGCGTCAGGTCGTCGCCCAATGGGTAGTCAAGGAGCCGGACGAGCGAGAGCGGGCACGGTACCGTCGTTTCGGCGCGGAGCTTCGGGCCGTCAAGGCGCGGATCAACGCTCGAGCTGCGCCTCCTAGCGAGGAAGAGCTCGAGATCGCTCTCACGGCTCTCCTCGTTCTGGTCGGTCATCGCTCCTGATCTGCTAGCTCCCAAGCCGTGTGATCTTGACCGGATCTGGCAGAAAATTTTCAATGTTCTCGTGGCCATCAGCAATCAGGCGTCAGCGATCAGGGTCTCCACGTTCTGCCTGAGCGCTGACCGCTGATGGCCTGGCCTGTTTGGTTCCGGCTCCGGCGGCTTGGACCTAGAGCACCGATCAGGTTGCTGACAGCAACGGCAGCGCTGGAAACGCGTCCGTGCGAGGCGAGGACGCGTTTCCAGCGCTGCCTCTGGAGAGGTCTGCTGCCGGTTCG
>JAFGBI010000355.1 GCA_016933275.1 Polyangiaceae bacterium | reverse complement strand
GACGTGACGCGCACGACGGACCCTAACCCCCTGTTATCGCAGGGCATTCTGCCTACGGTGTGTGCCTATGCTCCGAAAAGTCGGGCCAAAGACTTCTTGCCTTTGGTCTCGACGGCATCGTTCGGCGTTTCGAGTTTGATGATCGCGCACTGTCGATGCACGCGTCTGCGCCGCCCGAACGCAACGCCGCTGCTCTGGCCGTCACTGAGGACGGCAACTTCTTCGCGACGGGAAATCGCGATGGCCGAATCTCTCTTTGGAAACGGGAGTCAGGATTGCCCATCGCATGAGGAACCGGCTCGCAGCCTGCGAGCTGGCCGGAGTCGACCCGTGGATCGTGCGGTGGTCCGGCACCGGGTCCGTCGTCATGTGGATCGCCTCGAAGAACCTCCACCGGCGCCGTCTGACGGACGCGCAGCGGGCGTTGGCCGCCGGGAAGATGGCGGCGCTCCTAGCGGAGGAAGCCCGGTCGAGGAGTGCCCGGAATCTGCGGAATTGCCCGGAGATCGTCGAAGGGCGGAATTCCGCCCTTCGAGCGGCGGGCAGGTCGGAAGAGGTCGCTGCTGCCGTCCACGGCGTCACCGTCGATTCGGCGAAGAAGGCCGCCAAGATCCTGAAGACAGGCGACGAGCAGCTCGTCGCTGCCGTCACCAAGGGCACGGTGTCCCTCGACGCCGCGGCAGCCGTGGCAGGTCTGCCGAAGAAGCAGCAGCGGAGGATCGTCGAGGGCGGCAAGGTCAAGGAGGCGGCCCGGAGGATCCGCAAGGAGAAGGTGGCGAAGACGCAGAACTCGAAGCCCGAGGCGAAGGTCACCACCGCCAGAGCCGCCAAGCCCGCCGTCAGCGACAACAACCAGGACGAGGCCCCGATGGTGGAGCCCCCGGCTCACGAAGAGGACGAGCCCGACGATGAGCCCATGGACGACAACCCCCTCGTCAGGTCGGCTCACCAGGCCATCGACGAGATGGTCCGGGCAGCGGAGGAGGCCGGAAAGCTCGACCAGATCGACGGACGTCTCCTCGCGGTCGTCAACTACTGCGGCAAGGTCACGCGTAGCTTCATCGAGGTGGACCTGCCTCCGATGATCTCCTCGGCGTAGCTCACGACGACGATGGAGATGGACAGGGCCGGGGCTCCTCCACGGGGGCCTCGGCCCTTGTCGCTGCCGAGGTATCAGCGCTCCCTATCCACCGAGCAGCCCACCCACAGGTTCACGTCCCACGATCCGTTGAGGCAGTAGGCGCCGTGGTAGAGGCTCCCGCCCACGGTGTCGACCCACGACTCGGGGGGACCGTCGCAGTAGGTACACGAGGTCCCGTCCGCCAGCGGGCAGGGATCCTTGTCCGTCGGCATCACGGACGGGCAGGCAGGATCCGGAGCCCAGCCACCGCAGGCGTCGATGCCCTCGCAGAGGACCGAACCAGGGAGCGGGTTTCCGGCTGCCCCTCCATCGCCACCAGCACCGCTGCCGGCCCACCCACCTGCCTCGACTCCTGCCTCACCCCCGGCGGCCACGGTGCCGCCCGTGGCCGCCTCCTTGTCGGGGTCGCCCTTGGTTGCCCCGCCACAGCCGACGAGGCCGGCCAGTGCCAGCTTCAACCCGAGGGCGAGAACCGTTCCCGTACCCTTGGTCACTGAAGGCTCCGCGGTTCTCGACGAAGCATACGCCGTGGCGGGAAGCCTTCGAGCGGGATCCTCGGGCCCGACGACAGTATCGTCGATCACCCAAAGATCGGGACCCCCGGCGGCGGGTTCGTCGCCATCGTCGGTCAGGTGCTCGCCGGGATCGAATCGTGCTCGTCCACCGGGACCCGCAGTAAGCTTCGCCCCATGGGGCACGCTCGCCGGCACCCAGGCCACCGATGCTGGACCCGCGTGGTCCTCGTCCTCGTGGCCCTGCTGGACGCCTGCAAGGACCCACCTGGTTCCCCGACCGCGGCCTCGACGAGCAGCTCCTCCATGGTGGCGTCGGCCAGCTCCACTACCGCTGCGTCCGGGACGCCCCCGTCCACCAGCCGCCCGAACGTCGGTCTACCCGTCTGCATCGGCCCCGACGGCTCCTGCGTGAGCGACGCCCAGTGCTGCGGCGGGACCTGCCTCGACGGACGGTGCCGGTGGGCGGGGTCTGGGCGGGCACCGTGGCCGCACAGGCCGGGGAGGTGACGCCCATGGCCCCCGCCACCATCGCCAACGTCATCCTCTGGCTGACCTGGGCCGCGTACTGGATCGTCGCCGCCCGGTCGGCTCCCCGAGGGGCGTCACACGAACGCTCTGCCTCCCGGTTGGTCCACCTGGGAGCTGCCGTGGCGTCGTTGGCCCTCCTCGTGACCCGGCCCCTGGAGGTGGCGATCCCCGGAGGGCCGATCGTTGCTGTCGCCGGTGACGCGGTCACCGGCATCGGCCTAGCCATCGCCGTCTGGGCCAGGATCCACCTGGGGGCGAACTGGAGCGGCCGGATCGAGCTGAAGGAGGGTCACCGGGTCGTCCGGACCGGCCCCTACGGCTGGGTCCGGCACCCGATCTACTCGGGCATCGTGATAGCCATCGCCGGCGGTGCCCTCGTGGCAGGCGAGGCGACGGCCCTCCTGACCCCCGTCGTCATGCTCGCTGCGTACCTGCGCAAGGTCCGCATGGAGGAGGCTGTCCTGCTCAGGACGTTCGGCGACGAGTACGAGGCGTACCGGAGGGACGTGAGGGCGTTGGTGCCGTTCGTGGTATAGGGATCAGAGGTGACAGTCGGGCCATGCGCAGCCTCATCCAATGCTCGTTCACCGAGATGGTTGGCGCCGAAGGGGTGCCCATCGGAGCCGAGGTAGGGCTCTGGTCTGAATGCCCGTTCCGCTGGTGGTACCGTGGGTGAAATCTTGGCTTCCAGGCGAAGAGATGAGACGCTGCGGCCCGTCTCGCCGAGGCCCAGAAAATCCGGGAAAGGCCACCACGGAGAAGCCATGACAAAGCCCCCGACCGTGCTCATCGTGTCGATTGTCGTGCTTGCTGTCTTCCTCGTTGTGCTTGTCGTCAACGTAGCAAGGAGCGGGCCGGATTTGATCGCACTGGCGGGTTCCACCGTTGTGCTCACAGTGTTGGTGCTCGTGGCCTCGAAGATCGAGTCAGTGCGGAAGCTCGCTGTCGGTGAAGTCCAGGCAGAGTTTGATGAGGTCAAGACCGAAGTGAAGGGCATGGGTCTGGAATTCCGGGCCGAACTGGCCGACTTCCGAAGGAGACTCGACCACGTTATCGTCCATTCGATGTCAGCTCCCATGTACGAGAACCTCCAGAAGCTAGCTTCTGGAAGATTCGGGCCGTATGAAATGACTGAGGGGCTCCGCCGTGAACTCTACCACCTTCGCGATGTGGGCTACATCGACGTGCAGGCAATACGAGCGATTCCGGTGTCGGGTTCCGAACTGTCAGAACATGTTGCAGCGACCAGGGTAGGCCGGGAGTTCGTGGACTTGCGCAGGCAGATCGAAGACCATCGTGAGAGTGAGTCCGGGGCGGGTTGACCCCCAAGACAAGCGGACGGGTTAGGCCACCTGCTCGTGCCGTAATAGCGTTATCGTACCGCTAGGTTTGGGCCACTTCGACGAGACTGACGGCCCTGGCCGGCGTGCCCGCGACCTCATCGAGAGGGCAAGGACGGTGGTTCGGGAGGGGTTCTCGACCGATGCCTCGATGCGCAGCCGGGGGCAGGGGTAGCAGGAGTTCGGTGGATCCGGTGGCCGGCCACAGGCAAGCTCCCCTGGATGGCCGCTCGCATCTTCGTCTCCACGGAGAACACGTCGGACCCGCTGTCCTCGGGGTTGATCGACCGTCTGACGGCAGCCGGCTTCGACGTGACCACGTCGCCGCTCAACCCCGCCCTCGGTGACGATCCCCGGTGGTCCGACTGGTACGGGGACGCCTGCCTGAAGGCCATCGAGGCCGCTGACATCTTCGTGGCAGTCGTTACCGAGGGGTACACTGCTCGACCTTGATGGGGTTCGAGGCTGACCGGGCCGGATGGCTTCATCGGAATCGGGGGCGGCCAGACCTCTATCTGCTGAGGACCGGAGACGACCCGTTGCCGGGCGGGTTTCGACGGTACGAGGAGACAGCCCGGCGGCTGCCGATCGACCTCGACGAGGCTGTGGAGGCGCTGGTTGTGTTCGAGACGGCTACTTCCAGCACTGGGGCGGGTTGATCTCGGTGCCCCTGGGGATCGTCATCGCCGTGATCGGGGCAGTGGGGTGGCTCCGGGGGCGTAGCGCCAAGTCCCCGGATTCCTGACCCGACAAATCTCAGGGTAGTTGTCGCGTCTCTTGATTGCGCGTGATGCACGGTGTTGGTCAAGCCGCTGAGGCGGCCTCGATGCTTTTCTTTCTGGGGTTGAGGGTCACGGCGGGAGCCGTTTCGCGCCCACGATCTTCGTGCAACGTTCGTAACGCTGGCCCTCGGGATGGGGCAAACCGAGGACTGGGTGATGAGGCGAACCGGGCATCTCTCGTCCGTGATGCTTGCTCGCTACCGCCGTGCTGCCGCCACCGCCGCGGAGCTTCAGCTCGGCTGGCTCCACGCCATGCACAAGGTCATCCCGGAGCTGGCCGAAGCGATGGCCAACGAGCCGATCGGCGCCCAATCGTCGGCGAATCGTCGGCAGGGCTGATTTCGATGTCGGCCAAGAGGCCGCCGGGATCCCGTTTCCCCAACGATCTCCACCCAGTGCACGAGAGAGGACTCGAACCTCCACACCTTGCGGTACCGGAACCATAATCGTACCCGCGGTTTCTGAACGAGCCCCAACTGAGGCATTTCGGGCGTTTGCGAGGGGCAGTTGGCGCCGTTGGGGGCCGTTCGGAGCCTCTAGCGAACTTTGAGCGAACTTTCGAGGGAGCTGCTGACGCCTCTCGAAAGGTGGCGTTCACGCCCGTCGAACGACTGCCGCAACTGGTGCGCTACTCGTCCTTCGCCACCAGGTCTCGCAGCCACCTCTTGGGGGCTCCCTCGGCGGCGATGGTTTCCCACTCAGGATCCTTCGCTTCGAGCTTGGCCTTCACGTATGCAACCACGGTCGTCCTGGCTACCTTGTGCTTCGGAGCTGAAGCAACTCCACGGATGAAGCCGAGGAGGGCGGCGCGATCCTCAAGGAGAATCTCCCGATGGCGTTCCCGGGCGAACTCGAATGGATTCTTGCCATCCGTAGGCACAACTTGCCCAATGCCTACGCCCACGACATCGATGCCAAGCGCCTCACGGGGCGGGTCTATGGCGTGGGCGTGCTCCGCGTATGCCCGAACGATTTCCTCCTCAACCGACGCCGGGTCGTACACCGATGGCCTGAGATCCGGACCGCCATCGCGTGCCTTGAACTCGCGCACTTGAAGCTCCTCAACCGAAAGGCCAGACTCCTCCCAGTTGGCCTTTCGGCGGGCAAACCG
>JAFGBI010000354.1 GCA_016933275.1 Polyangiaceae bacterium | reverse complement strand
CCGGAGTCGCTGGAGGTCATGCTCGTCTCGCCCCGGTTCCCGGTGGCGCGGATCTTCAAGGACCTCCGCCTGGTTGTCATCGACGAGGTCCACGCCATGGCCGGCACCGATCGAGGGGCGCACCTCATGTCGGTCCTGGAACGGCTGGCCACGTTCACCACGAACGACGTGCAGCGGGTGGGGCTCTCCGCCACCGTCGGCAACCCCGACTACATCCTCTCGTGGCTCAAAGGCAGCTCGAAGCGTGACGGGATCGTCGTCGATCCCCCGAAGCAGCCCACCACGCGGAACCTCCACGTCGGAGTGTTCGAGTCGACGCTGGATCTGGCCGGTGAAGCCTCCGCCCGGGGCGTGGGCAAGAAGAGCCTCTTCTTCTGCCAGTCCCGGGCGCTCACGGAGAGCGTGGCCGAGCGGATGCGCGGCCGTGGCACCGATGTGTTCGTCCACCACTCGTCGGTGTCCCTCGAAGAGCGGAGGGCCGCCGAGGACCGGTTCCACGGGGGCACCAACGCCTGCATCGTCTGCACGTCCACGTTGGAGCTGGGGATCGACGTGGGCGATCTCGATCTCGTCTTCCAGGCGAACGCCCCCACCACCGTCTCGTCCTTCCTCCAGCGGATGGGTCGAACGGGCCGACGAGCGGGCACCACGGCCAACACGACCTTCTTCTGCGAGCAGCCGGAGGCAGTCCTCCAGGCGGTGGCGCTCGTAGAGCTGGCCCGGGAGGGCTGGGTGGAGCCCGTCACCGAGCAGCGCCGGTGCTGGCCCGTGCTCGTTCACCAGCTCCTGGCGCTCACGCTCCAGTTCGGGGCCATCTCGGCGGAGCGCTGCTGGGAACAGATCCGGCGAGTACCGGACTTCTCCGGGATCGACCGCCCCGACTTCGACGCCATCGTCGCCCACATGCTCAAGGAGGACTTCCTCTTCGAGTCCGGGGGGCTGCTCTCGATGGGCGAGAAGGCCGAGAAGGTCTTCGGCAAGAAGAACTTCCTGGAGCTGTACGCCGTCTTCTCCAGCCCGGTGCTCTACCGCGTCCTGACCCACGTTGGTCGAGACATCGGTTCGCTGGAGCAGGACTTCGTGGACCGGCTCGTCGAGCAGATGTCGAGCTTCCTCCTCGGCGGTCGAGCCTGGGCGGTGGAGCACGTCAACCACAAGGACCGGACCGTCACCGTGAAGGAGGCCCCCCGCGGCCAGAAGCCGTCGTGGGGCGGGTTCATCCCGCAGCTCCTGGGCCACGAGCTTTGCCAGCGGATCCGACGGATCCACACGGAGGACACCCGGTACCCCTACGTGACCGACGGCGCTCACGCGATCATCGAGGAGCGTCGGGGTGACCTCGGGGACCTGCTCCAGCGCTCGGGTCCTGCCGTTCAGCTCGACGGCAACGTGGCCCGGTGGTGGACGTTCGCGGGCGGTCGGGTGAACCACACTCTGAAGTACGGCATCGAGATCCTCGAAGGCTGGAAGGTCGTCGCCGACAACTTCCAGCTCCGGATCGAGGGGGACGGGATCAATCACGACACGGTGCGGACGGCGATCCGGAAGCTCTCTGATCCAGCTTGGTGGCACGATCCGGCGACGGAGCGGACGATCCTGGCGAGGCTCCCGGAGTACCGCCTGAGCAAGTTCCAGCAGTGCTTGCCCGACCGTTACGCCGTGGAGGTCGTGGGGGCGTACTTGCTCGACGTGGAGGGGGCGGTGCGGTGGCTGGGAGGAGGGGAGCGATGATGTCTGTGCTTCCTCCCGATGGATCATCGGGACGCCTCGTCGGCGTCGTCCGCCACCCCGACCACACGCGGGAGTTCTGGGCGAAACTGGGAAGGGTCATGCCCGACTACGACGAGCGGAGGCAGAGGTTGAGGGCGATGGGGGCGAGGTTGGGGTGGTAGGGGTGGTGAACGACGACCCGACGATTCTTCGGCTGAGTTGGCCATCGAAGCCCAACCACGTCGAACTGCCGGCCGACATCGAAGTGTATGCCGATGAGCAGGGGACGAACCGAGCGGCCAAGGATGGCCAGTTCGCGGTTGGCTTCGTGTACTCGGCGGTTCCCCTGGCGGACTGGCTCGTGACCGAAGCACTTGGGCAGCGACGACAGTCCGACGATCATCGATGCGTTAGAAGGCCCTACTTTCGTGCATCGGAGGACTGTCCGAATTGCCGCGAGACGCTCGCCAATGCGATTCAGCGACAGGGGCCCCTGTTCTTCGACTCGATCCGTTGGAACCATGCCAGGAGTTCAGCATGGCACCCAAAGGGTGGAACACTCCACCAGCACGCGACGACGCTTGCGTTGGGTCATCTGGCCTTTCATCGCCGTTCCCGTTCGGTCACCCTTCTCTTCAACCGCACCGCCGGGCTCTCAGAAGAGGCATGGCCGAAGTGGCTCCAGGAAGAGCACCGCGTGCAGTTGAACGAGATGGTGCGCCTGAACGGACCCACGATGTGCTTCCCGGTTTGCCGTGCCGTTGAGGTTGGGAGCAGATCCTTCGTAACGGCTGAGATATCGCGTAGTTAGGCGCAAATGACGGGAGACAAACCAGGGCCTGTCGGGTAGGT
>JAFGBI010000353.1 GCA_016933275.1 Polyangiaceae bacterium | reverse complement strand
TGATCTTGACCGGATCCGGCAGAAAATCTCTCAATGTTCTCGTGGCTATCAGCAATCAGGCGTCAGCGATCAGGGTCTCCACGTTCTGCCTGACCGCTGACCGCTGACCGCTGATCGCCTGGCCTGTTTGGTTCCGGCTCCGCCGGCTTGGGTTGTTGACTTGACGCAGCAATCAACCTGATTGCTGCTCTGGTGGTGGAGTCCAGCTCTCCGCACCAAACATGGTGCGATGCGTCGTCCTCGCTCCTGTCGCCCTGGCGCCCCGATACTACTTGATCCGACGCACGATCCAGTACCCTCGTGGCGTGTCGAGGGGTTTCTCGAGGAGCGTGCCCGGCGCGAGGGAGAAGACGGCGTACTCGACGTCCGGCTCGAGGACTCCGCGGGGTATCACGCCCAGATCCGCCCCGGAACCTTGGTCACCGAGCGCCACTGCTCGCTCGAAATCCTCTCCGGCCGTTGACAGCGCCGCGCGGGCTCGGTCGAGGGCGACGGCTTTGGTCGGGGCATTCGCGCCCGCCAGCTCCGCGCCGCGATAGGCGAACTGGATGACCCCGATCCGCACCGTGGTCGGCGCATCCGGGGGCAAGGGTGGTGTGAGGTGTGCGGAAGAGGATGCGGAGGGCGCAGGTCCGTCGTCCGGCGCGGGAGGAGTCTGAGCCACGCTCGCGGACGGCACGGGTTCGCGGGCCGAACCCGCCGCTGTCCCCGCCTCTCGCTCGGTCCCGTCGGGCGCACGCGTACGTGCCACGACGATGGCGACGGTGGTCACCAGCAGCGTGCCCATTGTCCACGACGACCAGCGGTCCATGTCCGGTCTCGCCTACCACGGCCGAGGCGGGTCGCGAGAGGGAGTTTTCCATGCGAGCCGCCTTTTGCGTGGACCATTGCGGCTTCCCCGCCTGCCTAATGTAGAATGCGGGGGCACGAGTACTACCCGATCGTCCAGAGAGAGCACAGGGGACATTGTTCAAGGTCGATTGCCCGGGTTGTAAGGCCCCATATCAGGTGGATGAGCGGCGCGTTCCCGCTACCGGTCTCAACATGCGCTGCCCCAAGTGCGGTACGTCCTTCAAGGTCGACCGACCCGGGGACTCGACCGCGACGCTGGTCGGTACGGGCCCGGCCTCGGTGGGACCGCTGTCCGACGCGGAGCGAACAGGGCCAGCGAACCGCGTACACAAGCCCACGATGGTGGGGGTGGCGCCCGGCGCGGCCGGTCTCGGCGTGCCACGAGCTCAGCCGCCACCAGCGTCCACGGGCGCCGTCGCCCCGCTGCCGCGTCCTGCCCGATCGGCGCCAGAACCCTCGCCGGGCCACGCCCCGCCGCCGCGTCCTGCGCCAGCCCCCGCACCAGGAAATGTCCCTCGTCCGGTGCGCGCTACGGCGATCGGTGTGGCGCCACCAGCCGTTGGATCCACGGTGACTGGGGGACGGTCAGACCACGTCGAAGCAGCCGACCTGCCCTCGCCCGTTGGGGAAGTGATGGGCGGTGTGAGCGCCCCTCCTCGACCCCGTAGACCGACTGGCGGGTCGCCTGCCGAGGGTTCCTCGGAGGCCGATCTGCCGGCGGTGGCGCGACCGAAGGGCGCCGCTGGCGGCCTGGGGGCGCCCCCTCCGCCACCTCGACGAAGACAACGAGACCCACTCCCAGAGCTTGCAGACATACCGGAGGTGCCCACATCCCGGAAGCTCTCTCCGGACGAGGCCGAGTTGGTCTTGCCCTCCCTTGCCGAAGGTGCCGTCCCCACCACGCCGGAGGCGCGCGTTGTGGGAGGTAGGGAGGCGAGAGGCAAGGGGACGGTTCCCTTGGGGACCGCTCCGGCGTCGGTGCTGGGATCCATGGGAGTGGCGGGAGCCGCGGCCACGGTCGGTCTGAGGTCTGTTGGCGAGGTGGGTGGCGATGCGGACCTGCCCGCGCCCGTTGCCGCCAGGGGTTCGCCTCCGATGGGGGGTCAGTCACGGGAATGGGATTCTGTCGTGCCCGATGGTGGGCTCGACCTGCCGGCGTTGGGTGGCGGCCTCTCGGAGCTCGATTTCGATCTGGGCGAGGTGCCGAACGAGGGGCTTCCGGCGTTGCCCTCCGCTCCACCGGTCAAGCCCGGGGCAGCCAAGGCGGGAGATCCCGACCTGCCTTCGGTTCCGTCCCTCTACGGGGTGAGCAATCTGCCTCAACCGGTCGAGCGCGGCAAGCCAGGAGGAGGGCGCACTGGTGGTTCGAGCGGTCCCACGAGTGACCTCGATCTGTTGATGCTTGGCGGAGCCGCCCTCCCAGCTCTGTCCCATGGGTTGGACCTTCCTGCCCTCGGAGAACGAGTCGATCTGCCCTCGCCTCTCACGGGCAGCGGGTCCGATGAGGTGGGCGCCGGCTTGCCGGTCGTTGCCGAGTCCTCACTCCCTGCCCTAGCCGAAGTGGCCCTGCCGACGATAGGTGGCGTGGGTCTTCCCCGCGTCGAAGAAGCGGGATTGCCCCGACCTGGAACGATCGGCCTCCCCACGCCGGGGGTCATTGCGCCCCAATCGGCGCCCAAGGGAGTGATCGGGTTTGCCCCGACTGACCGACCTGGACCCGAGGAATTCGATCTCCCGCCGCCTGGCGGGTTGGAGGGTTCGACCCTGCCGGAGGGAGGGGGAGGTTCCCTCCCTCCGACCTTGGGGTTTGGAGACGACCACCCATTCGGAGACCTGGGTGGCGACGGATTCTCGTTCAATCCCAGTTTGACCGACGCTCCGGGGGATGTGGATCCCTTCGCTGCCTCGGTTCCTCCCCCCCCTTCGGGACCGCCGCCTCAGGCGGACCCAGTGGAGATCATCCGGCAGGTCGATGGTGGTACGGGATACGGCGAGGTCAACCTCGGCGGCGACGACCTCATCGAGTCACCCATCGAAGAAGAGGCACCGCCCCCGAGCGAGGACCAACACCCAGACGACATGGAGTTCGGGGCGATCCCGCAGGAGGACGGGAAGCCCGACCCCGAGGCGGACGCGGTCCACGCGCGGATGGCTATCGGTGCGAAGATCGCGCCCACCAGCGGCGAGGTGCCAAGACGGCGCCGTGGCCTTCGCTATGCCATCGCCCTCCTGGTCCTGGGTGTGGGTGGCGGCGGCGCGCTCAGCCTAACTCCTCACGGCCCGTTCGGTTGGTACTATCTCGAGCGGATCCTGCGAGGGAGCGAGCATCAGGCGCTCCTCGAGTCGTCGATAGTCAAGGCCCGCAGCTCGCTTGCCAGCGACACCTACCCGGCGGCGCGGGTTGCGTTGCGGGACATCCAGGGCGCCCGAAACACAGCCCGTCGGGTACCGGGCATCGCCGCCTACGCGGTCTTCGTCGAGTCGATGTACGAGCTTCGCTTTGGCGCCGATTCCGAGGCGAACGCTCGGGCGAAGGTGACGCTCGAGGAGATGGCGCAGAGTACGGACGTGCCCTTCCTGGAGCTCGCGCGGGCGGCGAACGAGGCGGTCGCTGGCCAGCTGGCACGGTCGATCTCGGCTGTGGAGCGGCTCGCTCGTGCACAGCCCGAGGACATCGATGTCCTGGTGCTCCGCGGCGAAGTGACCCTCCTTGGCACCAAGCCTATCGAGGCGGTCGCCGCCTGGCAGGAGGCGGCAGACGTGGAGTCCAGCGCGCGCACGGCCTTCGGGTTGGCGCGCGCCCATTTCGCCCATGGCAAACCAAGCGACGCCGAGCAGCACGCGCGACGTGCCATCGAGCTTAGCCCGCAGCACGTCGGAGCCCGGATCCTGCTGGCGCGGGTCGCGTGGACGGTTCGAGAGGACGAGACGACGGCGATGAAGCTGTTGGACGAGGCGGCGAAGCACCCGGAGGCGGCCAGTGTCCCCGAGCAGGTGCTGCTCAACACGTTGAATGGGGATATTCACCTGGTTCGTTCGCGGATATCGCTCGCCGAAGCGGCGTTCGGACGGGCGCTGAAGCTCGACCCCAAAGCAGCGGGTGCCCTTCGCGGGCTGGGAGAGGCGCTCTACCAGGCAGGGCGTTTTTCGGATGCTCTGTCGCATT
Source organism: Polyangiaceae bacterium (assembly GCA_016933275.1). Taxonomy (GTDB): domain Bacteria; phylum Myxococcota_A; class Polyangia; order Polyangiales; family Polyangiaceae; genus JAFGBI01. The sequence goes on along the minus strand of JAFGBI010000353.1, from coordinate 1,537 downwards.
TCGAGGCCGGCACCAAGGCGAACCCCGACCTGCTCGACGTGCAGATCGGCGTTGCGAAGACACTGCTTGCACTCGAGCGATTCGAGGATGCCAAGCCCATGCTGGCCAAGCTCGACGAGAAGCACCCGAAACGTTTCGAGGTCGCCTACTGGCATGGCGTCGCCTTGGACGCGGTGGGGGATCGCGACGCGGCGGAAGCGGCGTTGCGGCGCGCGATCGCCAACGGCGGTGTCGAACCGCAGGTGGTCCATGCCTATACCAAGCTGGCGCTGCTGCTCGGCGGGAAGGGGGAGAACGAGCAGGCACGCCGACTCCTCGACGAGGCCGGCCAGAAGCTGCCGAGATCCCCGGCCCTTCACCGGGCCCTCGGGGACCTCGCCCTGCAGCAAGGGGTCTACGACGATGCGTTGGCGCACTTCCAGAAGGCGAGAACGCTCGCTCCTCATGACATGGGGGTGCTCTTCTCGATCGGGGTCACTCAGCGTCGCGAGCGCAACTTCGACGCTGCCCTCGACACCTTCGACAAGGTCGCCGAGGTCGATCGTGACTATCCGGGTCTGGCGCTGGAACGTGGCTTGGTTTTCGAAGCGGCAGGACGCAACGAGGATGCCCTGAAGGCCTATGAGGCGGCGCTTGCCAAGGCCCCCGACGACGTCGATCTCAAGCTTCGCGTCGGCTGCGGGAAAGCGGCCGCGGGGCGTGGCGTCGATGCCGAAAAGCTGTTGCGGGAGGTCTTGGCGGTGCGCTCGGCGTCTGCCGAAACCAACCACTGCATGGGCCGAGCGATCCTCGCGAAGGGGGCTGATATCACCCTCGCTCTTCGGCACCTGGAGCGCGCCACCGACCTCGACCCCCATCGCGCCGAGTACCACCTCTATGTCGGCCTCGCCGCGCTCGAGGCCGGGCGGATCCCCCAAGCCGAGGCTGCGCTGCGGCGCGCGCTAGAGCTCGACCAGAGTCTGGCCGATGCGTACTGGCAGCGCGGCGTGTTGCGGTACCGACAGGGTCAGGTGAAGGACGCAGTCGCCGACCTCGGGCGAGCACTCGCTCTCCGGCCCAGTCGCTACGAGGCTCACGCGGCGCTCGCCGATGCCTTCCTCGACCTGCAGCAGGAGGACCGAGCCACCGCGGAGTGGGCCAAGGCGATCGAAGCCGATCCGGATAACGCACTCTGGCGTTTTCGCTACGGGAAGATCCTCGCGGCGCGGAGCCAGAACGACGCGGCGCAACTGCAGCTCTCCAAGGCCCTCGATATCGCCGAACGCGCCAAGCCTGGACCGAACTGGCTCTGGGAGGCCCACATGCTCTTGGCTCGGAGCTTGGGCCAGAATCCACGGGCGGTAGAGCATTGGGTCAAATTCCTGCGCAGCTGCCCGCAGGACAACCCGTACAAGTCCGAGGCGATCGGCGCGCTGAAGACCCTCGGGGCGCCCTGGGACGGGGACTAGAGCACCGATCAGGTTGCCAACAGCAACGGCAGCGCTGAAAACGCGTCCATGCGAGGCGAGGACGCGTTTTCAGCGCTGCCTCTGGTGAG
>JAFGBI010000352.1 GCA_016933275.1 Polyangiaceae bacterium | reverse complement strand
TGCGAGCGTCAGTCGCCCTCAACGGCACGGCTGGATCATGGGCGCGACTTGGTAAAATGTCAAGCCTTAAGAAAACATGGAGCCACGGGCGGCGCGGTGGCCAGGGTCACCTTGGCCCAGAACGTGGGCTCGAAGGCAGAGGTCGATGCTGCTCTTCGGGACGCCGTGGAGGCAGGAGCCACCCTGCTCAAGCCCGCAGCCGACACCTTCTGGGCTGGCTACTCCGGCTACTTCGCCGATCCAGACGGGCACCCGTGGGAGGTTGCCTGCAACCCGTTCTGGAGGCTCGATGGGGACGGGCGGGTCGTGATGCCGGGGTGATCGGTTCCTGTGGCCACAGGAGTGGTCAGGAGCGGAGGTGGGGCCGAAATCGCTGCTACGTTCGCGCCGCGAGTGGCAAAATGCTGCACGATGCTGGTGTTGACCGTGCATTCGTGGTGGCCGCGGCTTCTTGGGGCGTTCGTTCTTCTCGCTGCCATTGGTCTGCTGGCGGGCGCCGACGATTGGTTTGTCCGCGCGTTCGCGTTGAGCGTGTTGCTCGTCGGTCCAGTCACCGGAGGACTCGTCTTGCTCGCATTCCGGGTGGAGGCGTTGGTGCGAGAACGACGAAAAGGGCGCAGGTGAGTCCGCCAGGCGGTCTGCGGCTCCAGGGCAGCCACTCCGGCCCCTGGCCAGGCAATCATATGAACCCGTGAGCAATCCCAGGAGGCCGTTTCACCTCCGGGGGTGCCCGGGACCGGGAGAGGGTGGCGACCTGATCTACGGGCGTCCTAATTGAACGTCGACGATTCCGTCGGGGTAGAAGATCGACTGCTCAGGGAGGCGAGGCGGAAACGCTGCCATGCCGGACTCGTAGATGAGTCGAAGCTCCTCCAGGCCGACGGGACGAAACAGGTGCATCGGTCCTCTTGCGCGAACCTTCACGGCTTCTTGAAGACCAGGAAGAGCTGGTACGGCAGCAGGTCCTGGATCTCGCCGTTCTGAACCAGGCCAGCGCCCGTGAAGAGCTTCACGAGCTCCTGCTTGGGGATTTTCGCCGACTCGGGCGGTCCCTGGGGAAGATCGCCCTCCTTGAACTCGATCAGGGCCACTCTCGCCCCGGGCTGCATGGACGCCACGACCTTCCCGAGCCAGGCCGGGCGCTCGGTGACGTGGTGGAGGACATCGCAGATGAAGACCCAGTCGGCGTCCGTCGGGATCTCGGGGTCATCGGGCTTGATCAGGACGGACTGGAGGTTCGTGACGCCCTCGGTCACGGCCCGATGGTGGATGTGGCGGACCATCTCGGACTCGACGTCCCCGGCGACCACCCTCCCCTTCGGGAGGGCACGGGCCAGCCGGAACGAGAAGTACCCGGAGCCTGCGCCAACGTCGGCCACGACCTCGTCCCCCGTGAGCTTGAGTGCCGCCACCACCTCGTCGGGCTTCTGCCATTCCGCCCGATCGGGACGTTCCAGGAAGGCGATGTACTTCTCCACGTCCTCGAAGGGGCGAAGGTGCGTCGGATCGATCCCGTGCTGGTGGAGCGGGCAGTCGATTGGAGGATGGGCGGGATCGTGGGCCAAGGCAGCCGCTACGGGGGCTGCCGAGGGCTCCGTGCTCGGGCCGGGTGCCGATGTTCCCGTGGGGGTGGGACGCTTCCAGGAGACGGCCACGACCAGGAGAACCAGAACGGCCAGTGGCCGGGGGACGCAGGTCACGAGGTGCGACGTACCACAGGGGGTTCGTGGAGCCAGTCTCCGGTTCGGAACCGTCGGGAACCGGTTCCTGCAACGACCAGTCTGCCCTGGGCGCACGGGCTAGCCTCACGATGCCAACCTCCTCGGTGTCCCCCCTTGTCGGCAGCTCCCCAGATGTGCACGGTTTCCGAGAGCGATCGCCCATGACCAAGGTGTCCGTCTCCGGAACCGCCGAGCCTGCGAAACCCCGCGTCAGGAAGGAGCAGAAGCCCGGCGTCTTCGTGCCCAAGATAGACCGGACCCTCTGCGAGGGCGGGTTCCATGGTGACTGCGCCAAGGGCGAGTGTCCCTGCATCTCGGCCTGCCCCCATGGTGTCTTGCAGATCCGGCCCTTGACTGCCGAAGACAAGCGGGCCCTCTCCTTCGGGTCCCGTTTCCGGGCATGGATCCACCGCAACCGGCAGGCCTACGTGGTCAAGCCGGACAGCTGCACGTCCTGTACGCTGTGCATCCAGGCGTGTCCGGTGCCGCACGTGATCAAATTGAAGCGCAGGGTTGTCGCAGACGGCGGTGAGCCACCGAGGACATGATGCAGGGGCTCCACGCGGGAACGAAGGAGCAATCATGAACGTCGAGGTGACTCTGGACGACCTGTTGGTCCGACTTCGGAGCGAGCTCGGCGTTCCCGTGACGGTTCGTCGGATTGGCGGCACAGCCCACATCCGAATCGGTGAAGACGCCGTGATGACGATCGCCGTCGATGATCCGGAGAGGCCGTCGTTCACGGTGACGTACCCGAAGCTCGTGGTGAGGCGCAACCATGAGCGCGTCGTCACCGAGGCCGTTGTCTACGGAGTTCTCTTCGAGGGGGTCGCTTGGATCGCCCGCCAGCTCAACGAGCATGGGGTGGTGCCGCAGGAGTTGCCATGACGGCTGCATCGGCCGGCGGGAATTCGCCCAACTGGGGAGTCGGGGGACACGATCAGCGCCCTCACGTAGACGAAGACCCGGTTGCTACTTCCGGTCGCTGTCGTCGAAGATCTGGGGGTGACTCGGAGACTCGTGATCGATCACTTCCTGAGCCTGGCGCATGAACCGTCGTGGCCCTCGGGACTCGCCGACTTGCGACTTGCCGACTACCGAAGCACTGCCAGGCCGGAGATGGGGATGCTGCTTCGGCAGTTTCCGGCTCGCCCGAACCGTGCTACTGAACGTCGAGACAGTCATGCCGCACTCGGATCTCCTGGTCAGTCTGGTCCAGGCGGGCTCCAAGGGAGACCGCCCTGGGTTTCGGCGTTCCTTGGAGGCACTTGTCGCCGACGAGCGCGGGCGGCAGCACCACGTCGTGGCGAACCAGCTTGCCGCGCATTTGGAGCCGGGGCGAAATGAACCCCCCAAGCTCCATGCGGCCGATCTCCCCGACCCCTGACGGCCTCCTCGATGAACTCGAGCCCGAGCGGACCCTTGCTGACCTGGTCCTACCTGGCCCGGTGCGGAGCACCTGCACCGAGTTCGTGGAAGAGCAGCGGCGGGCTGACATGCTGCGCTCTCACGGCCTTGAGCCCCGACATCGACTGCTCGTGGTCGGACCGCCCGGCAATGGCAAGACCTCCTTGGCCGAGGCACTGGCGGGCGAACTGGCAATCCCCGTGCTGCGCGTACGCTACAGCGCGGTCGTAGGAAGCTTCCTTGGGGAGACGGCGTCACGACTCGCTCGCGTCTTCGACCATGCTCGGACTCGCCAGTGCGTCCTGTTCTTTGACGAGTTCGACCCGGTTGCCAAGGAGCGGGGGGACGAGCATGAGACCGGTGAGATCAAGCGTGTGGTCAACTCGTTGCTAATGAGCATCGACACGTTGCCCGCGTACGTCGTGGTGGTGGCAGCGAGCAATCATCCCGAGCTTCTCGATCGAGCCGTATGGCGTCGCTTCCAGGTACGAGTCGAACTCCCGCAACCTGGTCCCGCTGATGTCGTCGCTTGGGTGCGCCGGTTCGAGGAACGGACCGCGATGAAGCTTCAGTTGAGTGAGCGCACTCTCCGAGAACAGCTCCGGGGTCTGAGCTACGCGGAGCTTGAGGAGTTCTGCACGGACATCCAGCGCCGCGTCGTTCTGGCCGCCGCCGACGCCAATCCGGCGGCTGCGGCGCGTGTTTCGTTGAATCAGCCTGGATTTCGCGCGGCCCCGCGACCAGCTGCCGGCGGCGAGCTGATGCCAGGTCCGCGGAGCGCGAATCGACTCGAGAGGGC
>JAFGBI010000351.1 GCA_016933275.1 Polyangiaceae bacterium | reverse complement strand
GCCCTCTCGAGTCGATTCGCGCTCCGCGGACCTGGCATCAGCTCGCCGCCGGCAGCTGGTCGCGGGGCCGCGCGAAATCCAGGTTAATGCCAGCCGGTATCACGGAGTCGATCGCTCCGGGCTTCAACCCGTATACGACACACGCCGAGTACGGCGGACTGCACGCATTGTACGGGCTTGAAGAGCTCGTCGTCAGGAGCTCTCCGCGCGTGAGCAACACGTCCTCCACACCGGAGGCCGCCTTGCCCTCGGGGTGCCGCCCGACACGAAACAGCGCGGGAAGCTCCTCGGTCGAGGCAGCACAGGCAGACTCCGGAACGGCGGGTGCCGTCCCCTCCTCGGTATCCACGCGGGCGGGCGCGTTCGGATGCTGGTCACAGGTGGGAACCGAGCTCCCCCAGGCGTAGCGACTGACCGCTGGGCCGCGACTGGCCAGCATCCACTCGGCGATCGTGGGGAGTCTGCCCCCGAGCCACGAGCAGTGCGCCGTCGCCTGCGCCACCGTCACACAGACGGCGGGCAGCGCCACGTCGTCCTCATCGAGGTTCGGCTTCGCCACTGGGCTTCCGCCCACGGAGAAGCAGTCGCCTTCGTTCGCCTCGGCCTGGCAGGCCCCTGCGCGCACGCAGGCCGAGAACTGCCCGAGTGTGATGGGATGCCTGGAGATCGCGAACCCCCCGACGTTCACGGTGGAGCGCAGCACCCCAGTCGCGAACCCGAGCTCCACGTGGGCGGCCGCGATCTCGACCCGTTCGGGCCGGTCCCCTTCCGCCGGGAGCGCCACGCGTCGAGAAACCGACGGACGCGACACGCAGGACGGCAGGAGGCACAGCGCCAGGGCCGCGCTCAAGGTGGCGCCGGCGAGGGCCCTCCGCCGGGGCAACGGACCGTGAATACGTATCATTTCCACTCCTCCCATCCTCGCCGAACCGGAGCGACGGTCCGGTGTCACCGAGCGCAACTCGCTCGACCGCTATCCCGAAGCGAGACTCCGCCGCAAGTGCCAATTGCAGGTTGAGCCACGAATTCGCTCGAAAGGCTCTCTGCAGGTATTCCCGAATTTCGGGCGAACTGCCGCGCCCTGCATGGGGGCACGCATTCCGAATCTTCGCGAATCTCCGACCGCCCCCCCGGCCGGACGAGCCATTCGACGTCGATGGGAGAATGGCTTTGACGCCACCGAGAGAGGTCAAGGCCTCACCGCTCTGGTCCCGCCTGGCCCGGGCGGTTGCTGCGGCATCCACTCGACGGCGAGCGCCCGTCCTTCAGCTCAGCCGGCGCAGGATTGCGCGGCGCGTCCCCCAAGGCTAGAAGAGGCGGGGAAAGGAAAGGTATGGGGGCTGCGGCGCGGTGGTCGGAAAACTGGTGGATCCGGTGGTCGCGTCTCTCAGTGGTCGTGGCGCGCGCGACGGCGTGGGGGTTGGTCCTGCTCGTCGCCTGCGGCGGCGAGACAGGCGAAGCGGGAGGCAGCGGCGCCGCGGGCACAGGCCGGGCGTGCGAGCCAGGTCGACAGGTCGACTGCCCCTGCCCAGAACGCGGGAGCAGCGTGCAGCGCTGCAACGCGGAGGGCACCGCGTGGGAGCCTTGCCAATGTGGCGGAAGCAGTGGCACGGGCGCGGCAAGCGGAAACGCCGGGTCCCAGACGGACGTCCCGAGCGGTGGCGCGTCCGTGGGCGGCGGTGTTGGGGGGGCGCTGCCTGCCGATGGAGGCTCAGGCCTTTTCGGAGGGACCGGCGCTGCGGGGGGCTCCGTGGGATCCGGCGCTGCAGGCATGACGGGGGGCCTCGCGGCCACCGGGGGCGCTCCAGGGACCGGGGGCTCGAACGGCGGTGAGGCGGGCACCGGCTACGTCCTCGGCCCAGAGCTCGTCACCGGGGAGCAGTTCATCAGCGGAGTGGTGCAGATCGAGGGCAGGTGGTATTCGTACGGAAACGCGGACGTCTGTCTGGGAACGGGCATCGAAGAGAATCCCTGCACGGCAGAGGCATGCTGCATCGAGTATGTTGCGCCATCCACCTGGGATTCCGCAGACGACTGGTCCTGCAGTCTCGGACTAGTGCTCAACTCGCCAACGACCAACTCGGACATTTATCCCTATTACGGGCCCGCGCTGGGCTTCGCGTTCGTCATCGAGCTGGAGACGGAGTCTGGCTACACCGACAGTATGCGCGTACGTTATTATCAGGCATATTCGGAGGACCTGGCCGTCAGGTACCACCGCATAATACTCGAATCTGGTGAGCACGTGATCCCGTTCTCGGAGATGGCCTGTATCGGGTGCACGTCCGACGATCCCCAGTTTGCAATGACAGGGGCCACGACTGCGGTGGAAGTCAGCGTCGAGAGGGCCAGCTGGTCCGTCGGTCCCGGCCGCCTCTGCATCACCAGCCTGCGCCCGCTGCTGGCGCCGGATCCGTGAACGGCGCGACGGCCGCGCCCCGACTCCACGCCAGGTTGCCCGCGAGACGGCAGCGTGGCACGCTCGACCCGTATCGTGAGGCTGGGGCTGCTGTCGCGGGTGGTGATCGGGGGCCTTTTCGCGCCGTTTCCGGCGTGGGGCTACGAGCACCTGGCCTACGGGCGACTCTCCGCCGAGGGCAGCGTGGTGACGCGCGAGGACGTCGAGTACGAGCTGACGGCGTCCGCAAGGGGGTGGCGTTCTACTCTCACGTCATCTACGAGCGACAGAACACGCGGGCCCTGGGCGTGCGCGGTGAAGCGGCCTATCTCTTCGCCCCGAGCTCCAAGCTGGCGGTCGGACCCCGGCTGGCCTTCTCCTACGGTCGCCTGGAGCCGTTCGGGGACCGGGTGGTGACCGCGTACAACACGTACACCACGGAGGGCAACGCGCACTGGTTCTCCGGGGGGACCGGCATCGAGTTTCAGGCGTTCCGCTACCTCGTGCTGTCGCCGGAGCTCGGGCTCGTCGGGCTGCTCGACCAGGGTCGATTCCAGGGTGGCGTGCTCAGGGGCAGGTTCTCGGACTGGGCGCACACCTCGCCGCTGGCTCGCGTGACCGCCGGGGGACGACTGCCTCTCTTCGGCCGGACGGGGCTCGGCGTCATGGCCGGGGGCGAGTTCTTCTGGTGCAAGGACGACATCGTTCCCCGGACCCTGCGCGGCGTCCTGCAGGTCTTCGTGGACAGCGCGGCGAAGCTGGGGCCGCGATGACCAGCGCGCGCGCGATCTGCCTCCGCAACCACCTGGTCCAGACGCTGGCAGCCTTGGCCGTGGGAGCGAGCGGGTTCGCGAGCCTGGCTACCACCGCCTGCAGAGAGCTCTACACCGTGGATACCGCTCGCGTCGTGGAGTTCTCGGAGACCGACCAGGCGCACCTTCTCCGCGTTCGCGTGTCGCCGGAGCACTTCGAGTCGCTCCTCGTCACCACGGACGACGATGCCGTCCTCGAGCAGCTCGCGCCGCTGATCGATGACGACGAGGTCACCGCCGATCTCGAGCTCGCCGACCGCGAGCCCGTGCTCGCCCAGCTCGTCGGCCCGGGCGTCGCGGGCTCGCCT
>JAFGBI010000350.1 GCA_016933275.1 Polyangiaceae bacterium | reverse complement strand
TGACGCAGCAATCAACCTGATTGCTGCTCTAGGGGGATGGTTCCTGGCTGGTCGAGGTGCGCGGGTTTGCGCATTGGCCCGATCGGTTTCATGCTCCCGCGCTCGCCCCAGTCGCGGCGTCCGTTGTCATGCCCCGCCGTCGCTCCCAACGCATCGTGCGCTCCGCCCTCCTCCAACACGATGCCGACGCGTTCCAGGTGGGACCCGACACCATGGTCACCATCGCGTACACGGTGCGCGACGAGGACGGAGAGCCGGTCGAGGGAGCACCACCAGAGCCGGTATCGGCCGTCTTCGGGCACGGTCAGCTCCTGCCCGTGGTGGAACAAGCGGCAATGGGCCTCGTCGCGGGCGACCGGGTCATCATCGAGCTTGGGCCCAATGAAGCATGGGGCAATTGGGATCCGGCGGGCGTCATCGAGGTGGACCGCGAAGAAATCCCTGCCGACGCGCGACCCGGCGAGGTGTTCGAAGCCGAGCATGACGACGGGCCGGTCCTCCTCCTGAAGGTCCTCGACGTTCGCGAGACCACTGTGGTACTCGACGCCAACCACCCGTTGGCCGGTCAACGGGTATCGATCGAACTCGAGGTGTGCGGGGTGCGGCCAGCGACGGAGACGGAGCTCGAGCGAGCGCGCACTGCGGCCGTGGCAGCAGCCCCTGCTCCCTTCGACGTGTCGATTCGGCGGCTCGTGGAGCGAGGAAGCCAACCGTGATGCCTACCCTGGGTGCCACCGGTCGTGCCGTCGGGCCTGAGCGGTCATGCCAGCCCCGGAGCCTCTCTGGTTCTCGGTCCTGGTCGCTCCAGAATCACGATCGCCGGAAAATAAGCTCAACTGCGCCCAGCGAGGCGCAATCGCCGTCGGGGTCGGCTTCGACGTCGCGGCGTTCATCATGGAGGACATCGACACGATGACGGACCCCGAACTCTTCAAGTATGACGTTCGTGTTCGCGACCGGATGCTGCGATCGCAGCGACTCACCGAGGCACAGCTGAACGCCCACATCGAACAGCTGGCGGACGTGGCCGAACGCGCCGACGCGATGGTGGTCAATCAGCCAGCGATCGGCCCGCTCGAGCCCGAGTCGCCCATACGGGAAGTCCCGCGTCCACGCCCGCCCGTCGCCCTCGTGGCTCCGGTCGCCTCAGCGCCGGTAGCGGCGGTGGTGCCGGTGCTGGCCCAGGACGGGGTGGACGACGAGGACGACGACGAGGATGATGACGACGACGACGACGACGACGACGACGACGACGACGACGACGACGACGACGACGACGGAGACCAGGAGGAGGACAACGACGCGGTCGCCACCGACGACGACACGGACACGGCTGCCAAGCCATCGGATGAGGGTGCGGTCGTCGCACCTGCGCTCCCTCTCGAGGACCCGGCCGATCCGGAGAAGGAGTCATCGTGAGCACGGCGGGGGGGCCGGGTAGTCCGAATTCTACCGACCTGCGTGCTGGCGCTGCTCTGTTCGAAGAAGCCAAGGCGCAGGCCGCCTCCTCCGAGGAGGAGTTGCCGGAGATCGATTTCGCGACGTTCGTGCTGTCTCTCAACCACTCGGCGCTCGTTCACCTCGGAGACGCGCCGAATCCCGTCACCGGGCGCCCTGACGCGAGCCCCATGCTCGCCCGCCAGACCATCGATCTCCTTGCCCTGCTCCAGGAGAAGACCCGGGGTAACCTGACCGCGGAGGAGGAGCGGACCCTCGACCAGGTCCTCTACGATCTCAGGATGCGGTACGTCGAGGTGGCCAGGACCCGATGAGATCGGCAGTGACCGATCGCCAAGCTCTGGCCGGGAACGGCCGGGCCACCTCGGCGGTCCTGGTACGCGTTCCGGGGCTTCGCTGGTCATGGTGGGCGGGGCTCCTCGCTGCCAGCACTTCGGTCGGGTGCCGCGGGTGCCTCGACTCGGGAGGCTCGGGAGCGGCTTCAGCGAGTGTTTCCGTACCCATCGCAATGCCGGTGCTGCCGGCGCCCGTGGTCGTGCCCCCCGCGGATGCGCCTCGGAGCTTCGCGGATCTCGCAGCCAAGGCGAACCCTGCGGTCGTGTATGTGCAGACCATTCAAGAACAGAAGGGACGCACCGGGCGACGCAGAGTGGTCGGGGAGGGTTTGGGCAGCGCGTTCGTCTTCGATCCGAATGGGCTCATCCTCACCAACAACCACGTCATCGAGAACGCCACCGAGATCAGCGTGACCTTCGAGGGCAAGCGGCGGATGACCGCGACGGTCCTCGGCCGCGACAGCAAGACCGACATCGCGGTCCTACGTGTCGAAGCGAAGGGCCTGCCGTACCTGCCGCTTGGCAATTCCGACGCCACTCGGGTCGGTGATTGGGTGGTCGCCATCGGTAACCCCTTCGGCCTCTCCCACACCGTGTCGGCCGGGATCGTTTCAGCCAGAGGGCGGACGCAGCGCGACGTGCAGGGTCTCGGCGATCCGAGCGGATACTTCAACTTCATCCAGACCGACGCGAGCATCAATCCAGGCAATTCCGGGGGGCCGCTCCTGGACCTGGCTGGGCAGGTGGTCGGGATCAACACCGCCATCCGGGCGCGTGCCAATAGCATCGGGTTCGCCGTCCCCATCAACATGGTAAAAGAGCTCTTGCCCGAGCTCGTATCGGTGGGGAGGGTCCGGCGATCGGCCATCGGGATCGAGATCCTCGATCTCCAGCCGGAGGACGCGACCCGCCTTGGGCTTCCCGACACGGCCGGGGCCCTGGTGAAGGGGGTGATCCCGGGGGGCCCGGGCGACCGGGCGGGTCTTCGAGTCGACGATGTGATCCTCGCCTTCGACGGGGAGCCCGTCGAGGCGCCACAACGGCTCCGCTGGCGCGCCAGTCTCGCTGGGATTGGCAAGCAGGTTCTGCTGCGCGTATTGCGCGGCAAGCGCACCTTTGACCTCACTGTGACCCTCGGCGAGCTTCCTGACGAGCCCACCGCGGCCGAACCGGACGTCGAGCCCGAAGGCGGGCTGCCCTAGAGCAGCAATCAGGTTGATTGCTGCGTCAAATCAACAACCTAGAGCACCGAACCGGCAGCAGACCTCGTCCGAGGCAGCGCTGGAAGGGCGTCCTCGCTTCGCACAGACGCGTTGTCAGCGCTGCCGTTGCTGTCGGCTACCCGATCGGTGCTCTGGAGCGGCAAGCAGGTTGATCGCCGCGAGAAATCGACGTTCTGCGGCAGTCGATACGGTGACAGCTCTCGTCCGACGGGCTCTCCTCGGGACCGCCTCGTCCGCCGGGCGGGGAGCAGAAGAGGGAGAATCGACGTAGAGTACTCCGTGATGCCTGCCGCCAACCCGCCCCGGTCCTCGGGCTTGGCCCTGACGTCGTCGCCTGGCGCGGAGGGGGGCGACCGTCGTGACCGTGATCGAAATGTCAGAGGCGTGAATAGTGCCTTGGCCGCCGCGTCCAACCGGGCATCTCGTGAGCGCGAAGCGGAGCAGGACCGTGAACTCATCGAACGTGCTCGGAACGGCGACCAGCAGGCGTTTCGCACGCTGGTCGAACGGCACCAGCGGCGAGCCTTTGCCATCGCGCTCGGGTTCGTCCGCGACGAGCAGGACGCACGGGAGGTGGTGCAGGAGGCCTTCCTGCGCGTCCACCGGGGCATCGATTCGTTCCACGGGGGATCGAGCTTTTTTACCTGGCTCTATCGGATCGTCACCAACCTATCCATCGATCTCATGCGCCGCCCTGGTCGCCGCGAGGCAGAGCTCGACGAACGGCGCCATCATGGCGAGGAGACGGACATCCCCTTCCTCGCTCGGATTGACGGGGCCGATCCGGTGGATGTCGTTCGGCGGCGTGAGCTCGCCGAACGGATCCGGCAGGCTCTCGAGGCCCTCCCTCCCTACCACCGTGGCGTCATCCTCATGCGGGAGGTCGAGGGCATGAGCTACGAGGAGATGGCACAGGCGATGGATGTGTCGAAGGGCACCATCATGAGCCGGCTCTTCCATGCTCGCCAGAAGCTCCAGCGGGCTCTGGCCGACTGCTACGCCGAGGAGGGCGGGGCCTCGACGCCGAGCCGGGGGGAGGGACCGTGAGACCCCTCGATCCGCTCCGCCTGATGCAGCACTACGATGGGGAGCTCTCTTCGGAGGAATCCGCGGAGGTGGAGCGTCTGCTGGTGGGCGACCCGGAAGGACGGGACGCGTTCGCCGGTCTCCAGCAGCTTGGGGAATTCCTAAGAGAATTTGCCGACGAACGGGCGGCGAGCGCGGACGACGTGGCGTCGAGCGTCATGGCGCACCTCGACTTCGAGCTGGGCCCCGCCTCCCGGAGCCGCGTGGTTCGGGGTCGGAGTTCGCGTCGGGCATCGCGGATTCGTTCCTGGGTTTGGGGTGCGACTGGCGGGCTCGCGGCCGCGGCGGCGATGGCGCTGCTCTTCGCGTACCTGGCCCCGACACGTACGGCGCCGTCGGCCGGCCCAGCAGCCGCGAGCTGGCGGGCTGCGAACGCGAGCGCTCGCCCGAGCTGGGCGGCCCCCGACCCGGTGCGCCGGGCCGAGCCAGGCCCGGATGTCTCCATCGAAACGGTGGACTTCGGCCAAAGAAACGGCACGATCTTCATGGTGTCCTCGGGTGAAGGCGCGACCACGCCCGTGATCTGGGTGACGGATCCTACGGGACGAGACGGTGATCCGGCGAGGCCGCTATGAAGATTTGCGCGGTTGGGCTGATCGCTGTCGGCGTGGCGCTGGCATCGGGACTGGTCGTTCTGGACGAAGCCCGCGCCGATCCCGCGCCACATCCCAGCGCCTCCGCGCCCGTCGTGGCGGGCTACTCGGTGGAGGTGATGGTCGTCCATGCGACGCGCGCCCGCGAGCCGCGAGCGAAGCCGGAAATCGATCCCCGCATCGGCGATCTCCCTGAGCTCCGCCAGGATCCGTTCTCGCTCTACGACAAGTTCGAGCTGCTCCAGAAGGAGCGGCTCCCTCTGAAGCAGGCCGACCGGCGTTCGCTCACGCTCCCAAATGGTCAAATCCTCTACACCGAGCTGCTCGAGATCCTCGCGCAGGAGACCTTCCGCATCTCGACGGGCATCACCAAGCCGGGAGGCAAGGAGTTCCTGGCCAAGGTCGAGGTGAAGGCGCGGCGCGACAAACCCTTCATCGTCGCCGGACAGAGCCACAAGAACGGCATCTTGGTGCTGGTTCTGCGCGTCGTGAAGTAGCGGTTGCGCGGCGAACGGGCTCCGGCGGACGCTCATTCCTCTTGGTCGCCGCTGGCACGTTCTAGGTCGAGGATCCGCTGCTCGCCGACGTAGCTCTTGGTCTCGTACCGCGTGATCTTGCCGATCTTGCGGACGATCTCCGCCATGCGCTCGGATTCGGTGATGATCACCGCGGCGGCTCGATGGAGCGGGGTCCCCTCCTCCAGGCTCCGGGTGAGCAGCGCGCCGTAGTTCATGACGCTGGTCAGCGGTTGGTTGAGCTCGTGGGCTGCTCCACCGGCGAGCTCCGCCACGATGGCCTCGCGTTCGCGCTCGCGCAGCGCCTCCTGGGCCGTTTGCAGGCGCTCCTCCATGCGGAGCCTCTCACGCATGTCGGTGATGATCCCGACCGAACCCACCGGAGTGCTGTGACCCATGATCAGCGAAGCCGAGAGGGACACCGGGATCCGCTGGCCGACGGAATTCACCATCTCGACGCGATAGTCCTCCAGCTTGCCGTGACCAGACAATCGTGGGTCGCGGATCCTGCGCATGACGTCGCGTGCTAGGCCGGGCGGATAGAGCGCCTCCACATTGAGCCGATCGATGACCTCGCTCGCCGAGTAGCCGAAGATCCGGCAGGCGGCGCGGTTGAAGATGCGAATCGTGCCGCTGAGGTCCGCGGATACGATCCCATCCACCGAGCTCTCGATCACCCTCTCCAGGAACTCCTTGGTCCCGGCGAGTTCGCGGGCCGTCTGTCGCTCCTGGGTGACGTCGCGGAAGCTCATCAGGATCGCGTTCTCCTCGTGGAGGACCGAACTGAAGCTGACGCTCAACATGACCTCTTCGCCGGAGCCTGACCGTGCCACCAGGTCCAGGCCACGGGGGTAGACGCCCTCGCGAAACCCCTGGAGCAGGCGCCCGATGCGAGGGCGCTCCGATTCGGCGAAGAGGCTGGGGAAGGGGAAGTCGGGGAGGGAGCGGTCCACGTGGCCCGTGATCTCGTGGGCTCGCGAGTTGCCGAACAGTACTCGACCATCGCAGTCGATGACGATCATGCCGTCGGCGGCGCTCTCGAACAGGTCCGCGTAGCGCTGGAACAGCTGGAGACGCCGCTCCGCTTCTGCCCGCGCGACCTCGCTCTCCTCGGTCTCCGCGCGGAGCGATTCCATGATGTCCGCGTTCCGGAGCGCTATCGCCGTCGCGTTCGCCACCGTCTGCACCAGGGCCACGTCCGCATCGACGAAGCTCGTCGGCTCGCGCGAGCGCAGGAAGATGACCCCGAGCGGCCGATGCTCGTGGAGGATCGGCACCAGGGTCAGCGACGGATAGTCGAGCGGTGGCTCGTGGCGGCGCACCACCTCCAGCAGGGGGTGCTGGGTCGCATCGCGGATGCCGAGGGGGCGTCCCGTGGTCAAGACCTCGCGGATCTCGGGGTATTCCTCGAGATCGATGCGGAGCCGGCGGATTTCGGCGTCGTCGCTGGAGGCGATCACGAAGCCGACGTCGTCCTCCTGGGGGACGAGCACGATGCTGCAGCGATCCACGCGCGCGAACTCCGCAATCCTTCGCGTCACCGTGAAGAGGATCGAGGTGGCGTCCAGGGTCAAGGCGAGGGACTGGGTCAGCTCGAGGACCGTCCGCGTGTCGCGCTCGCGCCGGTTCAGCCGCTCGACGTACTCCCGCAGGCGGACGTGGTTCCGCACTCGTGCCACGAGCTCTGCGGGACGGAACGGCTCCGGCACGTAGTCGTCGGCACCCGCGGCGAAGATGCGCTGGATATCCGCCTCTTCGCCGATGTGAGCGAGCACCACCACCGGCACCTCTGCCAGGCCGGGAGAGGTTCGCACGTGGAGGAGAACCGGATTGGCTTCGACCTCATCGGGGGACACGCCGAGGAGCACGACCGACGGCGCGCTCTGGTCGAGCCAACGGATGGCGTCCTGCCCATCAGGGAGGGAAACGCAGGCGACGCCGGATCCCGACAACGCGCTGGCGAGATGGTGGCGGATCGCGGCGTCGTCGAGGACGATCAAGACGGAGCCGTCGAGGGCCACGGCCGGATGGTATGCCCGGTCGGCGGGAACCTGCAAACCTCCGGGGACCACCGGGCCGAATCGCGCCCGACTCCCCTGCTTCCGGCGCGATTCCGGTGTATATTTCGGGAATCGTGGCGCGGATCGGGAGGATGAACGAGTCACCCTGCTCGGGACCGGCGAGAGCCACCTCGGGCGACGGGGCGAGCCTGGCGCCGACCCGAACGGCGACGCACTCGCCGCCGGCGCGGGTGAACTGCGAACAGGAGGTTCGGAGCGTCGTTCTGGCGCCGGACGTCGACGACGACCGGACACCTCCGCGGGGGACCCCGGCTGTCGGCGGCCTCGCCTCGACCCCGTCCGACAGGACGCTCGCCTCCTACTCGTCTCGGCGCGGCGAGACCACCCGCCGGTCCACCCTTCGCAGATGCCGCGAACCACACGGTGCGACTGCGCACCGCAATCGCACACCAAACCCCACGTCGGCCATGCTCTGGGCGCTGGTTGGCGGGGTGGTGGCGCTCTTCGTTGTGGTGATGGTGGGGTGGGTGGTGGCGGGAAGCGAGCGGGTCGGGACCGCACGGCCAGCACCTTCTCCGTCCGCCCGCCGAGCCACCCAAGCTCTCCCCGCCGAGGGCGAGGGGACCGAGGTGTCCATCGATCTCGCGGATCTCCCCGTCGAGCGCGATTGAGGCTACTCGCAAAGGGACGGGTGCGCCGTCTCCACCCGTCCCCAGCTCGCCCTGAGGTCACCCTCGATTCGGCGGCGGTCGCCGACGACCACCACGATCAGCTGGTCGGGTGTCAGATGTTCGGCGGCGGCGCGTCGAGCCTCGTCCGGTGTGACGGCGCCGACGGCACGGGAGTAGCGGGCCGGATAGTCGAGCGGGAGATCCTGGACGAACGCGGCGAGCAGGTCGTAGGCGACATCTCTCGCGTCCGCGAGGTGAGCCGCCTGGGCATGGACGAGCGCTGCTTTCGCGCGCTCGACCTCGAGGCTCGTGAACGGACGTGCCGGCGCGGGACCGGTGACGGCAGCAAGCTCGCTCACGATCTCACGCAGGGCCGGAGCTGTAGCCGTCGTCTCCACGGTGGTGGCGGCGATCCAGCCCCCCCAGCTGCGTGTGGCGACGAGGCTGGAGCTCACTCCGTAGGTGTAGGCGTGGACCTCGCGGAGATTGGTGTTGAGTCGAGAGGTGAACAGCCCGCCGAGCACGGCGTTCATCACCAGTCGCCCCTCGTACCCTGGCGCGCTCCGCGGGGGCATCGGTTGCGCGACGAAGAGAGCGCTCTGGACGGAGTCCGGACGGTCCACGAGGAAGATCCGCGTCGGTGCTCCCACGTTCGGTGCCGGGGGTGGAGCCGGCGCGGGTGCCGCGCCACGCCAGGCGCCAAGGCTGGTCTGGGCGAGCGGCTCGATCTCCGGCATCCCGACCATGCCGACGACCACGAGCGCGGCTGCGTTCGGCTGGTAACTGCCCTTCCAGAAGCTCGTGACGTCCTCGACCGCGAGACGCTCGACGTCGGGGACACCGCCGCTGACCGGCGCCCCGAGGACCGGCCCAGCCAGGAGCCGGAGCCCCGCGATCGCAGCGAGACGCGATGGGTCCTGGCGCTCTTCGGTCAGCGAGGACAGCCACTCCGAACGAACCCGCTGAAACTCCCGGCTGTCGAACGCTGGTTCACGAACCACCTCGCTCACCAGCGAGAGCCCGGCGGGGAGGTCCTCGGGCAGGACGGTCAGGTTCACGTACGAGTAGTCGCGCCCGGCATCGGAGTCGAGCACGCTGCCGAGGTTCTCCGTGGCCCGGGCGAGATCGGTGCTGCGGCGTCGGATGGTCCCCTCGACCAGCATGCGCGCTGTCACCGCGGCGAGGCCCGTGCGACCCTCCGGCACCGAGCTCGCGCCATGCCTCACAGCGACGGTGAGCGTGACCACGGGGAGCGCGCGCCGGATCACGATGAGGGTGAGCCCGTTCGGGAGCACCTTCACTTCGGGGGCCGGGAAGGCGAGATCTCCCGGCGCACCAGGGGCCGGGATCTCCGCACGCCACGGCTCGGGATCGGGACGAGCGCTGGCACTGGCGGTCGCTCGTGGCGCTGTGGTGGTCGCGGGCGGCACCGAACGCGCGCAGGCGGCCGAAGCCGCGAGAGCGGCGACCAACGCGACCCTGCTCGTCGCGCGGAGGTTGGGAGGACTGGTCACGGTGCCTTGGGTGGGGTGCGGGACGGGATCGTGAGCACCGTGGCGCGGCGGTTGGGGTCGAGGTACTTCGCCACGACACGCTCCACGTCTTCGGCGGAGACGGCCTCGACGCGCGCCACGTAGCGGGCGAGGAATCCTGGGTCGCCGAGGTAGTGGTTGTAGCGCTGTAAGAGGCCCGCCCGTCCGGACTCCCCACCGCCTCCGTCGAGGAGCTGAAGATCCGTGCATAGCTCGAGCAGGACGCGACGCTTCGCGCGCCCGAGCTCCTCCGTCGTCGGCCCCGTGCGCCCGAGGTCGCGGATCAGGTTGGCCAAGCGTTGCTCGAGGTCGCCGACGGCGACATCGCGCTTGGCCGTCGCGATCACGTAGACGATCGACGCGAGCTCGTTCGCGTCGAGGTACGCGCCGACCTCGGTGGCGACGCTCTGCTCCGTGATGAGCGACTGGTAGAGCCGGGTCGCCCGCCCCCCGGCCAGGATCGTCGCTGCGATCTCGAGGGGGGCGTCGTCGGCGCCGTAGGCAGGGGGCGCGAGCCACCCGAAGGCCACGCGCCCGAGCTCGACGTCTTCCTTCACCAGGTGTCGCTGCGGATGAGCGAGTGGAGGCGTCGCTCGTGCGGGACGTGGTGGTGGCGGACGACTCGGCAGCGTCTCGAAGTAGCGTGACACGAGCCGTCGCGCTTCGGCCGGTGTCACGTCGCCGGCGAGCGCGAGCGTCGCGTTGCTGGGCGCGTAGAACTGCTCGTAGAATCGCCTCACGTCGTCGAGGGTGGCCGCCTCGACGTCGCGGATGGAGCCGATGATCGCGCCATGGTAGGGGTGCCCCGTCGGGAACAGGGTGTCGTAGAGGGCTAGCGTGCTCGGACCGTAGGGCGAGTTTTCGTAGGTTTGGCGTCGCTCGTTCGCGACCACCCCCTGCTGGATCCGCAGGTCTTTCGCCGCGAGCTCGTCGAGGAGGAAACCCATGCGATCGCTCTCGATCCACAGCACTCGCTCAAGGTGCTCGCGAGGCACCGTGGCGAAGTATGCCGTGCGGTCCCAGCTCGTCGTGCCATTCACGTTGGTCGCTCCGGCTGCCTCGAGGAGCTCGTCGAAGCGATCCCCGACGTGGCGCGAGCCGGTGAACATCAGGTGCTCGAAGAGGTGCGCGAAACCGGAGCGCCGGGGCGGTTCGCGCGCCGGGCCCACGTGGTACCAGACGTTCACCGCGACCAGCGGCAGGGCGGGGTCGTGGTGGACGATCACCTCGAGCCCGTTGTCGAGCTCGAAGCGCTCGAACGGGATGCTTGGGGGCGCGATCGAGCCCGGGGTGCCGGATGTCGGCGAGTCCGGTGTCTGGGCGGCTGCCGTGCTCAAGCCCGCGATGCCGAGGGCGAGCGGGACGAGCGAAGCGCGGAACCGGCTGCCGTACTGGGCGAACACCATCGTCGCTTTCGCTAGCATGGAATTCGGGGCGCCGCGTGGTCTTTGTTCGAGAGACGGCGGGGGGACCGTTGCGTAGCGTCCCGGTTCGGACCAGAAGGGTAGAGCTTACGACGTTGCGGGGTAGGCCCGTCGAATGCCGATTCCGACCACGCTCATCGCCGCCATCGCCGCGCTCCACGTGGACGTGTACACGATGGAGCAGGGAGAGCACGTGTTTGAGCGCTTCGGACACGCGGCCATCTGTGTGGTCACGGGCGAGCGGCCCAACACCACGCGCTGCTACAACTACGGCACCACCGACTTTGGATCCCCGCCGGCCGAGCTGGGGTGGCGATTCCTGCGCGGCTCGGCCAATTTCTGGGTCTCGGTCTGGCTGGAGGCTGCGATGATCGCCGCCTACTCGCGCGCGGACCGCACGGTGTGGCGCCAGCGGTTGGCGCTCACCCCTGCCGAAGCCCGTGCCGTGCGCGCCGCGTTGGAGCACGACGCCAGACCCGAACACCGCAACTACGTCTATCACCATTTTCTCGACAACTGCTCGACCCGGATCCGCGACGTGCTCGACCGAGGCACGGCCGGGCGTCTTTCGAGCCACGGCAGCCGCCCGTTCCCGAGCACCTACCGACAGCTCGGGCGCCGCGGGCTCGCCGAGTTCACTTCGGTGCTCGCCCTGAGCGACTTCCTCCTCGGTCGTCTCGCCGATCGTCCGCTCGACGTTCGCTCCGCGATGTTCCTCCCCTCCGTGCTGCGAGCCGAGATCACGGAGCGTTTCGGGGCCGAGCCCGTGCTCGTCTACCGGCGGCGGGGGGCACCCTTCGTCGAGACGGGGCCGAGCGGACGGGGGATGTTGGTCGCGGTCTCGGTCCTCCTCGCGATTCTGGCCGCGGTCGCGACCAGGATCCGACGAGGCGCGTGGGCAGCCCTGTTGCTCCCTGCGCTCGGGCTCGGCGTGACCGGCTGCGGGCTCTGGCTGGTGGCGGTCGTGTCCGTCGTACCCGAGCTTCGCCAGAACGAGGCCCTCCTCGCGTTCTGGCCCACTGATCTCTGTCTCCCGTGGCTGGGGGCGTCCTGGCTCCGCCGCTACTCGCGCCTCCGTTTGGGGGTCACCGTCCTGCTGGGCCTCTTGCTCGCGGCGGGCGTCTGTCGCCAACCCCTCGTCGTGCCCCTTCTTCTTCCCCTCGGGGTCTTCTTCGCGATAGCATGGGGAGGTCGCCGCTTCAGGGATCAAGCCTTGCCCGACGGCTCCCAGGCGGGGGTCGAGCGAAACGAGTCAAGCCGGGATCGGCAAGGTGAGGGGGTGCTTCGTAGCTGACCACGTCTCCACACGGTTGCGGAGTGCCTTTGGGCGACGAATGGAACGAGTATGGGTTTCGATCCGAGTCCTCCGCCCGCCGGCCCCCTGCCGGACATCGCGGCGGAGGATTCGGTCCTGGCACCGAAGCAGGCCGAGCAGCTCTTTCTCGGCCTGCTCGGCGCGGCTCCCGAACCGAGTTTGGTCGTCGATCCCAAGGGGCGGATCGTCGCGATCAACCCTGCGGTTGGTCCATCGCTGGGACTCGAAGTTGACGGACTGTCCGGTCGGCCGATGTCAGTGCTCCTAGCTCTCCTCGACGCGGCTGCCGAGGTGCCGGGATCCGCCAGCTCAGCGGTGGCTGCGGCCCTCGAGCCGAGCACCGAGGGGTCGCGGGAGGATCTCCGAGCCCGGACCTTCCTGCTGGCTCGACCGCTCTCCCGCTGGATCGCGGTGCGTCGCCGTTCCCTTTCCGTTGGGGCGACGACGATCGGCTCGCTCTGGGAATTTGCCGACGTCGACGCCGCTGCGCGGGCTCGCGCTGCGTGTGAGCGTGAGGCGCGGGACGCACGTGCCGCGCTCGGGGAGCTCGCCGCTGAGCTCGCCGCCGCGCACGCCCGTCTCCTCGAGTCCGAGAAGATGGCTTCGCTCGGCATGCTCATCACCGGTATCGCCCACGAGATCAACACCCCCATCGGGGCCGTGTCGAGCATGCACGACACTCTGGTTCGCGCCGTCGACAAGCTCCGGGGAGTGCTTGCCACCGAATGTCCACGCGATCAGGGCGCGGACCCCAAGCTAACGAACCTGCTGAAGTTCATCGACGACGCGAACCGGGTGATCGCGGACGGAGCCGGACGGGTCACCACCATCGTCAAGCGCCTGCGGTGCTTTGCCCGTCTCGACGACGCCGAGCTGGTGGAGGCGGACATCAACGAGGGGATCGATTCCACCCTCCAGCTCGTCCACCATGTGCTCAAGCAGCGCATCGAAGTGGTTCGCGAGCTCGGGCGTCTACCGAGGATCGCGTGCTACCCGGGCCGACTCAACCAGGTGTTCCTCAACCTGCTCATGAACGCGGCGCAGTCCATCGACGGGACAGGTCACATCCACGTCCGTACCTTCGCGGACGAGGACCGGATCCACGTTGCCATCACCGACACGGGGTGCGGGATCCCGAAGGAGCACCTCGACCGCATCTTCGACGTCGGCTTCACCACCAAGGGGATCGGGGAGGGCACCGGGCTCGGTCTGCCCATCTCTCGCCAGATCATGCGCGATCATCACGGTACGATCATGGTGGAGAGTCGAGTCGGCGCGGGTACGACGTTCACCGTGTCGTTGCCTCGCGATCTGCGGGCGGTGATCGGCGGGGATCAGCCGTCCGTAGCGACCTGCCAGAAGGTCGAGTAGGGACGTACACGCTGACGCGCCAGGAAGCTTGCCAACGGCTGGAGCACCGTCGCTGTGCGATGTCCGGTGAGCTGCGCCGGGTGGGCGCGACCCTGATCGAGGTAGCAGCGAACGAACGTCGCGTCGTCCCGGGCGGGGAACGCACCCACGTTGGCGACCCAACGCGGCCAATGCTCGGGATCGAGCAGGTACTGTTCCACGTTGGACACGTACAGCGCGCTGAGCTTCAGACCGCGGCTGCGCAGGTCGGCCGCGATCCGCGGGAAGGCGTGCTGGCCGGCGAAGTCACCGACGATTGGGATGACGCGGTTCGCTCGCTCGAGCTCCTGGACTCGAGCGAAGGCCGCGTGGCTGCCGAGGAAGTTCGAGGCACGCCCCCCGGAGTCGACCGTCCGCAGTAGCTCGCGGAGCGAGGGGTATTCCCGTCCGTTCGGTTCGCGCAAGGCAAAGCGGAGGTCGAGTTGGCCCCGATAGAACATGCTGTGGATCTGCTCGAGCCGCACCCGGTCCTCGGTGGTGAGCTCCAGCTCCAGGTCCTTGGTGAGGAATGCCCAGGCCGTCTGGTCGACGGTGGCGCAATGGTGCGGGTCGGGTGCCTGCATCACGGCGTGGGTGATGACGGCGTCGATGTCCCCATTTGACCCCGGGTCGCCGGCCTCGACGAAGGGACGGCCCAGCAGGAGCGCGAGGAACTCGGCGCGCGAGCGCGCCCGCTCGAAGATCGCTCGGTAGAGCAGGTGGAGGAGCGCGTTGTCTCGGCGAATGTCGACGATGAAGGCGAGCTCCGGCGCCAGCAGGCCGATGTAGGTGAAGTTCTGTTCGGGACCGACCCCGACGTAGGCTCCTCCACTTGGTCGGGAGGCGAGCGCGGGCGCTACCTGTAGGTAGCTCGTTTCGTTCGAGATGGTGTTGTCGCTGATGAACCGCTCCCCTGGCTCGGAGACGTCACGGAAGAGTCGAGCGAATTCGGTGGCCGGCAGGGGTGCCACCCGTGGCGAGCGAGGCTCGGCGCCGTCGACGGCCGGCGGCTTCGTCGCGGCGGACCGTGCGGGTGAGGTTGGCCCGGACGCGAGGGGAGGGCGTGCCGAGCCTTCGGGCGCTCCGGGCACGGCGCTCGCCTCGCCACGCGGAGCGGCGGTGGGAGACCGGCAGCCGATCGGAGCTGTCGCGAGGACGGCAGCGACGAGGAGGGGCAGTACGAGGGGAACGCGACGCATCGTCACCGGAGGAACGAACGCTAGCACGCTTCCGGCGATTCCCCGGCGGGGCGCTGCCCTGCGCCCACGTTCCGGCGGCGGTTCAGGTGACGCCCCGCGAGACGAGGAACGGGGCGAATTCGTGGTCCGCCTGGAGGATGTGCTTGGTGAGCCAGTCACGGAGGAACCGCATGACCTCCAGCGTCACCGCCGTGTTCCCCGCGTCGAAATCCTCCTTGAGGTCGATCACCCGCTGCGCGAGGTGGCGATGCTCGTCCCGATGCGCGGTCTCCGCCGGGTACCCGTGCTCGTGGAAGAGCGCCTCTTCGGTGGCGAAATGATCCTTGGTGAAATCGACGAGCTCGCCAAAAATGCGGCTCATGATGGCTCGGTCGCGACGCTCGAGCATGGCGCAATGAAGGTCGTTGATGAGCGCTACCAGCACCTGGTGCTGCCCATCGATGGTCGGGATCCCCAAGTTTAGGTCATCGGTCCATTCAATCAACGCCACGATTCTCTCTCCAGGGTTCGGCGTCAGCTGGAGGCGCCGCAGGATCTACCTGCCGCCCAGCCGCGAGGAAGCAAGGTCCAAGGTCACCGCGAGGTCGGCCGATAGGCTCACGAGCCCCGTTGGGATCAGGGGACGCCCCACGAGTGGATGGGGGCGCGACGCGTGCGCCGCCCGCGCCCATGGCGCCGTTACTCGACCTTCTCTGGCTTGGTCTCCGAGAGTTCGACCAACGTCGCCAGCGCCTCGATCTCGCGCTTGACCTTGAGCTCCTGCTGGCGAAGCCCCTTGATGGAAGCCTCGAGCCGACGTTGCTCGATCTCGATCTCTCGGAGGGAGTCCTTGAGCTTGTCGCGCTCGGCCTTGAGGGTATCGACGTCGATGGCCACGCTTCCTCCGCTGGTCCGCCCTTCGAGTAGCGGCAATGGACGGCATCTCGCCGCGCCCGGGTACGCTCTTCAGACTAGGCGAGGGATCCCCGGACGGCAACCGCCCGGGCTCGAGGAGAGCCGATCTTGCTGGCGGAGAGGGAACCGTCGAGATTGGGCTCGGGCAGCGCCGCCTCCCCCGGCTCACCCCGGCCCAAGTGCGTTTCCTGAGCCCGGCCGGGCACGATCCAACCGCGCTCGCGATGCCGAGGGGGCAGCCGAGCTCCGCCGGCGCCGCCCTGGGAACCGCCCGGGTCGCGGGCGGGTTCCCGGCCGACCAGCAAGGGAACGCTGGACGGAGACCAACGTGAACGCTTCGCGCTGCCCGCCCGCCTCCGGCTCGGCGGGCCGGCGGAGTGACCCCGCTACCCACACCAACGAGCCGCGGTTCAGGGACTCGACCACGACCGTTTCGTCCCGGTGCGCCTGGCACCGACTCCTTCGCTCGCCCCGACCCAACCTGGATTTCGCGCCTCCTGGAGCAGCAATCAGGTTGATTGCTGCGTCAAATCAACGACCTAGAGCACCGAGCCGGCAGCAGACCTTTCCAGCGCTGCCGTTGCGGTCGGCAAGCCGATCGGTGCTCTCGTCCGCCCTGCCGCACTCCTCGCATCTTTCGGCCTTTTCCGCGCCCGTCGTGTTCGAACGAGCGCTGCTAGTGCACTGCGCCTCCGGCGCTCCCTCGCTGGGCTCGGGCCGTGGTCCTCCGTGGACTCGTGCAGGAGGCTGCACTCGCTCCACTCCGGCTCCGCGCGCGCCGAACGCGGACAAAGCTCGAAATCTGCTTCGGATTCCGGCATGTCGTCCGTCGTCGGCGCGAAACCCAGGCTCAGGGGGTGGGTAGCATGGCGGAGCGCTGGGAGCTCCGGGGCAACCAGTGGACGTGAATGCCAATCTAGTCGCCTTCGAAAACCCCCCTTCGCCCATCGTGATCGGAGAATTGGAGTCGAATCCGATCGGCGTCCGAGAACGCCCGATCAACGGGACGATCAACGGAAAGGAAGGGCCGAATTGGGGAGAACCTGGGGGAATGGGGCGCTGTCCAGGGCAGAACCTGTGGAAAACAATTGTGTTGGTCGGATTGTCGTTTGGGCTTGCCGAGACTGCCCATATCGAGCATAACCAAAGACGGAAGTTCGCGGTACGTCTACCAGCGGGCCTCCAGGACGCAGAAGCCGTCAGAGGCGCAGCGGTGCGTGTGTCTTGCTCGGGGTTGCCCCGCGTTCGACCATTCCTGCCGTTCGGGTGCGTGGTCCAACACGTCAAGGTCGGGCCACACTCCGGGCGAAAAAATGCGTGTCCCTTGTCCATGCTTGGTGGGCCACACCATTCGTGGGCAGGGGCGACCCGTGGGGAGTTGCACCCGCGCGGGCCCCCTGGCGGTGGAAAGCACCCCGGCGCTCCGCGATGTTGGATCCGTTCGCGCGGTCCGGCTCCCAAGGAGGGCCTTGGCTGTGCGCTCTCGCCGTCGGTGATCCAGGCCGGTGGTGGATTGTGCAGCGACGACTGGGGTGCTCGAGCATTCGAGAGGCGGCCTCTGCACCGCTGCGTGCAAGCTGGCTCGCGGGTGACTCGGCCCGTGCGTGGCGCCTCGACGGGCGCTCCCCGTGGTTTCGGCCATGGGCACGCACGGCTCACGGCGGGTGGGCCCTTGCGGCTCGATCCGCAGCGAATCGCAAGCCATTGCGGTGCGCGTGAGGTTGTGGAGCCCGTGGGGTGCGCCCCGGATTTCGACTTGGTTGCAGAAGTCATTGAGCAGCATCGGCTCAGAGAAGCCTCTCCGGTCGCGGCCGGAGTGGGGGACGGGGGCCTAGCCAGAGTCGGGAGACCGGCGTCGGCGAATGATGTTGAGCGGTTCCGGTGCCCGAAACGGCGCTGAGCACCTTCGGTTCGTGGAGAGCCGCTCGATGGTGGAAGACGTCTCGGACCGTGGCAGCCGTCGTTCTTCACGGAGCGGCGAGGAAAGCGGTCTTGGCCAGCTGGCGCGCGGTGCCAAACGCCGGGTGTCAGTCGGTGACGGAGACGTCAGAGTCACGGCGGTTTCCGCCCCATGTTCGGCGAAGAGGCGACCATGGTGGCGGGCATCGCTGGGCGAAGCGGGCGGCGTGACGTGAATCGCCCCGCTCACGGCGAGCCATCGTCGTAGCCGAGCGAGACCTGGGTGCTCGTCTTTGAAATGTGGGTTGCAGATGTCGGCCGGACGCATCTCCGGCGACGCATCGGAATTCCAGGGCATGTCCCACGAACCGAATGGCCTGAGCCGAAAGGCTTTTGGTTACCAGGGGTTCGCGGAGAGGTGTCCGGGGAGCGAGCTCTGCTCGACGGATCTGACGGTCCGGACCATGGCGTTGTCTGGTGTCACGGATCTGGCGGTGGCCTTTGACGGGGCCTCGCCGAACAAGTGGCACGACTGGGTGCGCGTCGGCTTCGTTCAGCGTTCATCACCTGGCGGAGTCTGACGGTCGTGGGTCTTCTCGCGGTTTCTGCGCACGACATCAGGTGCTTCGGGCATCGCTGTGGTCGGCCTCCCCTAACCGGGACCTGCCGTCGGGTGTCCAACGTTCACGGTCAAGCGAGGAGAACGTCGGCCTGTGCTCGTCACAACGGCGTGATCCTCACAAGCTGGTGTCTCGGGTCTGGTTCCCGAGCGGCGGTGCCGTGGGTCGTCTCGAGAGGCATCAGAGGCATGAACGAATTGGGCAAGGCTCATCCAGCCGGTGAGGCGCGGTGGGTCAGGGCTGGGCGTTGCGGGAGCAGCACCCGATCGAGCCCCCCAGGTCGATTCTCGCCGAAGCTAGCAAGGCCAACGACCTTGCTACCTGGGCCAGGTCAGTCCAGCGCGAACTGCGCGGCATGGTGTCCGGGAACCCACATTGGGGCGATGATGCGGCAAGCACGTTCGCACGCGTGTTTGCGGGGTCGGTGAAATCCAGCAGCGATTGTAGGACGTTCGTCGTCCACCACCGACAAGTGACCTTCCTCAACGGCGGTTTGGGTGACCAAGCCGCCGTTGGCATTTTTTCGCTAATGCCAGCCCTGTCGGGAGCCGGCGGGCCGAGAACCACGCCCGTGGCGTGCCGAGCGCCGGAGTCTTCGACCAGCGGCGAGCCCCGATCCTTCTGGGAGCGATCTGGGCGGCCGGACCGGGAGCTGGAGAATTTCGTTCGATTCACCCTGCAGGGTGATGCGGACGGCCGGACGCTTCTGGCATCCATGTCTCATGATGGATCTGTGTGAACGGTCCCCCGTCTGTTGCATGACCTCGGGCGACATCGCTCGGTTGCTCGGGGTCGATCTGAAGACCATCCACAACTGGGTTCGTCACGGCCACCTACGTGGGAGGCGCACCAAGGGACGCCATCTACGCTTCCATCGGACGGAGGTCGTCCGGTTCATGCGCCGATTCGGGTACGCCATTCCCGAGTCGCTGGGCCTCACCGTCCCCCGTGTCCTGCTCGTCGGCCTCTCCGTCACGGCCACGATGGGGGTGCGCTCACTGAAGGACTGCGTCAGAGTCGAAAACTACGAGGGGTTGTTCGACGCCGCGCTCGTTCTCGCGGTTGGCGATTACGAGGTGCTAGCCATCGAGATCGACCATTTCGGCATCGGACACGTCGTGGACCTCGTCGCCGCGCTGCGGCGGAGGCCGGTGACGCAAGGCGTGGCCATCGTGGGGCGGAGTGGGCACAGCGAGGCACGGGAACGCTTCGTCGATGCGGGTGGGGACGTGGTCATCGAGTCTGGGGCGGAGCTCGCGGCTACCGTCCGGTGGCTCGTCGGCGCGACGATGCCCTATGTCCACGAGCACGCGATGGCCGCTGCCGCGCACTAGCACCGGGACTCGTCTCCCCGAGATTCGCAGGGGGTGGGTGGCCCCGCGTCGCTTCAGGTGGCGCGGGGCCCTTTCTTTGTCCCGCCGCGAGGGGATGGCGCCCCGGCGGCTGGCCTGATCGCCAGATTGCCTCGTGGGTCGACGAGGAAGTATAGCCGCCGGACTTCACGGGGAGCGAGCCGCACCTCCTGCCGCAGGTAGTCCAGTGGATCTTGGCGCCGCGGCGGTCCCGGTCGCGACTCGAGCCGCATGAGCTCCGTTCCCGGTAGGACCCGAAGGTCGATCGTGCGCTCCCACACCGTGCCCGGGGGCGACTCCTTCAGCGTTACGATGGCGTTCTCGAGCCTCTCCGTCGGGAGCCAAGCGTTTCCCTCCCGTACGAACCAGGTAACGCGTTGGTGGCCTCTGGGCACCACCACCTCGTGTTCGGTGACCACCACCGTCACCCAGGCCTGCCGTTCGGGGTGTCCCGTCACCCCGCGCAGAATACCGCGCGGGACGGGGCACCACAATCGCGCCACCACCCAGGGCTATTCCCAATGAGGTCGCGGATCCTTGGAGCGTGCCACCATGTCGCTCATTCCATGCGACAGCGGTTGCGGTAGCTCCTCACTCGAGAAGAGCCCGACCTCGGCGATCTCCGCCGGGTTCTGTGGCGCGCGACCGGGCGCGGTCACCTCGGCTGTCACCACGATGGTCACGGCGTGGAACCGGAGGTCACGTTCTGGATCGGAGTAGACACCGACGATCTCGCCGAGATGGCGAACCTCGACGCCGGCTTCCTCGCGGAGCTCCCGCACGATCGCGGTGCGCAGGGTTTCGCCCCACTCCAGGGTGCCTCCGGGTAGCGCCCACGCACCCGTGTCCGTTCGCCTCACCAGCACCCAACGCCCATCCGGGATCCGCGCCACGGCCACGATCCCGACCACGGGCCGCCGGAGCAGGTGGCGGGCTACCTCCTTGACGATCCCCCACAAACCCTTCGGAATCCGCAACGATCGCTCCTGGTGCCCAGTCGGAACCCCTCCCATATCCGACCCCGGGGCGCGGGGCGAGGGCATTCTCGCCGGGCCGACTCCGAGCGGCGATACGGGCCGAGAACGAGGAATTCCCCCCGGCGGCTGTGGTAGCAGACGACTCGTGCGCGGTCCTCGAGCCCTGACCTCCATCCTCCTGATCGTTGGGGCGGGGGCTTGCGGCGAACGTCGCGACCCCCCCGGGGTCGAGCTGTGTCCCGCAGGACCCGTACGCGTCGTTGCGGGCATGAACGGGGCCCTCGAGCGCGACGCCCCCGGGGGGGCGTCCGCCACGCCAGGCACCGCCGCCGATGCGCTGCCATTCGTTCCCACGGGGACACGGCTCGCGAGCATCGCCTGGCGGACGTGGATCTACTCCGATACCGGCCCCTCTCGGACGCGGTACGGATACCTCAGGGCCGGCGCCGTCGTTGACGCGCGCGGTCCCGCCATCGTCAACGAGGGCTGCGCCGGCGGTTGGTATCGGGTGAACCCGCGAGGGTTCGTCTGCATCGGCAAGGGCGCTACGCTCGATGTCACCAGGGATCCCATCGTGGTCTCCGTTCGACGGCCACCGAACCGCAGCGGTGGACTGCCGTATCCCTATGTGATGGCCAACGAGGAAGCGCCGCATCGCTACTTCCGGCTGGCGAGCGCGAAGGAGATGCGGGACGCGGAAGGGGACGGCATCGCCGGGCGGGTCGCCAATTGGCGTGCCCGCGAGCAAGTTCGCGGGAGCCTCACCGGCCTCGGGGAGATCACCGCCCCACCGCCGTTTCTGTCCACCACGTCAGCGGTGCAGAAGCCCTACGGGGTAGAATCCGGCCTGCACTACACGGCTCACGCGGGTCGCGCCGCCTCCGGGAGCGGTTTCGCTCTGCTCGAGGTGTTCGAGTGGGAAGGGCGGGTGATGGGGCTCACGACGGGCTTCGACATCATCCCGCTCGACCGCACCGAGGTCATTCGGCAGAGCGAATTCCACGGCGTCGAGCTCGGTCGGGATGAGTCGCTGCCGGTGGGAATGGTCCGGGGATACCGCCTGAAGCGGTCGTCGCTCGATGGGGGAAGGCTCGTGGCGGCCGGGGAGTACCGCCACCGCGAATGGGTGAAGATCACCGGCGAGTCGGGCAGCGGCGCGCAGGCGATGCGACCCACCTCGGACGGTGGTTGGGTGCCGCTGAACGGCCTGCGGGTGGTGGAGCCGCGGACGAGCTTCCCGAGCTTCGCTACCGGGCAACGGAAGTGGCTCGACATCTCCATCAAGGACCAGACCCTGGTCGCCTACGAGGGACTCAAGCCGGTTTATGTCACCCTGGTCAGCACCGGGCGCGGGGGTGTGGGGGATCCCGAGAAGGTCGACGCTACGGTACGAGGTACCTTCATGGTTCACGCCAAGCACCTCAGCGCGACCATGGATGGCAACGAGGACAAGGCAGATTCGTACGCGCTCGAGGATGTGCCATTCGTCCAGTACTTCCACAAGGGCTATGCCCTTCACGGTGCCTACTGGCACGATGAGTTCGGCAAGATACGGAGCCACGGATGCATCAATCTGGCACCCATCGACGCAGCCTGGCTCTTCGAGTGGACCGACCCAGCGGTGCCTCCCGGCTGGCACGGTGTCATCAACAAGGAGCGCGGGACCGTGGTGTACGTACGGCCTTGAGCCCGGGTCGAGTTCGAGATGCATCGAATCCGGCCGCGGACCGTCCATCTCTCGCTTTGTTCTTGTGCGCGGGGTAGACCTTCCCGGGTTCCCGCGTCAAAGGGCAGTCGGGGGTGCCCGGGCCCTCTCGGAGGATGAACGATGAAGCTTTCCAGAATCTACACGGTCCTTGGTTCGGCATTCGCGCTATCGCTAGTGTTTTCACAGGGTTGCTCGGTAGAGAAGGATGAGGACGACGGCACCGGGCTCGGTGGTAGCGGCAACGTCGGCGGCGGGCAAACGGGCGGTCTTCGGACCGGCGGCACCCGCACGGGCGGAGAAAGCAACGCCGGCGCGCCCACGGGCGGGACTGGCGAGAGCGGAGGAGAGGAAACGGGCGGCACCACGACCGGTGCCGTGGGGGGCGAGGCAGGGACCCCTGCAACCGGCGGGTCGGCCGGTGAGGCGACTGGTGGTGTGGACATGGGCGGCGCGGAGACGGGCGGCACCGAGGAGACGGGCGGCAATGCCGAGACGGGCGGGACCACCACCGGCGGCAGCGTGACCGGTGGCACCGCGACCACTGGTGGTTCCGCAGGTGAAGCGACCGGAGGCACGGCGACCGGAGGCGAGGGCGGCACGCCCCCCGTGGTCGGCGGAGCCGGTGGCGAGGGTGGCGGCGTGTCGTGCGTCTGGAGCGAAGCCGTGAAGGATCCGACGTTCGACTGCGAGGGCTGGGCCGACACGCAGTTCGGCACCTCCTCCTGCACGGTCGACGAAGGCCCGTTGGCGATGGAGACTTGCCTTTACTACCTTCCCTTCGCCAACGAGGCCGCTCTCGATGAGCTGCTGATCTGCTTCGCTGGCTACGGCTACGAAAGGATGGACTGCAACGAGGCGCACAACCGCTACGTGAACGACTGCCTCGCCTCGGTCAGCGCCCAGCTCTGCGCGGTGCCGACCGCCGCGACCCGCTGCGAGGCGTGGCACGACGGCTGCGAGGAGGTGGACATCGCGGCTTGCGAGCAGGACGTTCTCTTCTCCGTCAAGACCCCGGAGGAGATCGGGGCCTGCTTCGCGGATGCCGGAGACACGGGCGAGGGTTGCTCGGACAACCTCCTCGGCTGCTACTGATCGACATCGCGGACTGTGCCTGTGGCTGCCGGAGCCCAGGTTGCGCGGACAACCTCCTCGGCTGCTGCTGATCGACTGGTGCCGGGCGCCGGAAATCCAAAGGGATTCTGGATCGGTGGTCGAGCAAGGAGCAGCGGGGAGCACCGCCTCCCAGGGGCGCACGTGGAGCTGGGAGCAGGGCTTCCCAGGGGAGCAGGTGTAGGGCCTGCTCGTGAACCTGAACCTTGACCTGAACGTCCGCCTCCGCGCACCCCTCACTCCGCGAACCCGGGGGCAGTCGCTGTACGTCTGCTTTGCCGGAAAAAAACAGCACTTCCGCGGTTGGATTGGCTTGTTCCACATCGTCAGCGGCCCGGAGCTGCTGCCAGTCCTGGACGCCCGTATCCGACGGAGGCTGCTCGCTCGAGTCCCCTCCGTCGGGGTCTTCGTCAATCCAGCAGGTCGAACCGCCCGGCGTAGCCCTCGAAGGTGGGCGCGGTGGCCGCTCCGGCGTCGAGGGGCCAGCCCACCGCGAAGCGGCGGCCCGAGTTCGGTCCCAGCGCTTCAGGGACGTGCCATTTGCGTTCGGCCGCGAGCTCAGGGGGCGGGGCGAGGGGGTGCTGGTGTGAGACGGACTCGGTGAGCGCGCGGATCCGCACGCCGGCGTTGTCGG
Organism: Polyangiaceae bacterium; assembly: GCA_016933275.1. Classification (GTDB taxonomy): domain Bacteria; phylum Myxococcota_A; class Polyangia; order Polyangiales; family Polyangiaceae; genus JAFGBI01. The sequence goes on along the minus strand of JAFGBI010000350.1, from coordinate 33,250 downwards.
CGGGCGCGGTGCCAGCGTTGAAGACGCAGCCGGATGCGGTGCGCAGGGTCCCTGCCCCCGCGACCTGAAGATCGCACACCCGGACCTCGTTGGTCGCGCGGAGCAGGCGGGTGAGGTAGGGCTCCTCGTCGTCGCGGAGAGCGTCGCGGAGGTCGGTCGCCGCCTGGCGGGCGCGCGGATCGTCGAGATAGGCGAGCAGCATGGCGCCGTGGAGGCGCACCGGGCGGTGGTTCGCCTCGAGCAGCTCGGCGACGAAGTTGGTCGGGGCGGTGTCCGCGCCCGGCGAGACGAGAATGCCCGCGTTGCGGTTCTCGATCTCGATGCTGGTGCCGCGCGCGTCGACGCTCCACTTGATCGCTTGCGCCGGCACCAGCGGTCCCTCGAAGAAGAGGGTGCGCTGGGTCACCTCGTACCGTTGGTTCGAGGGCGGGGGATCCTGCTCGAAGAAATGGACGATGAGCGTGACGTCGGTGAGGGGTTGATTCCCGTTGTTGACGACCGCCACTTCGGCGGCCAGGCGTCGCTTGGTTCCCCGCTTGTAGGTGCGCTGGGCGAGGACGAGGTGGCTCAGGCGAGGGAGGCCCTCGCGCCAGAGCGGCGAGTCCGCTCGAAGGCAACGGCAGTCCCCGCTGAGCGTGACCGAATCCCCCGCGGCGGTGGGCGCTGGCTCGGCCGCGCTCGGCGCTGGGGAGGCCGCCGCCACCGGGGCCATCGCCGCGGGTTGCGTGGGGGGGGGCGATTCGTCTTCGGGCGGGATCGGCGGGGCTTCGTCTCGCGAGGCAACCGCGGGCCGCGGGTGGTGGCGCTCGTCCGAGCGACCAGACAGGATCCATTGCGCCATCAGGATCGTGGCGAGGAGCCCGGTCGCCAGAGATAACGCGAAGGCGAGGGTGGTCCGCGGCATCAGCCAGTGAACGAGCAGGATCGGATCGGTTCGACGTCGCGGACTCGGGGTGAGGGGCCCGTACATCAAACGAGGGAAGTAGACGCCGAGCTCCGCGAGGATGGCCATGCGCACGGCGTCCGGATCGGCGGCGCGGGTCAGCCGGAGCTCGGCAATCCAGCCAAGGCCGAGGAGCGCGCCCGCCGCGAGCGCGCCCATGGCGATCGCGGTCGCGCCCCCGGTCTCCGGGGAGATGAGCGGCACCGTCAGGGCGATGAGCAGCATGCCGACCACCGCGGCGCCCCCCGCACCCACCCAGATCACGAGTCGTTGCCGGAAGAGCTCACGCGGATCGACCACGTTTCCGCTCGAGAACCCCGTCAGGCACAGGCGATGGTGCGGCGTCAGGCGCGGGTCGACCGCGAGGTACAGGCGGTCGCCCTCGGCCCGCGCCTCGAGCAATTCGGTCCAGGGAACCCGAACCCTGGTGCCGCGGGTGAGCGCACCCGGCGCATACCCCTCGGCGTAGGCGCCCACTCCGAGATAGGTCATGGAGAGCCCCTGGGGGCCGCATTCGAGCTCCACGGTGCCGATCGCGTTGCTGCGATCGGTTCCGTTGGCGATGGCGCGGACCTTCATGACCTGGGGCTCCGGGCCGGAATATACTCGTGGCGGCCCAACCTGGCACAGGCATCTGGGACCTATCTCGACAGGTGGGGTCGAGTTTGCCATATGACGCCCTCCGGCCTGTCCGCGGCCCGCTCTGCTGCCGAACGGCGGAGGACCGCCGCGCCCGATGGCGGACCCACGGCGACGGAGCGGCGCGCGGACGCACCAACCATGGCCAACGACGGATCGATCTCGAGGCAACCTTCCCTCTCCGACCTGGACGCGCCGGGCTTCGATCCGGTGGCCGCAGGGTTCACGGCTGCGGACATCCTCCGCTTCTCGGCGTCCCACCTCGAGCGGGCCCGCAGGCTGGTCGAGAGCGTGCGGGTGCTGGCCCGGGCCCCCGACGCTGCCCTGGTCTACGCATCGGTCCTGGCCCCCCTCGACGAGGTTGCCTTCGCCACCGCCCTCGCTGGCGGATTCGCCGGCCTCATGGAGGAGACGCATCCGGATGGCGCGGTACGGGAGGCTGCGCGCGCCTGTCGGCCCCGCCTCGTCACCTTTCAGACCGACATGATGCTGGATGCGGAGCTCGCCGACGTCGTGCGGCGCTTCTCGACCTCCGCGGCTGCCGCCGAGCTCACCGGCACGAGCCAGCGCCTGCTGAAGGAACTGCTGCGCGAGTTTCGGCGCAACGGGCTCGAGCTCCCGCCCGCCGATCAGGTTCGGCTGCGCGAGCTGAATGACGAGCTCAATCGAGCTGCCCAGGATTTCTCCAAGAACCTCGCCGAGGCGACCGGGTCGGTGCGCGTGTCGCCGGTCCGCTTGCGGGGGTTGCCCGATGCCTTCCTCGCGGCCCACCCGCCCGAGGCGGATGGGCTCGTCACCATCACCACCGACTATCCCGACTACTTCCCGGTTGTCTGCTATGCCGAGGATCGTGAGCTCGCCCGCGAGCTAAACTCGATCTTCGATTCGCGAGCGGCAGCCGAGAATGTCCCGCTCCTCGAGCGAGTGCTCGCCCTCAGAGCCGACAAGGCTCGCCTCCTCGGATACGCGACTTGGGCCGACTACGTCCTCGAGTCGCGGATGGCCCGCACGCCGGACGCGGTGCGCGATTTCCTCGCTGGTGCCGCGGCGGCAGTTCGTGAGCCGGGGCGCCGCGAGTACGCCGAGTTCCAGGCGGAGCGCAGCCTTGCCCTCGGCGTTCCCGAGGGGCTTCCGATCCCGGTCTATGACCGGCTCTATCTCGAGCAGCGGCTGCGGGAGAAGAAGTACGGGTACGACGGCAAGGCGCTCAGCGAGTACTTCCCGGTCGAGGGGGTGGTGTCGGGAGTCCTAGGGCTGGTATCCCGGCTCTTCGGGCTGGAATTCGTGCCTCGACCCGAGGCGCCACGCTGGCACGCGGACGTACGGGTGCTCGACCTCCTGCGTGGGGGTGTGGTTGCGGGGCGTCTTTTCCTCGACCTCTTCCCGCGGGAAGCCAAGTACAAGCACGCCGCCATGTTCGAGATCCGCCCCGGCAAGCGGCTGGCGGATGGCACCTATGCGACGCCGATGACCGCGCTGGTGACCAATTTCCCAGCGCCCGACGCCGGACCTGCCCTGCTCACGCTGGAGGACGTCACCACCTTCTTTCACGAGCTCGGACACGCCCTGCACCACCTTCTGACGCAGGAGGAGCTCGCCAGCTACTCGGGCACCAGCACGGCCCAGGACTTCGTGGAGACTCCCTCCCAGATGCTGGAGGAATGGGCGTTTCAACGCGAAGTGCTCGATGCGTTCGCGCGCCATTACGTCACGGGCGCTGCGGTGCCGGAGCCGCTGTTCGCCGCGATGCTCCGCGCTCGCGCCTTCGGTCGCGCGCTGGCGACGGAGCGGCAGCTGGCCCTGGCGGCGCTCGATTTCGAGTACCACACCCAGCCGACGCCGCTGGCGACGGATGTAGTGTTCCGTGAAGTGATGGCGAGGACCCAGCAGTTCGCGCACCAGCCGGAGACCCGGTTCCAGGCGACCTTCGGGCACCTGATGGGGTACGACGCCGGCTACTATGGCTACCAGTGGGCGCTGGCGATCGCGCGCGACGTGCTCACCCGCTTCGAGCGGGAGGGATTCATGAGCAGAGCGACCGCCGCTGACTGGCTCGAGCAGGTGCTATCGCGCGGGGGGGGTGCGGACGAAGCCACCCTCGTGCAGGCCTTCCTGGGGCGCCCCACCAACCTCGAGGCGTATGCAGCCTTTCTTCGGGGCGAGGCGGCGACCCAGTGATTTCTCGAATCCCTCGGCTCCGGTCGGGGCTCCAACGGGTGGCGTCCTAGAGCGGCAACCCGCTCGATTGCTGCGACCCATCCAGGACTCTGGGGCCGGCGTCCTCCGGGTCCCACCCGGCGTCCGCTGGGGGCTGCTCCAGTCCAGCACCAGCCAGCCATGTCCGAAGACCCGAACCTCGCACCGGGAGCTCGAACCAAGATGATCCTGCGCATGGTGTTGTTCGTGGCGGGCGGAGCGCTCGCCGGGTTCCTCTACTACCGCTTCGTCGGGTGCCGCACCGGCGCCTGCCCGCTCACCGGAAACCCATACATTTCGACCCTCTACGGTGCGCTGATCGGGTTCCTGTTCGCTCGCTGACCGTCGGGAGGGGGGAGCGCGCGCCGCCGAGTAACTAGAACAACCGACCTTGCCGCGGCGGGTCGTGGCCCACGGGGGGATACCCGAGGTGCTCGCGCGCGCGGCGGGTGGCGATGCGACCGCGGGGGGTGCGCCCCAGGAGACCCTGCTGCAGGAGGTACGGCTCGTAGACGTCTTCGACGGTGTCGCGAGGCTCGGCGAGCGCGGCGGCGATCGTCTCTACACCGACCGGCCCCCCATCGTAGTCCTCGATTACCACCCGGAGCAACCGTCGATCCATCTCGTCGAGTCCGGCGCCATCGACCTCCAGGCGCTCGCAAGTGTGCCTCACGATATCCACGGTCACCGTGCCGTCTCCCTCCACTTCGGCGAAGTCGCGGACTCGGCGGAGCAGACGGTTGGCCACGCGGGGAGTGCCCCGCGCCCGCGCGGCGAGCGCCTCGGCGGCCTCGGTCGCGCAGGGGATGCCAAGGAGCCGAGCGCTCCGAGCGACGATCAGCGCGAGGTCCTCGACGGGGTAGAAATCGAGGCGCAGCGTGACCCCGAAGCGCTCCTGCAGCGGCTTCGTCAGCAGGCCGGTGCGGGTCGTGGCTCCGATCAAGGTGAACGGCTTGAGATCGAGCGAGATGCTCTCGGCGAACGCCCCGTCCCCGGTGACGACGTCGATCCGGAAGCCTTCGATCGCCGGGTAGAGCGCCTCCTCCACGGTGGCGTTGAGGCGGTGGATCTCGTCGATGAAGAGGATGTCGTTCCGCGCGACGCGCGTGAGCTCGCCGGTGAGCACGCCCTTGTGTTCCACGGCGGGGCCGCTGGTCACGAAGAGCGTGACGCCCATCTCTTTGGCCAGGACGTGCGCGAGGGTCGTCTTGCCGAGGCCGGGCGGCCCCGACAGCAGGATGTGGTCCAGCGGTTCACCGCGGCGACGCGCTGCCTCGACGTAGACCCGCAGGTTCTCCGTGTGCTTGCGTTGGCCTACGAATTCGCCGAGCGACTGCGGGCGAAGGAGCCGATCGAGCTGCTGGTCCTCGCCGCGGCTCACCGGCGAGATGAGCCGGTCTGGGGGCGCTGCCGCGGCTGCCATCTCTTCGGCGGCGGGCTCGGTGGTCTGTTTCTTGCGTCGCGTTGCCATCGCCGTAAGGTAAGGACTCTACCCCAGTTCTGGGGGGCGCCAGGCGAGAGTTTGCGCGCCAACCGATGGCGAGCAAGACTCGCCTCGCGTGTCCTCGTTGCGCAGCAGGAACGCCTACCTGTTGGGCCTCACTCTCCTTTCCGGGCTCATCACGACCACGGTCCACGCGGACGGACCGTGGCGTCGCTCGCCGCGCGCGTCTCGTGCCGCCCCGGCCGGCAGCTCCCAGGTGGGACCGCGTCCCTCGCGCGCCTCCCGTCCAGTCGCGCTCCCCTCGGCTGGGAGACGCGGTGGCACGAAGTCGGTGCCGGTGTCGATCGCGCCGACCGTGCCGATCGCGCCGACCGCGCCGACCGCGCCGACCGCGCCGACTGCGCCATCGCGTGTGTATTCGATCGGCGCTCCCACGTGGATCTACCCGGAACCGCGGCTGCCCTCCCACCCGATCGGCTCGGTGCGGCTCGGGCAATCGGTGGCGCTGCGCGATGCCGAGCCGCGTCCGGGGCCGGGTTGTTCCGCCGGGTTCGTCGCGACCGAGCCGTTCGGGTTCGTTTGTCTCGGCGCGACGGCCACTCTCGACGGATCCAGCCGCTATCTCCGGTCCATGAGCGCGCTCCAGCCGCGCCCTGGTCCATTGCCGTTCGAGTACGCCCTCTCGAACGGGGCGCCGATGTATCGCCGCCTGCCCACCCAACCGGAGTGGGAGCACGAGGAACGGTTCCTCGGGGCACCCGGGAGCTTCGGCCAGCTTTCGTGGGGCAATCGCGGTCACGAGCGCCTCGCCGAGGTGCGCCCGATCGCCTCATCGGCGGCGATACCGGCCTTCTTCGCCGCGGGCGGCTCGGCGGGGCGCGCGCAACCGGGGGAACTCGTGCGCCGCACGATCCCCCTGGGGTCGATGCTGGCCTACACCGCATCGTTCGACCACGCGGGGCGGACCTGGCTCGCGAGCGCGGATGGGACCGTCGTTCCGGCCGACCGCACCCGCCCCTTTCGCGTTTCCCACTTTCGGGGGATCGAGCTCGGCGCTGGGATCACGCTGCCACTCGCGTGGTTCCGCGGCCAGCCGCGACCGCAGTTCCTGCGGGAGGGAGAGACGACCTTCGTCGCGAGCGGGAGGTTCTGGCCGGCGAAAAGCTACGCGCCGCTCGAGGTCGGGACCGACACGGTGGTGGGCGCCGATGGCCGGCGCTACCTCGCCACCCTCGCTCGGCAGGGGGATCGCATCGTGTGGGCGGCAGAATCCGACACCACCGTGGCGGAGACACGCTCCAAACTGCCGTGGGGCGTGAGCGAACAGGACAGGTGGATCGAAGTGAGCGTCACGCGGGGTACGCTCGTCGCGTACGTCGGAACGAAGCCAGTCTTCGCGACGCTGGTCTCGCCCGGCGCGGGAGGGGTCTCCATGCCCGGTCGGGACCCCGTGCGCGCCAGCACGACCCCGCGGGGCATCCATCGGATCACTTACAAGTACCGCGTCCAGACGATGAGCCCAGACGAGGGAGAGGAGCGCACCTTCTGGATCGCGGATGTCCCGCACACCCAGTACTTCTCCGCACCGTTCGCGCTCCATACGGCGTATTGGCACGAGGAATTCGGTGATCTCATGAGCGCCGGCTGCATCAATCTTTCACCGCGGGACGGAGCATTCCTCTTCGAGTGGACCCTGCCCCGAGTACCCGCGGAGTGGGAAGGCGCCGCGCCACACATCCTCACCGGGGGTGCAGGCACCGTCGTCGCCGTCTATCGGTGAGGTGGCGGAGGCGAGCCGGATCCTGGCGGCCGCGGAGCTCGCGAGCCAATCCCCCTGGAGCCCCCGAGGAGGGGGTCCTCTGGGGCGGGGGTCGCCGAATCGTGGTGGCTGCTCGAGAGCATCGATCAGCCTGCCGACAGGGACAGCAGCGCCAAGAACCCGTTCACGCAGGGAGAGGACGCGGTCACAGCGCCGCCTCCGGCGAGGTCCGGAGTCGGGCCGGTCCTCTAGTTCGATGATCGTGCGCAGCAACCAACCTGATGGCGGCCCTAGAGCACCGATCAGGTTGCCGACACAACGGCAGCGCTGGAAACGCGTCCGTGCGAGGCGAGGACGCGTTTCCAGCGCTGCCTCCGGAGAGATCTGCTGCCGGTTCGGTGTTCTGGGTTGTTGATTCGACGCAGCAATCAACCCGATTGCTGCTCTAGCGGCGGCTCTTCGGGGTCGTCGATGGGCGACCGAACAGGGAGCCGAGGATGCTCCCGGTCTTCTCCTTGTCCTTGCGGATGTTGTAGAGGCGGATCTCGCGCATCGCGTCGACGTTGTGTCGGTCGTGGCGAGCGACGAAGCGGAAGTCTCGCTGGGCATCCTCCATCCGTCCGGCGCGTTTGAGCACGAAGGCTCGATAGAGGCGGATGCGGACGTTCTCGCCATCGCGCTCCACCGCCTTCTCGACCAGCTGCACCAGCTCTTCCAGCCGCTTCGGCTCGAGCGGCGTGCCGCTCTGCACCACGACATAGGCGAACAGCGCCGCGTACTCCGGCTGCTCGTCGTCGCCCTTGTACGCCGCCTCGGCGTGCGTGATCGCTGCGCCAAAATCATTGCGGCGGGAGAAGAGCTCGGCCCTGCGGAATTCGTTGGCCGCCTCGACGACCCGGGTCACGGTGGCCTCCTCGGACTCTCCCGAGGTCTGCTCGTAGTCGAAGCGGGCGCGCTCCTCAGCGTCGCAGAACAGGCGTCGCGCCTCCGAGAGCTTGGCGAACAGCCGCGTCGCGTCATTCCGGCGGTGCGTCATGCTTGGGGGGAGCTTGTCCGGGTGCCAGACCTTGGCGAGCTTGACGTAGGCGGCCTGGATCAGGGCGGTAGGCGCCGTCTTGTCGATCTCGAGCAGGCCGTAGAAGTCTCGCCGCTCGCACTGGGCGAGCTTGGCGTTGAGTCGCCACTCGAGCGGATCGGGGCGCATTCCCCCCGGACGAAGCGACGCCGTGGCGGGCGCCTCGGGCGCCCGGGAGAGCACGGGTGCGCTGGTGCCGCGGGAGCTCGGCAAGGGGGAGGGGACCCGGGTCGGTGGCGGCGCGGGTGTCCTCCCCGCCTCGCCGCTCGCAGGGCGCGGCGGTGGTGGAATACGGGCCTGGATCGGAACAGGGGACACCGGGATCGCCTCGGAGGCCGGTGCCCCTTCGATCACCGTGGGTGAGGGGATGGACGGCGCAATGGGGGGAAGCGACACCGCGAGGCCCCGCGAACCCATGCCGTTCCCTGCCGGCCGAGAGCTCGGCGCCGGCGCTAACATGCTGGGGGTGATGCTCGGGACGCCGGAGCTGTGGGAGCTCAGCGCGAGGCCTGATTTCGCCCGCGCCAGCCGGTCGCTCGATTGCCCTGGCGCTACGCCCAGGGGTGCCTTTCCATCGCCGAGGTCCAAATGACGAGTGAGCGCGAGGACGTACACCATCCGCGCCAACACGCGAGCGTCCCCCCCGGGTGTCGCCAAGAGATCCCTGACGACCAGTGGTTCTTTCTGTAGGCGTTCGATGATCGTCGTCTCGTCCCACCCGAAGTGGAATCGGTCGATCCGGGCCTCGGGGTGCAAGCGAGCACGGCGCGACTCCATCCGACTGATGACTGACTCTACTCGCGAAGGGCTCGCGTGGTCCCGAGCCGTGCGCCAGATGAGCGCCAGCGGGTCGCTCTCCACCGGACCTGCGCCCCAGTTGCCGAGGAAGTCCGTCCCCGAATAGAAGCCGTAGCGAGTCTCGAGGGGCAGGCCAGAAACCCAGACGACTCTACGGGCGAGCTGCTCCGAGAGTGCCGCGTCCAAGATTGGACCACCCACCGCCTCGAGCCGGAGGAGGCTCTGTCCGAGCGGGACGTTCGCCTGCTTACCCAAGCGAAGGGCTCGTTCCAGGGTCGTCGTGTCGAGCGCGTGAAGCTCCACGAGCAGATCCCCGAGGCGCACGACCGCCTCCGCCGTTCTCGCCTTGACCACGAGGCCTTCGGCAATGGTGATGGCACTTTTTCGGTTCGTTGGATCTTGGATGACCAGCGAACCCGTCAGGCGCCGGTCGAGCAGAGACACCAACATGTCCGAAAGCGGCGTCGTGGAAAGGCTTCCCGTCGCGTCTGCTCTAGCCGGTCCTGCTGCCGACACCTTTTCCGTCGCCCTCGCTACCCAGTGACCCTGTGCCACGCTGAGTGAACTGCCGTTTGGTAGCCTAGCAAAAGCTTCCCCCGATGTTGCAGGTTCCTTGGTCCGTCGTCGGTCGTAGGGGCCAGCATGGCGGATCTAATGACAAAAGAGGCCCAACCCGTTCCACGGATCGCTGCCTCGCTCTGCCGGCCGCGACATGGACCCCCGTCCCGAATTGGTAGGTTGGTCGCCCGTTCCGCACCTGCCCCAGCCCAACCCCTGACCGTCCTGCCGACCCGTGGTGGGGGCACGAACCCAACCCCACCAAGGCCATGCGTTCAAACATGGTCACGCCGACTCCCAACCCAATCCTTCCGATCCTCGACCGCGTTGTCTCTACCGCGTCGCCGTCACGACCCCAACCCCGCGCGAGCCGCAACCGGAGGCGACGGTCGGCGATCAGCCATCAGTGATCAGCCGTCAGCGGCGAGGTCGTACGACAAACCTGCCAACGGCTGACGCCTGACCGCTGATCGCCCCTGATCGCCCCCGGCTCTTTCAGCCCTCGGGGACCAGCTTCTCACCGGTGTCCACGTCCTCGACGACGATGGCGTCAGTCGGGCAGTTGCGGGCTGCCTCGAGGATCGTGTCACGGCTGTCGGTGGAGCCGGCCTTGCAGACGGCGATTCCATCGTCGTCGAGCTCGAACGTGTTCGGGGCATCGTCGCAGCACGCGCCGTCGCCGATGCACTCATCCCGAATAATCGTGATCTTCAGCTTGTCGATGTCTGCCATGACCTAGTCTCCGGCTGGGGTGGGTGACGCTCACTTCCCCCCCTAAAGCCTCTTCGTCGCGGAGGTGCGTTCATATCACAGGTCGGACCCGGGAGGGGAACCCCCATCCGGGGCCTCGGAGCGAACGAGCGTCGCGCCTTTTTCGCTGACTGCGGCCAGAAGTCAAGGGCAGCCGTTCGCGACCCCTCACGCGCCCTCGATCCGAGACATCCGGAGACGGCCGGGGCGTGAACGCGTGGGGTCAGGACGAGTCGTGAGCCCGTGGGAGGTAGACGGTGACCCGGGCGGCGTCCTGCTCGACCGCCTCCACGCGGATGCTGCCGCCGTGAAGCTTCACCACGGACTCCGCGACCCCGAGCGCGAGGGCGAGTCCGCGGGGCTCCAAGGCCGCTGCCGGGCGCTGGGGATCGAACAGACCGGCGAGATCGCGGGCACGAGAGCCTGGTCGCCGCAGGGCGACCGTCAGCTCGGCCTCGCCACCGTGCCGGGACGCTGCCATGATGCGCACGCTCGTGGGACCAGAGGCGCGCAGCGCCTGGCCGATGAACGCCGCCAGCACCCGAGCGATCCGGATCCGATCGACCCGCACCGGGACGGTCTTTGGCGCGACGCTCACCTCGACCGTGGGCGCCGCGGCCGGCCCGAGATCGCGTCCGATGTCGAGCGCGAGGGACACCAGGTCGGTGAGTTCGACGGGTTCGCGGACGAGGGAGAGCTGTCCGGCCTCGACCCGCGCCGCATCCAGCACCGTCTCGATCAACGCCAGCAGTTCGCGGCCGCTCCGTTCGATCTGGTCGAGGCTCTCGGCCTGGTCGTCCGTCATGGGTTCGTTCTGCCGCAGGAGCTCGGCGAACCCGAGGATCGCGTTGAGCGGGCTCTTCAGGTCGTGGCTGACGCTGGCGAAGAACAGCCCTCGCATCTGCGCGGCCGCCTCGCGCGCTCGGATGGCGCGCCGCTGGGCGCGCGCGAACACCCGGAACCTCGCCGCCAAGCGCTCGATCGCCTTGCCCAGGTCTTTGACGACCCTGAAGCGCGCGAGCTGGTCGATACGCGGGCCCGTGCTGTGCTCGGAGAGACCGCTCACGCCGACGGTCGCGCTCCTCAGGTCTCGGGCCAGGGAGCGTCCGAGCAGGAGCCCAGCCGCGCTGGCCAGCACCGTCACCAACGTGGCCACCAAGAACGCGGCGGCGCTCACCACCGGCACCGTGGATCCGGCGAACGTGACGCGGGCCTGTCCCGCGTCGAGGGGTGCCGTGAGCTCCACGACGCCCTCTGCCAATCGCGCGAGGGAGTACTCTCCCGGCATCGGTGCGATCCGCGCGTGGAACCCACGCCGTCCCACCTCGGCGAGGGCCTCCTCCAACCCTGCGTTGGCGACCACCCCTGGGCCGAGATCGAGCGCGGCGCGGGCGACGGCGCGGGCCGTCTCTTCACGCTGCCGTTCGTCCGCGCGGCGCACGTGGGCACCCGAGATCAGCGCCGATCCGAGGCCCACGAAGGCCACCGGGGTCGCCACGGCGGCGATCAGACGCCAAGCGACGCGACTGCGCCTGGGGCCCAGCCGTTCGGAGGTCTCCACCACCTCGCGCATCACCTCGGGATCGGCGAGCTCGATGACCCCGACGAAGGTTCGGCGCACCACGACATGGAGCGGGAGGGATGCCGCGGCCACGATGACGGCGGCCAGGATCGCCACGCTGGCGGTGGTCGCGGAGTCCATCGTCGTGGGACGCCAGGCGGACACCAGCAGCGCCAGCGCCGCGAGAGGCGCGGCCGCCCAGACGAAGGTGACGCCCCAGATCTCCTCCAGCAGTGCCGCCATCTCGAACGGCTCCACACTGCGGGATCCGAGGCTCAGCGCGCGCAGCACGAAGCGGTGGCGCCGGAGGACCCAGACGGTCCGTACCGCCGGCACGATGCTGGAGAGCGCGACGGCGGCGAACACCCGCTCGCCCGCGGGATCGGCCTGAGCGCTCGTCAGCAGCAGCAGTCGGGGCGCGGCCAGGGCGGCGGTGGCGCTGGTGAAGAGGCTGAACAACAGCTGCCAGAGGACCAGCCGCTGGACGAGCTTCGGGTCAGCCGCGGTCATGACGCTCCTCCACCACCGGCGGGGCGTCGCTGGCAATGGACGGCTCGCTCGGGCGATGGCTGTCGGGCCGCGGCCGTCTCGGGAACGAAATCGTGAAGCGGGAGCCGACGTCGACCTCGCTCTCGAGGACGATGGTGCCGTCGTGCATCTGCACCAGCCGTCGCGTGATCGCCAGCCCGAGCCCACTGCCCGCGCGGCGGGAAGCGAGATCACCGGCCTGGCGATACTCGTCGAAGATGAGGGCGCGTTGGGCGGGTGGGACCCCGGGCCCCGTGTCCGTGACCGAGGCGACGACTCGTTCCGAGTTGGCTTCGACGAACACGAGCACGCTGCCTCGCTGGGTGAACTTGACGGCGTTGCCCACGACGTTGCCGAGGATCTGGCGTACTCGCAAGGGATCGGCCCAGGCGATCGCCGCCTGCCCCGCGAGCTGGACTGCGACCGGCTTGCCGCGCGCGCTGATCTTGGCCTCGCGCACCACCTCGGCCGCGATGGCGAACACGTTTGTCTCCTGACGCTCGAGACGGAGCTCCCCGGACTCGAGCGCCGACAGGGCGAGGATGTCGTCGATGAGGGACCGGAGGTGCTGCCCGCTCGAGTGGATCACCTCGAGGTTCTCCCTGCCCTCCGGGGACAGCGGTCCTTCGGCTTCCGAGAGGAGGACGTCCGCGAACCCGAGGATCGAGTTTAACGGGGTTCGAAGCTCGTGGCTGAGGGCCGCCAAGAAGACGCTACGGTCCCGCTCGAACGTCACCGTACGCGCGAGGTTGTCACGGTACGTGCGCTCCGCGGCCGCGAAGCGTTGGACCAGCGCGTTGAAGGCGCTGGTGAGCAGCGCGACCTCGTCGGCGCCGGTGACGGGCACGGGCTGGCCAGCTGGGGGTCCGTCGCTCTGCGCCATGTCCGCGATGCGGTGGTGCAGCGCCGTCACGTCCCCATGGACGTCGCGGGCGAGCGAGAGCGCGACCAACGCCGCGGCACCCACGAGGAAGACGGCGAAGATGCCGACCGAGCGCACCAGCGGCCCGGTGGCGAAGGGCGTGGGCGGCGCGCTCACGAAGGTGACCACCGACAGGTGCTGCATCGGAGCGGGGAGGGGAGCGACGTGGTAGAGCGTGCGCCCGAGACCCGTGCGCGCCTCGCCGCTGCCGGTGAGGAGCCAGTGGACGACCGCGTCGCGGTTGGGCCGAGCCAGGCTGCCGTCCACCTGGACGTCACCTTCGAAGCTCACCAGCAACAGCTCCGCGCCGGAACGGCTCGCTGCCCGCTCCACCACCTCCCGCTGGTCCTCCAGCGCCGTACCCCGGAGTCGCTTCGCCAGCGCCACGGCCAGCACCTCGCTGCGCAAGCGAGCGCTGGCGTCACTCTGGATCCTGAGCTCGACGACGCCGAGCACACCGATCACGATCGCAGCCGCGATCCCCGCTAGCGCCACCACCAGAGGGGTCAGCGGGAGAAAGTAGAGCGGTCGTCGCTCGCGCACGGGACGCCAGGTTACGCGTCAGGGGGGCGGGTCGTCCACGGCCAGCCGTGCGAACACGGCGTGGTCGAGCCACCGCGTGCCCACGAGCTCCGCCTGCCGGGCGATGCCTTCGAAGCGGAAGCCGAGCCGCCCGATGACCCGCAAGCTCGGGTAGTTGTTGGTGCCGGCCGCGCAGCGGATGCGGTGGAACCCCACGGTGCGGAAGGCAAAATCGATGCACGCCTTGGCCGCCTCGGTCATCAGACCGCGTCCGGTCGCCTCCCGCTTGAGCCAGTACCCGAGCTCGCAAGACCGATGAAGGTACACGCAAGAGTCGAGTCCCACGACCCCCAGTAGTTCGTGCCCGGGATTGCTGCGGATGCAGAAGCGGAGCGCCCGCCCGGCGTCCCAGTCGGCGGCCGAAGCCTCCGCGTAGTGCATCGTCGTCTCCAGGGAGCCGTTGTAGGGCACCCACGGGAGCCAACGCTCGAGGTGCCACCGCGAAGCGTCGATGGTCGTCCAGAGCTCGGGGGCGTCGCTCACGTCGATCGGGAAGAGCAGGGTTCGTGGGGACGCGAGGCCGGCCTTGCGCAGGGTGCTGCGGGGGGGCAAAACGAGCCCCATGCTGGGGTTCGGCGCCACGGGCGCGGGTGAGGAGGAGTGCTTCAGTCGCATTTGGCCCTGACCACGAATGCCTCGAGGTGTCCTGCCTCGTAATCCCGCCAGCCGAGGAACCACTCGCCGGCGACGGCCGAAGGTGCGAGCGCCGGCGGTGGCTGGAACCCGTTCACTCGCGCGAGCACGCTCTGGTCGCCGAAGCCATCGCGGCGGATGCGGGCGACCTTCACCCGGCTCTGGTCGTACCAGGCGATCATCATCACGTCCCCCTTGCTGGCCACGGTCGGTCCGGCACCGCGCACGGCGAACGCTCGGTGCCAGAGCTTCTGGTTCTTGGCCACGTCGATGAAGGCCGCGAAGGCGCCCGTCTTGTCCTCGTCCCAGGCGACGACGCAACCCTCGACGTTGCAGGCGATGCGGGGGGTCGTCGTCCGCGGACCGGCGGCGTTCATCGGTTCGAGCCGCCCGACTACACGATCTCGCTCCTCGTCCTTCTTGGTGGGCACGAGCCCGCCTCGCTCGAGCTCGGGCGCGTTCCGCGCGACGGTGAGCAGCATCACCTGATGGCGGTGTCCCCGCTCCAACGTGAAGACGATGCGGATCGATTCGTCGGTGACGGTGAGGTGGGGCGAGTGGGCCCCCGGCTCGCCGCCGAGGGTCCCGCGCAGCGCGGTGAGGCGGATGGGGGGGGTGAGCGGTGCGAGTTCGGCGCTCAGGCGGCGGAGCATAAGGTCGGCGGTTCCCCGCCCGTGGGCCTCGTTCCATGCGACGAAGAAGGTGCCGTCGCTGGCGCGGGCGATGGCCGGGTCCGGCTGCTGGTTCTTCAGCGAACCCGAGATGCGCACGGCAGGTCCGCCAATGCGGCCGTCGTTCTCGAGGAGGCGTACGAACGCCCCGGGATCGCCGGAACGATCGACGTACGACAGGACGAGGTGCTTGCCCGTCGAGACCAGCTCCATCCCGCGCGCGAGCCCAGTCTCCGGGGTGACGTTGCGGATCATGGATACCCGGCGAAGCGAGGGATCGAGCAGCGCGGAGAAAGCCTGTACCCGACTCGCTTCCAGGTGATTGTCTCCCCAGACGAGGATCGGACCTGCGGAGCCCACGACCAGCGCGGGCGCCGAGGCGGGACCGTCCAAGTCGAAGGGCCGTGGTCGCCCCAGCCCCGTCACCAGACACGGTCCCCTACGTTCGATCGCCACCGTTGCCTGCGAGAGGAGCGACCGGGCCACGTTGGAGCCACCGTTGTTGAACGCTTCCCGGAACATCTTCAGCGCGTTCCGTCGCTCACCGCGGGCGAGGCGCTCCTGGGCGGAGCCGATCTGGAGGGCGTATGGCTCGCGTTCGATGGGGGCGAGCCGCGGTGACGCGGAGCTCTGGGAGCCGCTCGCGCTGAGCGAGGGGCCAGCGCTCGAGTCGGTCGCGGTGCCGGGCGGGTGGAGGGCGTAAAACCAGTAGGCGTAGCCACCGAGCGCGATCGCGGCCACGCCGAGCAACGTCGCGATGGCGACCAGGGGAGGTGACTGGGCCGCCGACCCGTCGTCGCGAGGGGACGGGAGTACCTGGGGGGTGCGGCGGCTCGACGCCGGTTCGTGTGGCTCCGGCTCCGCTTCCGACGGGGCCTGGAGGCGGGCGAGGTCCGGCGGCGGGGTTGGCTCGAGGGCGAGGCTGATCGAGCGGGGCTTGCCGGGCTCGAGCACCTCGGTGAGCGAGTCGGCGAATTCCCGCGCGGTCTGGAAACGCTTCGTGGCGTCGCGATCGAGCGCCCGGAAGAACCAGCCATCGAACCCGAGCGGGAGATCCGACCGGTAGCGCGACGGGCGGGGTAGGGGAGCGCCCGCGATTTGGGCCAGGATCATGGCGACGCCCTGGTCCACGTTCCACACCGTGCGCCCGGTGAGGCACTCGTAGACGATGCAGCCGAGCGCCCAGAGATCGGCGCGGTGATCGACCTCGCCCTGACCCTTGGCCTGCTCCGGGCTCATGTAGGCGGGCGTGCCGAACAGCGCGCCTTCCCGGGTGAGCCGCGCCTGAGCGGCATCCCCCCCGGTCGGCTCGTAGAACTTGGCGAGACCGAAATCCAAGAGCTTTGCGACGAGGCCGCCCTCCTCGTTGTGGGTGAGGAAGATGTTCTCGGGTTTGAGGTCCCGGTGGATGATCCTGGCCTCGTGCGCCTTGATGAGGCCCTTGCAGGTCTGGGTGGTGACGAGCAGGGTCGTCGCGATGTCCAGGCGCCGCACGCGGGTCATCATGTCATAGAGGCTCTCGCCCTCGAGGAGCTCCATCACCAAGAATGGTCGCTCCTCGTACATGCCCGAGTCGTAGACGTCGCAGATGTACGGGCTCCGAATGGCCGCGGCGGCCCGAGCCTCGCGGATGAAACGCTCGCGGACGACGCGCGAGGTGATGAGCTCGGCAGCCAGGACCTTCACGGCCACCCGCTTGCCGATGTCCACGTTGTGGGCTTCGTAGACCGCTGCCATGCCCCCACGGCCGATCTCGCGGGTCACGCGATACTTCCCCTCCAGGACGGCGCCGATCGGGACGTGGGACCTGTTCTGCGGGGGCATCGGCTCGGACTTTGCCCGTTGACTATAGTGGTGGCTCACGCTCGGTGAAACAGGCTGCGGACCGCGGAGGGAAGCTCCGTCGATCCAGGGGCTTCGGCGAGTAGCGGTTCGAGCGAACCCCTGGACAGGGTGTGCGAGTAGAGCACACGGATTGGCACGGGGGCTCTGCCCACATTCGCACGCCGCGATGCGGGCCTCTCGGCCGGAGAGGGGGTGAGCTCCGAGCAGTCCAGTATTCGGAGAGCGGCAGCGAAGGCCTTGGCCGTGTGGGTCGTGTCGAGGGTCAGTCCTTGCCGGGCGGCGATCACCTGTGCCGTCGCGGTGGAAGGGGTCGGGCGCCCGTAGCCCGCGCTGACCTCAGCCGATGTGACCAGGAGCCGGCTGTCCAGCTCTCGCCAACCAACCTGCTGGCCGATTCGTCTTGCTTCCCGGGCGGCCAGCGGCACCACGAACGCGCGGGCCAACCACGCGTGGCGAGCGAACACCGATATCCCTCGAACCGAAGCCCCTGGCCTGGAACAGGCCAGGCCAGCCAGGATCCCTGACGCCGTTCCGCCCGAACCGAGCGCCACCACGATACAGTCGGGGACCGGGAGGGACCCCTGCTGGATCTGGCCCGAAAGCCCCTCGACGGCCTCTGCATGGGCGAGGGATCCGAGGGTGCCCCACCCACCGATCGGCACCAGGACATCCCCCCTCTGCCGGTGTTCGAGGGCCGTCAGGGGTACCTCGGCGGTCGTGGCGACGGGGATCGGCTCGAGCCCCCAGGCGAGCGCGCAGGCCAGGGTCTGCTCCGCGTGGTGGGTCCAGGGTTGTGGGGTGAGCACGGCTGTGGTGGCGAGGCCGCACCGACGAGCGAAGAGCGTTGTGGCGAGAACATGATGGCTCCCGGCTCCCCCGGCCGTGAGGATGCGCCTTGTCCCGGCCGCTCGGGCGGCTGACAGGCACCGTCCCAGATTCCTCGCCTTGTTGCCGCTGTACAGGGGGTTCAGCTGGCCGTCGTCCTTGACCCATAGTTCGCCGCTCCCAAGCTCCGCGCTCGAGAACCGAAGGATCGGGCTTGGCACCTGGAGCTCGACCTCGGGCCTGCCGTTGGCGAGGGGGGGTATCGGCATGGAGCAGGGCCCTCCGCAACCCAGCCACCGATTACCTCGAAACGACGAGCGAAGCGATCACGAAACGCTCTCGAAACCCGCGTCCCCCAAGAATCGCCCATGCATTGCGGGACCGTCGAAGGCCTCCCGAACGGGCAGCTTCGTGGACTTGCGACCCGAGGAGAAGCGAGATGAAGAAGATCGATGCGATCATCAAGCCGTTCAAGTTGGACGAGGTCAAAGACGCGCTATCCGAAGTGGGTGTCCAGGGGATGACCGTGACCGAGGTGAAAGGCTTCGGCCGGACCGGCGGAAAAAAGGAGGTCTACCGTGGGTCCGCCTACGTGGTGGACTTCGTTCCCAAGGTGAAGATCGAGGTCGTGGTCGCGGACGACCTGGTGCAGCCGATCCTCGACGCCATCGAGAAGAGCGCGAAGACAGGACGGATTGGCGACGGCAAGATCTTCATCTACGACGTACACGACGCGGTGCGCATCCGAACAGGAGAACGCGGAGAAGCAGCGATCTGAGCCTCGGTTTGCCTCCTTTCCGCGATCTCGACCCCGCTGTCCGCGGGGCCTCGCCGTTCGCGTCTCCTCGCGTGTCCTTCCGCCACCGGGGGGGAGGGGGTGAACCAGGTCGAACCCGGCCGAGCCCGGTACAGGAGTCCAATCATGAATCCCAAAGCGGCAATCGAACTAGGGCAGAAAAACGGAGCGGTGATGGTCGATCTGAAGTTTATCGACCTACCCGGCAAGTGGCAGCACACCAGCATCCCCTTCACCCTGCTGGAGGAATCGACGTTCGAAGACGGGGTCGGGTTCGACGGCTCTTCGATCCGCGGCTTCCAGCCCATCAACCAGAGCGACATGCTGCTCATCCCGGATCCGATCACGGCCGTGATGGATCCGTTCACGAAGCACCCGACGCTCTCCCTCCAGTGTACGATCCAGGATACGATCACGCGGCAGGCCTACTCGCGTGATCCGCGCTACATCGCCAGGAAGGCGACCGAGTACCTGAAGAGCACCGGCATCGCCGACACCGCCTACTTCGGCCCGGAAGCGGAGTTCTTCGTCTTCGACGACGTGCGCTTCGACGTCAAGTCGAACAACGGGTTCTACTTCGTCGATTCGGTCGAGGCGGTGTGGAACACCGGGCGAGAAGAGAACCCGAACCTCGGGCACAAGATCCGGCACAAGGAGGGTTATTTCCCTGTTCCACCACAGGACACGCTGATGGACCTCCGCACCGAGATCGTGCTCGCGATGCAGTCGGTCGGACTGAGCGTGGAGCTCAGCCACCATGAGGTCGCGACGGCGGGCCAGGGGGAGATTGGCATGCGGTTCGACGAGCTGCTCCGCAACGCCGACAAGCTGATGCTCTTCAAGTACATCGTGAAGAACGTCGCGGCCCGCAACGGAAAATCTGCCACCTTCATGCCCAAGCCGCTGGCGATGGACAACGGCAACGGCATGCACGTCCACCAGTCGCTGTGGAAGGACGGCAAACCGCTCTTCGCGGGTGAGGAGTACGGTGGGTTGAGTGAGCTTGCGCTCTACTACATCGGCGGCATCCTCAAGCACGCCAAATCCCTCAACGCCATCACGAACCCGACCACGAACAGCTACAAGCGGCTCGTCCCTGGCTTCGAGGCGCCGGTGAATCTGGCCTATTCCAGCCGGAATCGCTCGGCGTCGGTGCGGATCTCCACCTACTCGCCCTCCCCCAAATCGCGGCGTATCGAGGTGCGGTTCCCGGATCCGACGTGCAACCCGTACCTGGCGTTCTCGGCGATGATGCTGGCCGGGATCGACGGCATCCAGAACAAGATCTTGCCCGGCGCCCCGCTCGACAAGGATATCTACGCGCTCAGCCCCGAGGAGCTCAAGGCTGTCCCCACCGTCTGTGGATCGCTCGGCGAGGCCCTGGCGGCGCTCGAAGCGGATCACGAGTACCTCCTCAAGGGCGACGTCTTTACCAAGGACGTCATCGAGATGTGGCTCGACTACAAGCGGGAGAACGAGGTCAACGAGGACCGCCGCTACCCTACGCCGATCGAGTACAAGATGTACTACGATATCTGACCAGCGGCCGCGGCACCGAACCGGACGGCTGGGTGGGGCCCGCCGTCCGAGCCGGCGCGGCCTCGGCGTTCGTCCCCCGAGCCGTCCGCCGAACGACGTGGCGAAAAGCGGACCCGTGCGCGAGCGCCTTCATTCCGTTTCGGCGCTCGTGCTATCCTCTCGCTCCGTGACGAAGTCGGGACCGTCGCCACATCCCTCCGGGGAAATTACGGTGGCGCGCAGCCTTGACCACATCATGCAGGCGGGGCCGCGCGGGCAGGCGTATCTCGTCGTGATCGCCGGAGCGCGGATCGGGCAGAACGTCTCCGTGGTCGACCGGGAAATCGACATCGGCCGTGGCCCCAGCTGCGCGATGCGTCTCGATGCGGACAGCGTGAGCCGGCAGCACGCGCGGGTCTGCTGGAACGGCACTGCGCACCAGGTCGTCGACCTCCGTTCCACCAACGGTACCTACGTGAACGAACGGCGGGTCTCCGGCGCGGAGCTCCACGACGGGGATCGCCTGCAGGTCGGTCATGTGATCCTGAAGTACATCGCGGGCGACAACGTCGAAGCCGAGTACCATCGTGAGGTGAATCGGCTGATGAAGTACGACGGCCTCACCGGGGTGGCGAACCGCGCGCACTTCGACGAGAGCCTCGAGGAGGCCACCCGGCAGGCCCGCACCCGAGCGATCCCGCTCAGCCTCATCGTGCTCGATCTCGACCACTTCAAGCTGGTAAACGACCGGCATGGTCACACCGCTGGCGATGCCGTGCTCCGGCAAGCCGCGGCCGTGTCCGATCGGGAGGTGGGGGCCGATGCGCTCTTCGCGCGAACTGGCGGCGAGGAGTTCGCGGTGCTCCTCACCGACGCCGAGCTCGTCGTCGCGCAGCACCTCGCCGAGCGCGTTCGGGTCACCATCGAGCGGACCGAGTTTTCCTTCGACGGGCGGCGGATCCCGGTCACGACCAGCCTCGGCGTTGCCGCACGCGCGGCGGGGAGCGACGAGCGCGGCGAGGAGCTTTATCGACGCGCCGACCGGCAGCTATACGAGGCGAAGAGCGCCGGTCGCAACTGTGTTCGCTAGAGCACCCGTCCGGGGGCGGACCGGCGAGAAGCGAGCTACCGGGAAGAAAGCCGGTCGCAACTGTGTCCGCTAGAGCACCGATCAGGGTGCCAGGGGCGAGGGACCTGCGCGCTTGGCCGGCCGCGTCCGCTCGAGGGTTCCGAGGCCAGCGGTGTTGGTGAGGCCATCGGCGCTCGCGAGGTCGCCGGTCCGAGCCCGCCACCCGGTGGTGGGTCCGGACCAGGCTCGCGAGACTCCGGTTCGGTGGAGTCCCGGGCTCAGCGGCGACGGCGCTTCGCCGGTGCGGAGCGCTTCGCTGGCGTCACGGGCGTCGGTGCTCGCCGGGGCTTGGTTGTCGCAGGAGCTGTCGGTGCCACCGGTGCGGTCCGTGCGGTCCGTGCCTTTCGTGGTGCCGGTGCCTTCCGTGCGCTGGGGGCAGGCGCTGGCGGGGCGGCGATTGCCGCGGTGCGCCGGGTCTTGCGGGCGGGCACCGCCGGTGCGGCCGCTGCCGTTGGGGCCGGCTGGGCACGGCCAGGGCGGCGGTCCTTGGCAGGCGCGGGCGCCGGGGCTGCCTCCTTCGCCGCCGTGGTCTTGGTGCCACGGATCCGTTTTCCGAGCAGCTCGGCGGCCATCTGCTGCGCCCGGTCCGTGCGCTCCCAGCTGAACTCCTTGCGGCCGAAGTGGCCGTAGGCGGCGGTGTCCCGATAGATGGGCCGCAGGAGGTCGAGCTCCTCGATCAGCGCCTTGGGGCGCATGTCGAAGTTTTCCATCACGTACTTGGTGAGCCGCTCCTCGTCGACCACGCCGGTGCCGAACGTGTTGACGAGCACGCTCACCGGCTGCGCGATGCCGATCGCGTAGGCGAGCTGGACCTCGCAGCGGCGCGCCAGTTCTGCCGCGACGATGTTCTTGGCGACGTAGCGCGCGTAGTAGGTGGCCGAGCGATCGACCTTCGACGGATCCTTGCCGCTGAACGCGCCGCCACCGTGGTGACCCATGCCGCCGTAGGTGTCGACGATGATCTTGCGACCGGTCAGGCCGGAGTCGCCGAAGGGGCCGCCGATCACGAAGCGCCCCGTGGGGTTCACGAAGAACTTGGCGTCCGCCAGCAGGCTCCGCTTGAGGACCCTCTTGATGACCTGTTCGACCACCTCCTCCTGGATCTCCGAGTGGCTCACGTCCGGCGAATGCTGGGTCGAGATAATGACCGTCTCGATCCGCTTGGGCACGCCATCCTCGTACTCGATGGTCACCTGGCTCTTGCTGTCCGGTCGCGCCCAGGGGAGCTTGCCGGTCTTGCGGAGGCGCGCCAGCTCTCGCAACAGGGCGTGGGAGTACATGATCGGGGCCGGCATCAGCTCCGGCGTCTCATCGCAGGCGTAGCCGAACATCATCCCCTGGTCGCCAGCGCCCTGCTCCTTGAAGAGGCCAGCGCCTTCCGTTACGCCCTGGGAGATGTCGGCCGACTGCGGCTCGACGGCGACCTGGATGCCGCAGGTCTCGGCGTCGAAGCCCATCTCCGAGCCCGTGTAGCCGATGTCCCTGATGACCTCGCGGGCGATGGGGCCGAAATTGAGCTGTGCCTTCGTCGTTATCTCCCCGGCGATGATCACGAAACCCGTCTTGCAGAGCGTCTCGCAGGCGACGCGGCTGCGAGGATCCTCCTTGAGCGCCGCGTCGAGCACGGCGTCGGAGATCTGATCGCACATCTTGTCGGGATGGCCTTCGCTGACGGATTCGGACGTGAAGAGGTATCGGCTCATGGAGTGCTCCCGGGGGGGTTCGGATTCGACCCATCTCGCGGGTCGCCGGCTGCGCAGCGCGCACCGCACCCCACGAGGGTGAGGGACCCTAGCCGACGCGGCCCGCGTTTGTGAAGAGCCGATTTCTGCCGGTGGGCGGGGGGAGTTCGGGCAAACGGCGCTCGGGTGGCGGAACGTCGAACGGTCCGCGCGGGATCGCGCGGCAATCGTTCAGGTCCCCGGTGTGCGAAGCTTGGCGAGCAGCCCGTCGATGGTTCGGATCAGGACGCCAGCGTCGGATGGCTTGGTCAAATAGGCATCCGCGCCCGCGTCGTAGCCACGGAGCGCGTCGATGCGCGCGTCCTTGCTCGTCACCATCACGATGGGCACGTGCGCGTACCGTGGGTCGGTGCGGAGGGCTCGCGTCAGGTCGTAACCATCCATCCCCGGCATCATCACATCGGTGGACACGGCGTCGAAGAGCTCCCGCCGCGCGATGGCCAGCGCCTCGGTGCCGTCGCGTGTCGCCCGGACCTCGAACCCCGCCTCGGTGAGCTCGCGGCGGATGGTCTCCCGGATCACGTCGCTATCCTCGGCGATCAGCACCCGCGCGCGGGCCGTGGCCTTCGGCCGAGCCCGGGCGGCGAGCCCTGCTGCGGCGGCCGGCTGCCGGGCTCGCGTCGCGATATCGGCGAGGTCGACCACGAGCAGCACGCGGTCGCCGATCACGGTGGCACCGGCGGCGCAGGGGGCGGCCGAGAGCAGCGGGCCGAGGGACTTGATCACCACGTCGTGGCGCCCCAGGACCTGCCGCACCAAGAGCCCGAGCCGGTCGGTGCCGACCTCCACGATGACGACGCTCGAGTCGGTCAGATCGCCGATGTCGGCGTCGCGGTCGAGGCCCAGGAGCGCGGCCAGGTCGAGCACCGGAACCAGCTCGTCGCCGAGACGGAGGAACGCCCCTTCGCCGATCACCTCGAAGGAGCCCGGCGCCTGCTGCGCGCTCACGACCGAGTCGAGCGGCAGGGCGACCAGCTCGCTCCCCACGCGGGCGGCGAGGACCTGGGTGATGGCGAGCGTGAGCGGGAGCCGGAGCTCGAGCCGCGTCCCCCGGCCGACGCGGGAATCGACGTGGATGGCGCCCTTGAGCTTTCCCACCGCGTCGCGCACCACGTCCATCCCGACGCCCCGCCCCGAGACGTCCGAGATCTGGGTGGCGGTGGAGAATCCTGGCCGGAAGATGAGGGCGAACGCCTCCGGTTCCGCGAGCGCGGCCGCCTCGTCCGGTCGGAGCAGGCCCTTCTCCACCGCCTTGGCGGCGAGCTTCGCCGCGTCGAGCCCCGCGCCATCGTCCTCGATGGTCACGAGGATCTGGCCCCCGCGTTGGGCGGCCGTGAGCCGCACGGTGCCGGTCCGCGGCTTCTGGGCCATGGCCCGCTCCTCCGGCAGCTCGATCCCATGGTCCACGGCGTTTCGTACCAGGTGCAGGAGCGGATCCTCGAGCCGCTCGACGAGCACCTTGTCGAGCTCCGTCTCGGCGCCGGCGAGCTCGACCTTGACCTCCTTGCCGAGCTTGTTCGATAGCTCGCGAACGGTGCGCTGGTACTTGGTGAAGAGCCGGGCGATGGGCACCATGCGAAGCTTCATCACCTGGTCGCGGAG
Organism: Polyangiaceae bacterium; assembly: GCA_016933275.1. Taxonomy (GTDB): domain Bacteria; phylum Myxococcota_A; class Polyangia; order Polyangiales; family Polyangiaceae; genus JAFGBI01. The sequence goes on along the minus strand of JAFGBI010000350.1, from coordinate 8,734 downwards.
CTGAGAGACCGCGAGCGTGAGTCCGCCGAGCCCGCTGTCGAGGTCGTCGTAGGACTCGTGCAAGACCCGCTCGATCCGCTGCAGGTCCTCGAGCGCGATACTGGTCGGGCTGCGCCGGTCCGCTTCGGCGCTGCCCGCGGCGACCACGGCCGCGTGCAGGCGGTGCCGCGTCTGCACGACCTCGCGCAGGAGGCCCCCTTGGGCCTCGACCGCGGCGGCGAGCCGCCCGCGAGAGAGCACCGCCTCGCCGACCAGGTTCATCAGGAGATCGACCTTGGCGAAATCGATGCGGAGGGTGGCCTGGGTCGCGGTCGCGCTGCCAGCCGGAGGCGGCGCCGACGTCTGTCTCGCCGGCTCCGCCGACCCCACGGGCGGCGGGGACTGGCGCGTGCTCGAGGGGGGCGCTGCGGGAGCGAGGTTCGGGTCGCGCAGTCGGCGCACGAGGTCGCTCACGTCCACGTCGATCGGTCGCCGAGCGCGGGCGCAATCGAGGATCGTGCGGAGCACGTCGAGGGTCTCGAGCAGGAGGTCGATGAGCCGGCGATCGGCCTGGCGCTTGCCATCGCGGAGCTCACCGATGAGGTCCTCGGCGAGGTGCGCGACGCGGTTCATCTTCTTCAGTCCCGCGAAGGCGCTCGACCCCTTCAGGGTGTGGAGGTCACGGAACACCGCGCTCACCAGCTCGCGGTCGGAGCTGCGCTCCTCGAGCTCGAGGAGCCGCTCCCCGAGTCCATCTAGCCGCTCTCCGCATTCGTCGAGGAAGGCCGCGATCATGTCATCGGCGAGGGTGGGCTCCCACGCGCTCTCGCCGGCCTCCTCGAGCGACCGGTCGGTGTCCGTCGCACGCGCGGGAGCGGTCGCATCCTTGGCGAGGGGGACGGAAGGTGGCCGCGGTCGCGGGTCGACCGCGGCGCCGTCCGGCGGCGGGGGGCGTGGCGCGCCGGGGGCGTGGCGCGCGCGGAGGACCTCGGCCTGGGCGAGCAGCGCGGACTCGTCGACGCGAGCTCCCGACGCATCACCGTGGCCGAGCGCTTCGCAGGCCGTCTCGAGGGTGGCGAGGGCGGCCTCCACGAGCCCCCGCGGGGCGTCGGCCCCCGCCGCTGCCGCCCGGGCGAGCGCGGCGACGCCCTCGGCGCCGAGCAGCGTCGCGTCTACGGCGAGCGGTACCAGCGCTGCTACCAGGGCGGGTCCCCGTTCGCCGAGCTCCAGGTCGAGCCCGAGGCGGGCGGCCGCCAGGCGAGGCGGCGCGAGGGCGAGGAAGAGCTCGAAGAGTTCGCGGGAGCTCGCCGTCACGGGGACAAGCTACCCTACGTTGGGAGCCGATAGCTATTGGCTATTGGCTGGTCTTTGGGTTGGTGGTGGACGGGGGGCGCCGAGGGGGCTCGGGCACCGGTGCCCGAGCCGGCGCGGGCGCCGGTGCGGTTTCTGGCGCCGGTCTGGTTGCGGGCACCGGCGCCGGTGCCGTGCTGATCTCGGTTCTGGTGCCGGAGCCGGGTTCGGTTCTGGCGTCGGCGCCGCTACTTGCGCAGCTTCCTCCGGTGTTTCTGCTTCGGGATGGGGGTGCGCTCGAGCGTGAGGCGACGGACCTCGCCGCCGCGCAGGACCGTGACCCTCACCGGGTCGCCGACATCGCCACTCAACAGGTCATGAAGCTCTTCGGGATCGAAGGCTCGCACGTCCATCCCGTCGACGAGGAGGATCTGGTCTCCGGGCTCGAGTCCCGCCTCGGCCGCCGCCAGCCCCTCCGGCGCCTCGCGGACGCGCACGGTCCCATCCGTTGCCTGGCCGAGCACGGCCCCGATGGTGCCCGGCGGGGGTGAGCAGGCGGCTGCCAGGCTCGCCAACAGGAGGCTGCGCGTGGCGGCGACACCGATCACGTGCGGTAGCCCGCGTTGACGTCGACGTAACCGTGACCGAGGTCGCTCGTGAGGTACCGAGCGGTGCCGGGTCCGTCCCCGAGCACCAGCTCGATCGGGTAGGTTTCGTTCTGCATCGCGGCGGTGGCCAGGGACTCCGCGTCCGCCCCGAGCGGCAGCCCGTCGCGGAGGATGGGCACGCCGCCGATGGCCAGCGCGGCCCGGCTCGGATCGAACGGGATCCCCGCGCGCCCCGCCGCCGCCAGGATCCGACCCCAGTTCGAGTCGCGGCCGAAGAGCGCTGTCTTCACCAATAGCGAGGTGGCGACCGTCTTGGCGACGACGCGCGCGTCCGTGTCCGAGGCGAGCCCCCGCACGGTGAGCTCGGCGACGTGGCTCGCGCCCTCGCCGTCGCGCACCATCGACCGGGCGAGCGCGTCGCCGACCCGGGCGAAGGCCCAGCGCAGCTCGGTCGCAGCGGGCGCGACGCCGGCCGCTCCGGACGCCAGCGCGAGCACGGTGTCGTTCGTGCTGGTATCGCCATCGACGGTGGCCGCGTTGAAGGTGGCGTCGCAGGCCCCGTAGAGCGCGTCCGCGAGCGTGGCCTGGTCAGCGAGAGCATCCGTGAACAGGAACGCAAGCATGGTCGCCTGGGGTGGGCCCACGTCGGGGTGGATCATGCCGGCTCCCTTCGCGATCCCGAGCACGGACGCTGCGCCCGCGCGGGCGGTAGCGAGCTTGGGCCAGCGATCGGTCGTCATGATCGCCCGCGAGAACGGCTCGGCGCTTTCGCCGAGTCCCCGGACGAGGTGCGGCAGGGCGTCGATGATCCTCGCCGTCGGCAAGACCGCCCCGATGACACCCGTGGAGGCAGGGAGCACCTGGTCGGGCTCGATGCCGAGCGCCTTGGCCACGGCCGCGGTCGTCTCCAAGGTGGCGGTCATGCCCGGCTCGCCCGTGCACGCGTTCGCGTTCCCGCTGTTGACCAGGATCGCACGGGCCGTACCGCTCCTGATCCGGCGCTCCGCCACCACGACCGGCGCAGCGCGCACGAGGTTGCGTGTGAACGCCCCGGCCACGACCGCTAGCTGGTCGGCCACGACCAGGCCGAGATCGAGCGCGTCGGCCTGCTTCTTGATGCCGGCGGGGATCCCGGCGAACCGGAAGCCACGGATGTTGAGCGAGCGAGCGAACATGGTGGAGCTTTTGGAGGGTCTCGGTTCCGCGCGGCGCCGGCGGAGGCGGTCCTCTGGCCGAGCGCGGGGCGCATCCTACTCCAGCGTGACCATCGTGCACGCGCGCCGGCCTCGTCACGCCGCTGACGGCGGAATTCGTGCCGGGGCCTGCCCCTTGACTCGCGGTCGCCCCGGCGTATCCTCTCTGCCCCTCGCCACCTTAGCTCAGTTGGTAGAGCAACGGTTTCGTAAACCGTAGGTCTCCAGTTCAAGTCTGGAAGGTGGCTCGAAGAAAACGCCAGATTCGCGGTTGGCGAGGGCGGCACCGGGTACCTGAACGGGTACCTCGAGACGCACGAAAGCCCCCACCCGGGCGAACCGGGCGCGGCCGTCAACGCTCCAGTTCGGCGAGGTCGGGCACGAGGCGTATGTTCGCCCAGCACTTCGCAGCCAGGTCCGAGCCTTGCGGCGGAAAGTACCCGTTGATCACGCGCCGGCCTTTCTTGTTGAGGAACTCCACGGCCGGGATGAAGTCGCGGTCGCTCGTCACGAGCACCGCCACGTCGTAGGCATCCTCCCAAGCGAGCCGGATCATGTCCGTGACCAGGGTGGTGTCGACGCCCTTCTCCACGGTGCCCCTCATGTCGCCGTCGCACTTCGGACAGCGCTTGATTGATTCAAAACATCGCGGACACTTCGGGGGCGCCTTCGCCTTTCGTTCGAGTAGCACGACCTCGACGCCCGGGAACCTGTCGAGCACGTTCTTCGCCCAGTTCTTGAGCTTCGCATCCCCGTCCTGCTTTGCCGGATCGTAGGACATGTAGAGGTGCAAGCCGGCGTAGGCCGTTCGCTCCGAAAGCAACGCCCCAGCCTTCTCGGTTAGCCAAGGCCCGAAGCGCTGCCAATCAAGAGGGAAACCGTCGCGCCAGGCCTTGACCGACAGGGTGAAGTTCCAGAAATCAACGAATGCGCGAACGCGAACGACGCCAGCGCCCCTCCCAGTCTCGTCGATCATTCCACGATTCTACGCCGCGGAAGCAACGAAGACGCCCCCAAATGAATTCGGAGGGCTGACTAGCAGCCCTCCGGGGGTACAATGCGCAGGGACCGGCAACCACCGGTAGCTCCCCGCGGGGTTTGATTTCACTACCTTGGTCAGGTTGGACGGCCACGTCAAGGAAAATGGTGCGCTTGGTGCGTTCGTACCACTCGGCGGGCTGCGCATCCGTAGGGTAGAAGCCCCGTTCTTGGACGCAACCCTGGACGCGCGCCGACGGGCGCCTATCCGCCCGTCCGTGACGTCGGCGGGCAGGCGTCGCGGACGGCCTGGGCGCACGCTGCCAGGGCGTCGCCATCCCCTTGCAGCGCACGGGCGCAAAGGAGGACCTGGGCTCGGTCCACTGCCGCGGCGGCCTCGTCGCCGAGGATGCGCACGCGGTCCAAGGCGAGGCAAGCGACGGGATGCGAGACGGCGAGGTCGGCCTCGCCCGCCGCGCGAAGCTCGCCGTCGATCACTTCGACGGCCTCGCCCACGTCCAACGCCGCGCACGCGGCGACGGTTGCCGGCACCTCGACGGCCTGGCGCCACTCCGGGCCCGCGTCGATGCGCGCGGCGGATCGACTCGGGCCATACCCCGCCACTCGGAACGATCCGATGCGCCCGCGGGGCAAGACGCCTGAGCCGTGTTCCGTGATGATGTATGCGATCACGACTTCATCGCCCGCGCTTGCGCCTCGAAGGCTTCGGCGTGACGGATCGCCCGGCGGGCCCGGCGCCATTCCCGCGAGGCGGTCGAGTCGCACCGTCCCCCGCGACGGGTGCGGTCCGTGGGCGCGGCCGCCGCCAGGCGTCGCATCGCATTGGCCGCGTGCCGGCGGTGGAGCTCCGCCCGGGTGCGCAAATACAGCAACGCCCCGCCGTGGATCTCGGCGGGGCGTGCCCCCGGCGATAGGAGACGCCGGGCCGCGGGGAGGGCCGCGGGTTAGGTTGCTGGACTCGAGTGCCTGCGGCGCGGAACCCACGGACACGCCGCGAGCGCGTCGCCGTCACCGATCCGCCTTGCAACCGCGCGCGCGGCTTCGCGCCGGCCTTGTGCGTCGAGGTCAAGCCTTTTTGGAGCGGGGCCGTTGCCGCGCACAAAAGCACGCGCCGCTTCAACCATCCCCGGTGGCAAGGTCGCAAGCACGTCCGCAGGCACGCGACCGTCGGCCACGTCGCGGCACGTGTAGCCGATCGCGAGCAGTCCGACGTAGGGGCGACGCGCGGCCACAGTGCTACCCCCTCGCGTGCTTGGCGCGCGCCAAGATGATCGCGGTCCAATGATCACACCGGGTGTCTTCGGGCTCGGCGGCGACCGCGAGCGGAGCGAATCGATTTGTTGCTGGATGGCGGCCGCGCGAGCCATGGCCTCGGTCAGCGCCGGGCACACCGGGGCGGCACTCGCGCGCCAAGCGTCGATCAAGGCCAGCCCGGTGCGAAGTGCCTTCCGTGTCGCGGCTTGTGCCGTCGCGACTGCGATCGATGCGGCGGCGGCATCCTCAGGCTCGCAGGCGTGGAGGCGCAAATTTGCGTCTCTCTCGGCGATGAGGGCTTCGCGATACGAATCGGCACCGGCCGCAAATGCGTCGCGGAAGCCAGACAGCGAATCGACACGCGATTCGGCGCGAACCAGCGCATCGGCGAGCACATCCCGGGCCGCCTGTGCGCGCGGATCCGACGACGTATCGACTCGCTTCGCCGCCGCGCGAATATCCGCCGCTTCCGCGCGCGCTTCGCGCAACCGCGCATCAAGAGGCGAATCGAGTGGCATTTGCACGTGGTTCGCGGGGTGCCGCAGCCGCGCAACCGCGACGTGATCGTAGCCGAGCACGCGCGCGGCGATCTGTTCGGCGATTTCTTGCCAGGGATCGTGGACGATCGTAGTCGGGTCGGTCTTCTGGGCGACGAGCATTAGATTTCTCCTCGTAGTAGGTAGTCAGATTCGCGGGCCGCAAGCTCGGCATCGACATCGAGACCAGCGAGATCCAGAACGGCGCGCAACGTCGCGAGTGCATCGGCGGGCGAGAGGGCATCGACTGCGCGTCGCAGGTCATTCAGGGATGCACCGGGCTCGAGGTCGAGCGCCACAAGTAGCGCGTCGTGCACAGCGGTCGGGTCGAGCGTGTCAAACATGATCATCCTCACGCAAGGCGCCACGAAGCATGTGCTCCAAGACAGTGAGTGCTTGCGCGCCGTCGAGTGATACGCTCGATTTCGTCGGCGTGGGCTTCGCAGTCGAGACAGCCGGTATGAGGCCAAGCTCGCCAAGTAGCGCCGCAAGCAACGCGAGCGCTTCGTCCGGCGAGGCGCCCGCGATGACGGCTTGCAAATCCTCGGCGGTCGCTTCGGGATCGCCCAGCACCTTGCGTAGCGCATTCAGGACATCTGCCTCGGGTACACTCGCAAGCTTGCGATCGGCGCGGGCAAACAAAAACGCGGTGCGACGCTCGGGATCAAGCGTCGCAGCCACGCGCAACTCGCCGGGCGTCGCGAGCGACGCGACGCGATCGACGCCCGCGCCAACCGACGCTCGCAAAATTGCCGACCGGGTTGTGCCTTGCACGCGGGCGAGGTTATCGAGCTTGCGAGCTTGCCGCGGGGTGAGCCGCACGCTCGCTACTACGGGATTCGTTCGGGCCATCCAATCAGGTATACCAGCGCGATCGCGACTGTCGAGGACGTAACATTTTGGCTCGCGGAACTGCCGGAAATACTGCGGTCCAGGATGTTCACGCGGCGCGCGCCGTGAACCATTTGGTTCGCGCGTGAACATCCCTCCGGCGCGTTGCCCCGGCGTCAGGTTGCGGTGAGTGTGAAGGGATGAGCGAGCCCTACGCCCCGCCGCGCTCGATTGCGTCGAGGTGCTCAGCTGGCACGCCCGCGACCTCGGCGCGAAGCCGGGCACCGCATCGCGAACACGTCAGTGGCTGCGCCGTCAAGCGCACAACTCGCTCCCGGTAGGCCGCCCTACCGCGTTCAAGATCGGCGTAGGACGTCCAAAATCCGTCACGCTCGCATTGCTGGTGCGACTCGACGCGCGCTAGCACCGCCAGGGCCATGGCTTCCGTGCGAGCGAGCCTACCCGCAATCGCCGCGTCGCCCTCGGCCAGTGCGGCGCGGCGCGCCGACTGAACATCCCGGAGTAGCTCTTGCGCGCAGCCAAGGGAGTCCACGTCGGTGGGGGGCTCGGCTTCGACCGGCGCGGCTTCGACCGGCGCGGGCCGCCGAAGCTCCACCGCGATCGTCGGGTGTGATACGCCAAGCTGGCGGGCTATGGCACGCGCGGACGCACCCTCGGCCGCCAAGCGGTGAATCTCGAGTCGCTCCGCGGGCGTCATGGCGACACCCCGAGTCCGAGCGAGGTGAGGAAATCCCGCTGGGCCGCGTCGAGCCCGGCCACGAGCTCCTGAACCGACTGCCCCGGCGAGAGGTGCGCACGGACTGCCGCGCGAACGATCGACGCGACGGATCGGCCGCTTGCCGCGGACGACGCGCGGAGCCGTTCGATCTCGGCTTCGGGGAACAGGCACTGGGTTGGAGTCATTCTTGCCATACGCTACCTTACCACACATCACACAGCGTGCAAGGCTGGAAAGCCACCCCAAAAACCCCGCGAGTTACCACCACTTTCCACGAAAACCCCGCGCGAAAGTGTGGCGACCTCGACGGCGCCGCGGAAAAGACGCGGCAAGCGCGGCTTACCAGCGGGCTTACCATCCCCGGGGAGGGCCGGCCGCGCGTGAAGCGCCGGGAAATTGCGGGTGCGCGAAGGTGTGTGTCGGGTAACCGCGCGACGTCGCACGCAAATTCCCGCGGTAAGTCAAAATGAAAACGGCAAATCCGCGTTCCGGGGGCAACCTTCTGTCGTGAGAGGGGGGCCCATATACCCCCTTTGCCTACATGTATGCGCAACGATTCCGCGTGGTTAGCGCGGGGCCGAGCGCGGGGCCGAGCGCGGCCGCGGGTTCGGAGCCCGGGCGAGGCGAAGTCAAGAATATCCAGGCCGGGCGTGACAACGTGGCAGGCGGAGCGGGGCATCCCGCGGGCCGGCAGGTTCGGGCGCGCGGGCCGTGTGTGATACACGAGCAGCCCGGGCAGGCTCGGCGCGGAGCCGGTGGCCGTGTCACACACAACGCGGGGCGGAGCGGGCCGTGTGTTACACGGCGTGGCCGCGAGCTAAATGCGGAACGGGTTCCGGAATCCCGCCGCTCGCAAGGATGAAGCGGGCTAACTGCGGAACGGGTTCCGGAATCTCGCCGCTTCCCGAGAAATGGCGCCGTTTCCGGGCGTTGCGGGCGCCGGCACCGTCGGGGCTGACGTCGCTCGCCCCGAGGGCGCGGAGCCGCGTGTTACTTCCGGCCCGTGGGCGCACAGGAGAACGAGAGCGATTAGGAATTCCTCCTACAAATGGGGGCCCCCCACACTAGGCACAACTCCGTTTGGCGCTCGTTCTCGTGTGCACCCGTGGGCCGGTCCCTGGATGTCACCCGCCCCTTCGGGTAGCACGCCGCGGAGCGCGTCAAGGAGTGCCGTTGCGGCGCCCGGCCGCGCGAATCTTGACGCGGCGTCGTCCTTCACCGCAGGCGAGGCCCGGGCGGGGCTGGCCCGCAGGCGAGGCCCGGGCGGGGCTGGCCCGCAGGCGAGGCCCGGGCGGGGCTGGCCCG
>JAFGBI010000349.1 GCA_016933275.1 Polyangiaceae bacterium | reverse complement strand
TTCCATCATCGGCGACAGCGGATCGCGCGGACAGGGGTTTCGCCGACCCGATGGCGTTCCGCGATGGCCGGACGGAGGACGGGAAGCTGCCATGGCTGGGGCTTCGGCTGCGCCAAGGGGATTTCGGCTGCGCCGAAGGGGCTTCGGCGGTGGTGGTCGGCAGGGCCGCGTTGCCGCAGCGGCGCTGCCTTTGGCGCGCACGCCCCACGCCAGCGCCGTCAGGACGCGGCAATGAGCGGTAGGGCGCGGTCACGGGGCCTGCGCCGGATGGGGCATGAATTCCACCAAAGCCAGCTGAGCATGTACCTGACGGCGCCCGTGCGCAGATGGCTCCGCGTGCGCCGACGCGTGCCGGACAGGACGCTGCGAGACGCTCTGCTCCGCATCGAGCCCGATCATGCCCGCCGAGCCCTGCACTCGGTGGTGCGAGCCGCGCAGCGCCGCAAGGCGTTCACAACCGAGGAATTGCCCATCGGCGTAGTATCGCTCGACGGCAAGCAAATCGGCATCCCGAGCGCCGACGACTGGTGCGCCCATCGGCAGACGGCGGGCGAAGCGAACCACGTAGGCCACCGCGCAAGTAGCCCCGGGCAACCACTGGCAGCACTGCTTGCCAGGCCAGCCGCCTGCCCGCTGCCGGACGCCGATCTCCAAAACCGGTTCCGCTCCCCCTCCCGGCCCCCAAATCCCCGGCTCGCCCAACGTGCCGCCGACCGAGGGTGGCGGGGCGGGGTACCAAACCCCGCTCCGGCGGTGTAAGAGGCACGACGTGCCCACCTGCTATCTGCTCGCGATCACCGTGGGATCTTCGCTCGACCAGCAGTCGAACAACGTCACCTTGTTCAACCTCGTCGAGCAGGTGAACATCCCTCCCGGGCTGAACCGAAGCGTACGGACCCAAATCCCCCTGGAGATCCACGCATATTTCCGGCTCGCGCCCGACGAGATCCGGCAGCCGTTCGAGGTCCGATACCTGCTCGTGGCCCGCACCGGACTCGAAACATACTCGGATGTCTCCGTACACACGGCGGTGACGCCGCGCTTCCGCACCCGAACCTTCGGCGTCCCCTTCCCGCCAGTGGCGGACCAGTACGAGCTCCGCGTGGAGTGGCGCCGATCTGCTCGCGACCCTTGGCGCCGCGACCCGCTGAGCTGGCCGTTGACGATCGCGGAGCACGTGCCCGCCCCCATGGTGACCCACTAGCAGAGAGGGGCCAGCGCGATGGACGCGATCCTGATCGAGGGACTGGAGCTCACCTGCATCGTGGGGCTGCGACCCCACGAGCGCGTCCGCAAGCAGGCGATCGAGCTAGACCTCGAGCTCGAGCTCGATCTCGCGCCCGCCGGGCGTTCCTGTCGCATCGCGTACACGTGCGACTACGATCTCGTGACGGACTCGGTGCGGTCTTTGTTGTTCTTTCGGGAGTACCACCTGATCGAGGTCGCGACCGAGGAGCTCGCCGCGATGCTCCTCGGCCTCTTTCCCGCTCTCGAGCGAGTGCGGATCCGGATCGCGAAGCCAACGGCGCTCGTGGGACGTGCGCGGAGCGCGGCGGTCCGCATCGAGCGCGCCCGCCATGACTTCCCCCGGCGCTGCCTGACCCTCGCACACGGTGAGATAGACGTGCTGCTCGAGACGCGCGAGGCAGGGCTGTACACATGGAGGTTCATGACCGGCGGCAACCTGGCCGAGGCGCTGCGTGAGGCGGCCCGCTCGGGAGGGCGTCGCGCCACGGCCTGGGTCGTCGGCGGCTCGCTCACGGTCGCTCGCGATGAGCTCGGGCCAGGTGCACTAGTCAACCTCGAAACCATGGCGGAAGTCACCAATGCACGCGAGGAGCCGGCGACGGTCTTCGTCTGCACGACGCCGGCGCTCGACCTGGCGAGGCTGTCGGAACGGGGTCTCGGGGATCCCCGGCGACCATCTCCTTCGCCACCACTTCGACATCACTAGGTTTTGTCGGCCGACGACGCGTGGGATTCCGTTTCCCCCGAACCACCGTACACTCCGTGCCTCACGGGAACGCGGACGTATCGGGAGAGGCAGATGAGCCAGCGGCAGCCGCGCACGTGGTCGTCCGATTCCAGTCGAGTCACGGTGGACGAAGGACCGTCCACGATTCGCGTACCTGCGCACGAACAGGTCGATGCGCTCGCACCAGCGACTCCCACATCCCTCGATCGCTTGAGCAGGGGTGCGTCCGGCACACGATGGACGACCTCGTTCGATGCTCCGGGTCGCGGCCCCGCGTCACCGACCGACGAGGGCGAGTTCGTTCCGATCGGGCTGGTCGCCGAGGAGGTCGACGACGAGCCGGACACGATCCCCACGCCGCCGTTGGCAGAAGAGTGAGTCCGAAGGACGACTCGCCCCGACCCGGGCCGGCGCGTGAGCCCGGGCTCGACGTCTTCCGCGGCTGCGCAGTGCTGCTCATGTTCATCGTCCACGCGAGGCGGCTGCTCTCAACGCGCGTCGATGCGGGTATCGATGTCGTCGTGGGCGCTGCGCTCGATGCCGTATGCTCGGTGGAGCCGTTCATCGCCGCATGCTTCCTCACCATCGCCGGAACCAGCCTCGCGCTCGCGCGGCAGCGAGTGATGGATCCCAGACGATGGCTCCGACGGTTGTTCGTCCGCGCAGTCGGACTGTACGGCTTGGCCGCGGCGCTGTTCGTGCCGCAGTTCGGGGTGGCGGTGCCCGATCTGCTGGTGTCACCGGGGATCCTATCCGCGATCGCCGTAGCGCTGCTACTGGCCGGCGCGGCGCTCGCACGACCCAGGCCCATTCCCTGGCTGTGGGCTGTCATCGGGGGGTCGCTGCTGATGACCGCGCTGTTCGAGCGGACGGGACGGTGTGTGCCTGGGCTCAACGGCGGCCCCGGAGGCTCAGTGCCGCTCATCGGGTTCACGGCCGTGGGTGCGGTCCTCGGTCTGGGTCGCGTTCGTCACGGATCGCGCGCGTTCGCGGTCGCGACCGGGATCGGGGCAGCAGCCACCACGACGATGCTCGCCACCTCCGCACCTTGGACGACCCTCTGCCATTCCTTCTACCCGGCCCACGACAAGCTCGTCGCGACCAGCGATCTGTTCTTCCCCGGCGGTGAGGTCCACGCCGTGGCCTTCTGGAACCATTCGGCCCAGGGCTTCGTCGCCCTCTCCGGCATCGTCGCCGGCGCGATGTGGGTCGCCGCTGTCGTGCCGTGGCGACGGTGGCCGAACCTCGCGCGTGGTGGCCTCGTCGGGCTCATCGGGCGGCACGCATTGGGGGCCTACGTCGGCCACCTTCTCGTGCTGGGTCTACTGGAATTGTGTAACCTTACACCAACGACCCCGAGCGGTGTTTGGGTGCTGGTCACAGTCCTGGCAGCAGCAGCCGCTGCGGGAGGGGCGGGGCTCGAGGCCCGCCGTCGGGCGCGCACGAGCCGAGGGGCCTGACGGAGATCCGGGTTGCCTGACGTGCGGTCGAGCGTGGTACCGTCCGCCAACCGTTGGAGGAGAGCCCATGAAGATCCCCGCCCTGCAAAACCTCAGGACCCGGTTGCTCGCGCTGGTGACGATCCTAGTCGCCACACTTCTTTCCACGACGGCCTTCGCCTATGGGACCGTGAAGTGGAAAAAGACGGTCCTGAAGGAGGATATCGCCGGCACTCAGAGCTCCTGGAAGATCGAGCTCGAGTTCTACCTCCCGAAGGCACCGGACATGGCAACGCTCCCGGTGAAGTTCGAGTTCATGCCTACAATGTACTACGAGCGGTATCGGGACGATAGCTCACCCAATGTGCTGACGCGAAACGTCCCGCTTTCGGGCCAGCAGGCCATCATCGAGAGCGTCGACCTCGGCTTCATGGATCCCGGCACGGGGAAGATCGAGAACCGCACCCGGTTCTCCTTCCGGATCACTCGTGCCCACGGCTTCCAGGGCGGCGAGTACCGCGTGACCGTTCGCGATGGTCGCAACGGGCAAACCCTCGGCGTGCCGACCACCCTCAAGCTCGAAGGTGAGAACGAGGTCATCGACCGCCGCGCGATGGTGTTCGCGGGTGACGACAAGAAGGACAAGAAGGAAGAGGCCAAGAACGACGAAGATGCCCCGCCGGCGGTCGAGGATCCGATGGACCCGGGTGCGGAGTCCATGGACTGGACCGAGGTGGAGCACAAGGAGGAGCCGCTGCCGCCGCCCGAGAGTGTGCGCAAGGGGCACGGGTGCGGCTGCCGCACCGTGACCACGAAGCACCCGCCTGGCCTGGCCGTTTTGGCGCTCCTCGGTCTGACATTGTTTGGCCGTCGCCTCCTCCGTCGTCGCACAGCATAGCCGCCGGTCTTTGCACGGGCGCGTTCCGCCCCGAATGGGCGGGCGTGCCCGTGGTCATTTTGTCGGCTAGCCGCCGCGACGATGAGCGGAGGAGAGGATGCGGGCGATCCCTTCGGCGAGGGTCGCTTCCGGAGTGAGCAGGCTCACCACGGCGCAAGGACCGAAGTCGAAGTCGTAGAACCAGCCCGGCTGACAGAGGACGCCGTCCGCCTCGAGCAGGCCGAGGATCCAGTCGTCCTCGGACGCGATGGCAGGCAGACGTAGGGTCGCGGCCCAACCACCTTCGACGTGGAGGAGGGTCACGGACGTCCCTGCGCACGCCGCGCGGAGCGTCGCGAGGTTGGTGCCGAGCCGAGCGCGGAGCGCAGCCACGGTCTGGTCGCTCGCCAGCAGGAGCTTGGGCAGGGCGACCTGCACGGGTGTCGCCACCGAGAGGTACGCGTCAGCCGCGATCTCGAGCCGTGCCAGCGCCTCCGTGACCAGGTGCTCTGGTCCCCCGACACCGATCCAGGCGAGCTTGAGCTGGGGCAAGGCACATCGCTTCGAGAGGCCGTCGAGGGCAAGGACGAGGGTAGAATCCACCTCGAGAGCGCTGCGAACACGGCCCTCGCGCTCACCGAGCTGGTAGCTGCCGAAGACCTCGTCGGAGAGGATCGGGAGGCCCAGTTGCGCGAGCGCGCCGAGCTCGTTCCGCCCGAGGCAGGAACCAGTCGGGTTGTTGGGACTGACGACGACGACGGCCCGCGTGTGCGCCGTACGCCGACGGGCGACCAGGTCCACGTCGAGGTGCCAGACGCCGTCATAGACGAGCGGGTAATCAACGAGACTTATGCCGGAGAGCCGAGCCAGATGTTCGAGCAGCGGATAGCTGGGTCGAGGGACCAGAACCTCGTCACCCGGATCGCAGAGGAGCTGGAAGAGGAGTCCATACGCCTCACTGGTGCTGGCCGTGAGGAGCAGCCGCTCGGAGGAGATCTCGATCCCCTGGGTGCCCCAGGCCGAGACAATCGCGTCGCGAGCTACGGTCGCACCAAAGGGCTGAGGGTCGTAGGTAGCCCCGCGCGCGTCTGCGAGCGCGGCTCCGATGGCATTCCAGTCGTAGGGCAACCCAACCACGGTCGGATTCGATACCGTCAAATCGATGGTGGCGCGGCCGGCAGCCCGCATGGCCGCCAAGCGCTCGGCGAGGATGTTTGGCCTTCGGTCGGTGAAGCTGCGGGCGGAGAACACGCACCCCAGCATCGGCCGGTTGAGGTCACCGCACAAGGCCGGGGGCCGTGCTAGGGTGCGCGGCTCGATGCGAACTCAGGGCAACGTCACCCAACTCGCCCTCCCCGAGAAGGACATCTACATCGTCGGCACGGCCCATGTGTCGCAGGCAAGCGTGGCGGAGGTGGAGGGTCTGATCGACGGGTTGGGACCGAACACCGTCTGTGTCGAACTCGACGAGCTCCGGTACCGCGCCCTGACCGACGACTCCTATTGGAAATCGCTCGACGTGGCGGACGTGGTAAAGAAGCGCCGCGTCGGACTGGTGTTCGCCAGCATCGTTCTTGCGTCGATCCAGAAGCGGGTCGGCAACAAGCTAGGGATCCGTCCCGGGGCAGAGATGCTCGCCGCCGCGCGGCGCGCCCAGGCGAACGGCGCGGAGCTGGTGCTAGCGGACCGGAGCATCCAGATCACGTTCCAGCGCACCTGGCACAACCTCGGACCTCTCAACCGCCTGAAGCTCCTCGCGTTCCTGGTGATGGCCCCTTTCTCGGCGATCGAGGACGAAATCGACGCTGCCTCCGTCGAACGCCTCAAGGAGGAGGGTTCGATGAACGACATGATGTCAGAGTTCGCCAAGGTGATGCCTCAGGTGAAGGAGCCGCTCATCGACGAGCGCAACCAGTATCTGATGTCGATGGTGCGTGAAGCACCGGGCTCGAAAGTGGTGGCCGTGGTCGGCGCCGCCCACGTCAGCGGCATGGTCGCGGACTTCGATCGCCCCATCGACCGAGCTGCATTGCTCGAGGTTCCTCGCCCGCCGGTCCTGCAACGGGCCCTGCGCTGGGCCTTCCCCGTGGCGCTGCTCGGCCTCGTCGCCGCTACCCATCTCCGCGCCGACCCGCCGGCCTTGGCATCGCTCCTGCTCGCCTGGTGTCTGCCGACCGCTCTGTTCGGCCTAGTTGCCGCGTCCGTAGCCGGTGCCCGGCCCCTCACCCTCGTCCTCGCGGCGCTCATAGCCCCGCTTGCCTCGCTCGGACCAGCTCTTCCGCTCGAGAGCGTCACGGGTCGCATCGAGGCCCGCCTCCGACGCCCAACCCCCGAGGATGGGCAACGCATCCTGGACGACGTCGGGACCGTTCGCGGCCTCTACCGGAACCGTGCCGCCCGTGTCCTCCTCGTGGCGCTCCTCTCCCGCGTGGGGGCGATCGTCGGCGGTGTGGTGGGTGGCGCCTGGGTCCTCTGGCTCGTGCTGTGACTTTCGCGGGACTGCCAGCCCAAGCCGGCGAAGCCGGAACCAAATAGGCCAGGCCGTCAGCGGTCAGCGGTCAGCGGTCAGCGGTCAGCGGT
>JAFGBI010000348.1 GCA_016933275.1 Polyangiaceae bacterium | reverse complement strand
CAACGGCGACGAGCGAAGCGAGCGTGCCCTTGACGCCACCGAAAGGTTCGGGTCCAGACCGCCATGGGAACCACCGACAGTGAAGGGACATTCGGCGCGAGCATCCCCGCGCGTCCATTCCCGTCATCCTGAGTACGCTTCAAACGGACGGTCGCCTCGCGGCCGGGCTCGTTTCCGAGTCCACGGTCCGGCGCCTGTTCGTGCAGGAAGGCCTGGACCGCGTGTCCCTATCCAGCGACGCACAAGAAGGCAAGGTGCGGCTGCGCTGGGCTGCCGAGCGCCCGGGCGCCCTCTGGCACGGCGACGTCTGCCACGTCCGCCTGCGCGACGCGGAGAAGGGCGCCCAGCCGGTGCGGATCCACGCCCTGCTCGACGATGCGTCGCGCTACGTCGTGGCGATCGAGGCACGGCGCGCCGAGTGCGAGGTCGACATGCTCGAGGTGTTCGTGGGGGCGTTGCGCCGCCATGGGGCCCCCGATGCCATGTACCTCGACAACGGCTCGACCTACCGCGGGCAAACCCTGAGCTTGGCCTGCGCGAGACTCGGCATCGCGCTCATCCACGCTCGTCCCTACGACGCTCCGGCGCGCGGGAAAATGGAACGTTTCTGGTCCACCTTGCGCCGGCAGTGTCTGACCTTCACCGGCGCGCTCGCCTCGCTGCACGAGCTCAACGTTCGACTCTACGCCTGGCTGGACGAGCACTACCACCGCACCGTGCACGGCGGTCTGATGGGCAAGACCCCGGCCGAGGTGTACGAGGCTACCCCGCGTCCCGTCGACGGCCTCGACGACGCCCGTCTGCGCGATGCCCTCACCGTGCACGCCCGCCGTCGCGTGCGGCGCGACAACACCCTCTCGATGGACGGACAGGATTGGGAAACTAACCTGCATTTCCTGGCCGGACGGCTCGTCACCGTCGGCCGCTGCCTCGTCGTGCAGGATGAGCCGCCCTGGATCGAACACCAAGGCCAGCGTTTCGCCCTGCATCCCGTCGACCCGGTGCGCAATGCCCGCCGCTCTCGCGCGCCCGACAACCTCGATGCTCCGCATCCCGCCCGCGTTCCCTTCGACCCACCAGGAGCCCTGCTCGACAAGTCACTCGGACGCCGCCCGCGCTCTGGAAAGGAGAAGCCATGAGCCTTCACCTCGACCACTTCGGTCTCAGTGCTGAGCCCTTCACCAAGGAGGTCGAAGACCAGTACCTTTGGACCCCTCCCTCCAAGCAGGAATCCATCGACGAAATCGTAGAGGCCATCGAAGCCCGCCAGAGCATCGCGATCTTCGGTGAGCCTGGCGTCGGCAAGACCTGCGTCACGCGCGCCGTGCGTCGCGTACTGCCCCCCGAGCGCTTCCGCCTGACCTACTACCACAACGCCACGCTCGGCCGCCGCGACTTCTATCGACAGCTCTGCCTCGCGCTCGGCCTCGCACCGTCGATCACCGCGGCCGCCGTCTTCTGGGCCGTGAGCAACCATGTCGAAGATCTGGCGCGAGATCACGTTCACCCGGTGTTCCTGATCGACGAGGCGCACCTCTTGCACCAGGACACCCTCGACCACCTCCACATCCTGCTCAACTACCAGTGGGACTCCAAGGCCCTGCTCAGCCTCGTCCTCATCGGCTTGCCCGATCTCGACACCCGATTGCGCCTGCGCCGCAACCGCTCCCTGCAGTCCAGGTTGGGGCGCACCTTCACCATTGATCCCATTGCCCCCGAGGACACCGCCGACTACATCCGGGCGCGCCTCAACGCGGCCGGCTGCGATCGCGAGTTGTTCCCCACTGACGCGATCGCCCTGCTGCACGAGGCGGCCTTGGGCAGTCTCCGCGACATCGACCGCATCGCTACCCTCTGCCTCCGCGCGGCGGCCCGCAAGAAGCGCAAGACCGTCGACCGCGACGTCGTCACCCGCGTCCTGAAACAGATCGGAGAAACGCGCTCATGACCTCAGACATGCTCACCCCGGCGGTCCTCGCTTCCGTACCCGAGCACACCGTGCTCTCCGTGTTGCTCGAAACCCTCTTCGTCGCGCGCTCCGCACTCCTCGCCAGGCACGCGAGTCTCGATGAGGGACCGTCCGTTTCGCTCGCCGAAGTTACTCCCGCCCTGTGCTCGGCCGACGCCGTCGTCGTCCACCTCGGGGCCCTCGCTGTCTCCCTCGAACGCTACCTGGAGGCCACCAACCCACGCCGAGCGTCCTACCTCGACGACATCCCCTACTGACCCCCGCCCCGGCTTGCCACGCGTCGGGGTGCGGAGCACCCCGACGCCCGTGGCCGACCCTCGCGTCCCCGCATGCGGCCGCCTCGTAGCCACCGCCATCACCGGCGGTGACGGCCTACGCACCGGCGCGATGATGCCCATCAAATAGCTGGATCTTTCGGCCACCATTCAGCCGGGCGTGCAACAACCCTGCACCTTCACACAGCCCGGACCGACTACCGTCGGCCGGGCTATTCAAATTTCTGCGGTTCCGGGTGCTCGCCAACACGTAAGCGGGGACGCTGGCGAAGTCACGGTTGCCGCGCAACACGAGCGCCTGCTCGAGCCGGCGTTTGAGCAGGTCATTTCCCTTCT
>JAFGBI010000347.1 GCA_016933275.1 Polyangiaceae bacterium | reverse complement strand
CAAATCAACGACCTAGAGCACCGAACCGGCAGCAGACCTCACCAGAGGCAGCGCTGGAAACGCGTCCTCGCCTCGTATGGACGCGTTTTCAGCGCTGTCGTTGCTGTTGGCAACCTGATCGGTGCTCCAGAAACGCGTCCTCGCCTCGCCCAGAAGGGTCCTTGGCGCTGCCGTTGCTGTCGGCAAGCTGATCGGTGCTCGAGCTGGTCGGCCGGAAACTGCCCTCAACCCGGGCGGGTTCCGGTGTAGGCTCCATGCATCGGGAGGGACATGGGAGAGTCTGCGATCGAAGTCGTCATCGTCCCCTACGCGGCGGACAACTACGCATATCTGGCTCGGCGAGAGAGCGCGCGGGAGGCGGTCGTCGTGGATGCAGGCGAGGCAGCCCCCGTGTTGGCGGCGGTGGATTCGTTCGGTCTCGAGCTCCGGGCCGTCCTGAGCACGCATCACCACGGCGACCACGTCGGCGGCAACGCCGAGCTCCGTCGCGCGATTCCTTCGTTGCGGGTGTACGGCGCCGCCGAGACCCCCGCGCGTGTGCCGGGGTTGACCGATCCGCTCCCGCCCGATGGGCGCTTCGAGGTCGCTTCGATGCAGTTCGTCGCGCTCGCGGTGCCAGGCCATACGCGGAGCGGGCTCGCTTTCGCGGGCCATGGGTGGGTGTTCACGGGTGACACGCTGTTCGGAGCGGGCTGCGGGCGGCTCTTCGAAGGCACCGCGGCGGAGCTCCATGGGTCGCTCCGCCGCATGGTGGAGAGCTTCCCGTCCACCACTCGGGCGGCGTTCGGTCACGAGTACACGATGCAGAACCTTCGCTTCGCGGCCCGGATGGAGCCGGGGAACCTCGCGATCGCAGCCCGAGCCGCCCGGGTGGCGAAGCTGCGCGCCGAAGGTCGTCCGTCGACCCCCTCCACCCTCGCAGAGGAGCTCGCCACCAACCCGTTCCTGCGCACCAAGAGCCCAGAGCTTCGGGCTCGGCTGGGTCGTGGCGAGGACGATGCGGACGCGGACGTCTTCGGCGAGCTCAGGGCGCTCAAGGATCGGAGCTAGCGAGTGCGCGTCGGATCTCGGCTCCAGACGCTCCTGTTCCTCGCGCTGGCCAGCGGGGCCGGCTGTCGGCGCGAACGACCCGCTCCTCCCGCGGTGTCCGTGGCGGCACCGACCCGCTCGGCGCCGTCTGCTGCTGACCGCCAGGTTTCTCCAGCCCTTCCTGGCGAGGAGCTCACTTGGGACTACCCGACGACCGCGGCCGGTCCGCTTCGGGTCGTGGTTTCCGTGCCCGTGCGTCAGCGACCCGACCAGCGCTTCCCCGTTCTGTTCGTCCTGCATGGCATGGGCGAGGCGCAGAAGGGGTGGCAGCGCGGTGCGCGCGGGTTCGTCGATGACTACTGGATGCCGCGTGCCATCGAGCGCCTGCGGCGGCCGCCGCTCACGTCGGAGGACCTGCTCGGGATGGTGTCCGAGGCGCGCCTGCAGGAGCTCAACGTGGCACTCCGAGCGACCCCGTACCGAGGGCTCGTGGTCGTCTGCCCCTACACGCCGACCACTCTGCGCGGGGCGGACGCGGGCGAGCACGCGATCGTGTATGCGGCGTTTCTCGTCGATGAGATCCTGCCCCGGGTGCGCCGCGAGACGCCCGCACTCACCGAGGCACGTGCCACGGGCATCGATGGCGTGAGCCTCGGTGGCCGCGGGGCGCTCCTGGTGGGGCTGGCGCGCCCTGACGCCTTCGGGGTGATCTCCACTCTGCAGCCTGCCTTCGACCCGAACGAGTCCGAGGCGTTGGCACGTCGCGCTGCCGCCGCGGTCCATCGGCACCCCGGGCTGCGGTTCCGGTTCGCGACCAGTCACCGCGACTACTACCTTGAATCGACCCGGGTCCTCGCCAGTGACTTCCGCGCGACAGGCGTCGAGGCCTCGTTCGTCGTGCTCGTGGGCCCGCACGACTACGAATTCAACCGGGGGCCTGGCATCATCGAGCTCCTGCTCTTCCACGACCGCGCGCTCCGGGGCGAGCCCGCCCCCTAGAGCACCGATCACGTTGCCGACAGCAACGGCGCCACTGGAAACGCATCCGTGCATGGCGAGGATGCGTTTCCAGCGGCGCTTCTGGCGAGATCTGCTGCATGTTCGGTGCTCTAGGTTGTTGATCTTGCGCAGCAATCAACCTGATCGCTGCTCTGGGGTCGGCGCGAGGCTCGATCACCCGAGGATCTGCGGCCGGCTCGCCCCGGTTGGATCGCCGAGACAATGGAGCCCGGCGCCGAATGACGTCGGGCTCCTCGCGGAACGGCGGGCGCTTCCCTGGATCCCCCGCCCAGGAACGGCGGGCGGGGGCGGGCTACTGGTTCATGAATCCCTTCATCATGTCCATGGCACCGCCCGCGGCGCCCGCGATGTGGCCCACCGAGCCGCCGTGCCTGTCGATCTTCTCCGCGAGCTCTTCCAACCGTGAGACCTTGGCCACGATCGCACGATCGAAAGGCCGCGACGCGACCTCGTTGTGGAACACCAGCATGGCGCGGGCGAGGCAGAGCGGGCGAACGAAGAGGTCGCGGTGCAGACCTACCAGAATGACGGTGGTGATCGAGCCGAAAATGATCCCGACCAGAAGGGCGACCAGCAACGCGAGGTAGTACCCCATCATCGATGGCATCCCCGACGACCCGCTCGTGTCGATCACACTAGCCGTGATCGCATAGGCGGCGCCGAACCAGCCGCCGATGGCTGCCAGGCCGCCGAAGATCCAGACCGGGACGAGCAACAATCCCTCGACGACCGCGGTCCAGACGATCGTTGTCAACATCTTCTTCCACGACTGGACCGTCTGGGCGAACGCGTGCAGGACCACGATGTTGACCTCGTCGCGCTGCCGGCCAGGTCGCCGCGTGACAACGACGTACGACACCATCACCCAGGCGAGGTAGGTGCGGGCCTTTCGCATCAGCCCACGCAGCCAGCCGGCGATGTTCGCGGGAAGGAAGGACACGGCGGAGGCGATGGCATCCTGTGCGGAGCCGAGGACGTGATCGAAATTGCGCTGCACGCCGGTAACACCCTCGACATCGCCGAAGACCTCGGCGGCGAGGTCCATGCCATAGGCAGGTTGTCCCTTGCCTCCCGTCTCGAGCTTGCCGTGGCGGATCAGCTCCGCCAGTACGGCGACGTGCCCGATGTAGGTCTTGAAGACCCACCCACTCGTGTACCAGAGCCACCCACACGCAGCGATGATGAACGGGAGGCAAGCAACGAGCATCACGATGTCGTTGTTCGAAACCATCTTCCCGACGGTCGCGCCAACCATGCCGATCGCGAGCAGTCCGAAGGTGACGCCGCTTACCAGGAACGACGTGATCGCGCGCTTCATCGTGCAACCGATCGTCTGCCAGTAGAGGCCAAACGCCTTGCCCCAGCCCGTCGATTGGATCGCCACCGTGTACTCCGCTGCACCGGGAGCCGGCGCGGGCAATCCGGACGGTCCCGCCGCTGGCGGGTTCGGCGCCATGGGCGTGCCATGCGGCTGCTGCTGACCGTAGGTCGGAGGCTGCTGCGGACATGCTCCCGGTTGCAGCGGCTGGCCATACCCTGGTGGTGCGCCGCCGGCCTGCTCCGGATAGCCCGCTGGCTGGGGATACGCCCCGGCTTGGGGATATGCGGCTTGTTGCTGATATCCCGCTGGCTGTTGCTGGTATCCCGCCGGTTGCTGGGGGTAGCCCGCTGGTTGCTGGGGATACCCGGCCTGCTGCTGGGGATACGCCCCGGCTTGGGGATATCCGCCCTGCTGCTGGGGATACGCCCCGGCTTGGGGATATCCGCCCTGCTGCT
>JAFGBI010000346.1 GCA_016933275.1 Polyangiaceae bacterium | reverse complement strand
GTGTCTTCAGATGGATAGCAAATTCCTCGGAACCACTGCAGAAGGATCCTACAAAGTAGGAAATGGATCAGATGGACCTACATCGGAGGACACCTTGAAAGGGCTGTCCCTTACGGGTGAGGTCTTGGCCAGAACTGGCAGAAGATCGTGCCATCTGCGGCGGCCGTCAGCGGTCAGGAGTCAGCCATCAGGATGAGAGGGCCACAGGGGCCGGGCTGGAACCGAGCTGGGCCAGGATGAAAAGGACCTCGCCAGATTCCTCAGCATCGCCGCCGGTCCCGCCAGCGAGCTCGAGTACCAGCTGCTCCTGGCGCACGACCTCGAGTACCTTCCACGCGACGCCCACGCGGGCCTCAGCGAACGAGTCGCCGAGGTCAAGCGCATGCTGTACCGTTTCATGCAGTCGCTTGGCCCGACCGGCTGATGGCTGACCGCTGACCGCCGAGGGCTCTCAATGGTTCCGGCTCCGCCGGGTTAGGATCAACGGGATCGCCTCCCAGTGGGGCTGGGCGAGCCGGGAGCGTTGCGAACGCGCTTGACCGAGCGGGACCCGGGCGTAACCTCACCGGTGCGAGACGCCGGTGAGGGGAGTGAGGTTGCGGCATCGGTTCCCCGCCGCGAGGGAGGTGGCGATCGATGTCCAAGCCGTCGGGGATTCTTCTGGCGTTGGCTCTCGGCGGCTGCGGTGGGCGCACGCTCACCGACGGCGCCTGCGACTGCTCCGACGCCGGAGTACCGCCCGATGCCCCGGTCGCCGCGGAAGCGGGGCTCGAAGACGCGGCTGCCGACGCGGCGCCCACCGATGCCGGCACGGCCGGCGCGGCACCCGGGGACGCCTCCCTGCCCGATGCCGGCGCTCCCGACGCTGGGGTCGAGATCGATGCCGAGGGGGTCGCCTGGGACCCCTACCCGCGCTACTGCAGCGAAGATGGCTGGTGCGGGGCGAACCTGACCTTCGCTTCGGTGTGGGGCGCGGCGAGCGACGATGTGTGGTTGCTCGCGGTCGGCGTGGTCGAGAGCGACGATGGGTGGCCCGCCAGCGTGCTGTTTCACTGGAACGGCAGTCGCTGGTCCACCGACGAGTGGTTCGCGAGCTGGCCGGATGACTCATGGGGCCCCCCGCGCGAGCTCCGGGCCCTGTGGGGCGCGAAATCCGACGATGTGTGGGGCGTCGGGTCCGGAGGGATCGTGCACTACGATGGCTCCGTATGGTCTCGGTGGTCGACGACCGAGTTGACCGTGGGGGATCTCCGAGACGTCCACGGCAGCGGCGAGCACGACGTGTGGACGGTGGGGGCCAACGGTGCGCTCCTGCACTGGGACGGGCTCGCGTGGCGCGAGCACCTGGCCCCGGTGGACCATGACCTGAACGCCGTGTGGGTCGAATCGCCCGACGCTGCCTGGGCGGTCGGGGCGGAAGGCACCATCCTTCACTTCGATGGCACGGAGTGGGCTTCCACCTACGGCGGCACCACCGAGTTTTTCGATGTCTGGGGAGGCGGTTGGGTGGTGGGCGCCGCGGCGACGATGCTCGAGTGGACCGGAACCTCGTGGGGAATCGTCACCTCGAGCAGGCTGCCGACGCACGCCGATCTCCGGGCCGTCTGGAGGAGCTCGGCGAACGACGCCTGGGCGGTCGGGCAAGACGGCACGGTGCTGCACTGGGGTGGCGCGAACTGGTCGCTCGTCCCCGGTGCCGGCCAAGCCGACCTGTATTCGATCTGGGGCGGTGCGGCCGATGACGTGTGGGTGGTCGGTGCCGCCAGCACCGCGCGCCACTGGGATGGCTACGGCATCTCGCGTCCGCCCTCCGCCACGGACGGCGAGCTCTTCGCGCTCTGGGGCAGCAGTCCGACCGATATCTGGGCTGCGGGTCGCGATCTCGTCCACTGGGACGGCTCGAGCTGGGCTCCGGCGCTCAAGCCCGCCGGAGCGGATCTGCTGACGCTCTGGGGGAGCGACTCGAATGACGTCTGGGGCGCCGGCTATGGGGGTGCGATCGTTCACTACGACGGTGATGAGTGGACCCATGAACCCAGCGGCACCAGCGCCACCATCCCTGCCATGTGGGGGAGCGTCCACGATGACGTGTGGGCGGTCGACGAGAGCGGTCACGTCCTGCATTTCGACGGGGAGCACTGGAGCGTTTGGCCCACGGGGGACCACGACAGCCTCTCGGGGATCTGGGGCAGCAGCGCCAACAACGTGCTCGCCGTCGGTGGACATACGGCGCTGCACTGGGATGGTAACAGTTGGTCCGGCGAGGAGGTGAGCGCCTGGTACCACCGCGCCTTTGGGTCGCCTGGCGGTGATATCTGGGTGAGTGGATCGGTGGGCGGCGGCCGCTATGGCGCCAACATCCTGCAGCGCTGGCATAGCGAGTCCTCGGAGGGCAACCTCAGCGGGACCTTTGGGCACGTCGGGGGATGGGCCGGCAACGATGACGACGTCTGGGCCGTGCTCCAAATCTCGGAACCCCTCATCCACTGGGACGGCACCGAATGGACTCCCTCTTCCACGGGCTCGAACAGCGACCTGAACGCCATCTGGGGCAACGACCGGGACCTCTGGGCGCTCGGCTCCCACGGAACGATCCTGCGCCAGCGACGGGAGTGACGACGAGTCACCGCTGCCGTTCGGAGAGAGTCCAGTCGGAGCCGATCTCGACTCCGCTTGCGCTGGGCATGGGTACTTCCCCACCGGCGCCGTTGCCGTTGGCAACCTGATTGCTGCTCCAGGCCAGCGATCGGGTTGATGGCTGCGCCGATCGATGACCTAAAAGTTTACGACCTCGGCCCGTTCGGTCGCGGCGGCGAGCGCCTTCGGCCAGTCGTCGCCCCCGGTGCTCCGCGCCAGCAGCACCGCGAGGTGCTCGGGGGCGATGCCGGTGTGCACGATGCGCCCGAGACCCTGGAGGCAGGACGGGCAGTTGGTAAGAAGGGGAGCGGGCCGGGTCGCGTCCGCGACCGTGGCGAGTGCCAGCTCCTTCCGCGTCAGCATCTTGTGGGTGAGGTCCGGGCGGCTCAGGGCTAGCGTCCCCGCCTCGGAGCAGCAATGCGGCACCGACTCGACCGCGGCGCCGCCCTGGCCGAGGAGCGTCGGCGCGCGGCCGTCGAGCGAGTCGTGGCAGGGGCGGTGGTAGAGGAACGGTCCTCCTTCGGGCGGGCGCGCCCCATGCGCGAGCGCGAGCTCGCTCACGTCGACCAGCGGACAATCGAAGATCTCGTGGGCGCCCATCATGTGGAGGGCCTCGCGGCAGGTGCCGCAGCTGACGACCAGCGCGTCGAAGGTGAGGTGGCTCAGCATCCCGCGGAGCTGGCTGAACACGATGGTGTCGGACAACACCTTGCGATCGTGGGCCCGCGTCTTCGCGTTCGCCCCGCTCGGGAACCCGCAACACAGCGAACGCGGCGGCATCACGACCCGGCATCGGGTGGCGAGCAGGAGGAACAGGGATGCCTTGCCGACGTCACTGTAGAGTCGCTCCGACCCGCAGCCGGGGAAGTAGAAGACCGTGCGCTCGGCGCCCCCTTCCGGCTCGAACACCAGCGCCTGGCTCGGCTGGTAGACGGGCAGCGCCCGGTGCAGGGCCCGGGGGGCGGGCGCGGGGATCGGGGAGCGCAGGAGCGCGAGCGGCCATTGCGCGGCGACGGCCTCTGGCAGCCCGAGCAGGCGGACCACGCGTGCACCGAGCCGTTGCGCCGCGCTCCCCATCCGCAGCACCAGGAGGCGGAAGAGGGCATTGAAGGTGCGGTTCGTGCTGTTGAGGTAGGCGAGCGTTAGTCGCGTCGGGAGCGCGGTCTTCTTCGTGCCCCGTCCGACCAGGATCTCCCGCTCGAGGATCGACACCTCGCCCGTGTCGATCTTCACGGGACAGGGCTCGAGGCATTTGTGGCAGATGGTGCAGTGGTCGGCGACGTCCTCGAGGTACGCCAGGGACTTGAAGTCAGTGGTTCGGAACCGCTGCGCCTCGTAGAGCAAGGCCTCGATCAGCGAGCCAATGGCGAGGTTCTTGTTGCGCGGGTGGTAAAAGAGGCTCGCGCCCGGGAAGTAGACGCAGCAGTTCGGCTTGCACTTGCCGCAGCGGACGCAGCGGCTGATCCGGTCGGCCAGGGTGTGGAGCTGGTCGTATTGGAGGATCTTGGCCTCGAGCTCGAGGAGGTTGAAGCTCGGGGTGAAGACCTGGTCTAGCACGGACCGATCCGCGAGCTTCTTCGGGTTCATCACCCCGCCGGGATCGACCCGGCTCCGGTAGGCATCGAGCTCCGCCACCGCCGCCGGATCGAGGTGCTTGAGCTTCGTGATCCCGATGCCGTGCTCGCCGCTCACCACGCCGCCGAGCGCGACGGCATGCTCCATGATCACGTCTGCGGTGCGGGTCGCGCGCCGCATCATCTCGCGGTCATTGGAGAAGACCGGGATGTTCACGTGCACGTTGCCGTCGCCGGCGTGCATGTGGGTCGCGATCACGATGAGGCGTCCTCGCTCCTCGGTGATTTCGCGGTCGATGGTGGCGAGCACCACGTCGTAGCCGGCGAAGAGGGTGGCGAGCTCGCGGCGCATCCGCTTCAGCTGCCGCTGCCGGCGGAGCTCATCGGTGGTCGCGCCCTCGAGCTCGGCCTCCGTGCGATCGCAGCGCGCCATCGCGGCCGGGAGCTTCTGGGCGAGCCATTCGCCATCCGTCGGCGCGGCGGCGTTGACGGCCTCGCGTGCCTGCGCCACGCAGGCGAGCTGGTTGTGGCGCTCCTCCGCGACGTTGTAGTCGTCGATGTACCGTGCGAATTCGGCCAGCGCCGTCAGCGGGAGGACGATGTCCTCGTTGAGCTTGAAGGCGTTGGTGCGCTTGGCGATCGCGCCGAGCTTCTTGCGGTCCGCCCAGAACCGCGTCGCCTCGGCCGCATCTCGCGCGAAGAAGACGTGGGTCTTTGGGTAGGGCGCTAGCAGCCGGGCGAGCCGCTCCCGGCCGCGAGCGAGCTGCTCGGGCGTGTGGGCCACCATGTCGATCAGGAGTACCGCCTTCGGCCGCTCATCCTTGGCGGCCTTCGTCCGGTAGTCGATGGCACGGACGTACTCCTCGTCGAAATGCTCGAGGGCCTGCAGTGCCTCCTCCCCCCGGTTCGGGAATTGCTCGGCGATCTCCAGGATGACTCGAGCGGCCTCGTCCATGCTCTCCCCGAAGAACTCGAGGCACGCGGTGAGCGCCTCCGGGTAGGCGCGGTAGAGGACGAACTCTGCCGAGGTGATGACGCCGTCGGTTCCCTCCTTCTGCAGGCCGGGAACACCCTTGAGCGCCTTGTTCGTGATGTCCTTCCAGAGGTTTGGCTTCCGGATCTCGTCGCCGCGGAGCTGGATCGTGCCGTCCAGCGAGCCGTCGCTCGTGGTGACCCGGAAGCCCACCACATCGTCCGGTTGGATCTTTCGCAGTGGATGCCCGACGCGTTCCACGCGGCAGGTGGCGCCGGTCGGCAGGGCGAGTCGGAAGGAGAGGACGTTGTCGATCGCCGTGCCCCACAGCACGGCGGATTTGCCGCCGGCGTTCTCGGCCAGGTTGCCGCCCACCGTGCAGGCCCAAGCGCTCGTCGGATCGGTGGCGAAGACCAGCCCCTGAAGGTGCGCCTCGGTCATTGCTGTCTCGGTGATGACGCCGGCCTCGAGCTCCATGACGTGTGCGGTGGCGTGGCGGCCACCCTCGAGCTCGAAGCTCCGCTCGGTCACCGAGCGGATCCGATCGAGGCGCTCCGTGTTCACCATCACGCAGTCGGGCGTGAGCGGCACCGCCCCCCCGGTGAGCCCGGTGCCCGCGCCGCGCGGGATTGCGTGCAGGCCGAGGCGCGCGATGGCGGCGAGGAGCGGCGCGACGTCGGCCTCGCGCTCGGGGCGAGCGACGGCGAGCGGCAGGCACAGGCGCCAGTCCGTGGCGTCGGTGGCGTGGCTCACCAGCGCGAAGGGATCGAAGCTGACGTTCGCCTCGCCGATCGTGGCGCCGAGGGCGTGCCGCAGCCGCAGCCGCAGCCGCTTGGCGGCGACGAGTTCGTGGAGCACGCCGTCGAGATGCTGGCGGCAACGGTCGATGAGGCGGCGCACCAGGGGCTGGTCCCGGCCGTTCTGGGCGACCAGGTCGAGGTCGTGGCGCACCAGCGTGACGAGCTCGCGCCGGCGACGGGCCGAATCTAGCAGCTGCTGGTGGATGAACGGGTTCCGCGCGAGGACGAACATGTCGCCCATGAAGCGCAGCAGGAGCCGCGCCGAGCGACCCGTGACGCGGCGTGCACGCAGCCGTTCGAGCACCGACCAGGTCTCCGCACCGAACAGGAACGACACGATCTGCTCGTCGCTCGCCGACGTGTAGTTGAAGGGGATTTCGCGGTACTCCTGGGTCGGCATGGCGGGACCGTGGCGCCGGTGGTGTAGCGCGCCGAGGCCACGGGCGCGCGGTCGCCGGGGTGCGAAAGGGAGTTCACATCACGACTGAGCGGTTGCTGGCTCGCTCTGGGAATGCGAACGGCCGAGTCTGCCTGGCCTCTTGCTTTGGCCGCGAGCCGGGGTATACCCCTCGCCAACTGGTTTAACAACCTGCTCTCTTGCGGGTTTTTCCCCGAGTTCTGGCTCTACGAGGCACCGATGGCGCTCACTCAGTACGAATCCCGGATTTCGCGCGCCCTGGCCGACGTGCTCTTCACCCCCAACGGATCGCTGCCCGACCCCGACGAGGCCGGGGTGGTCGATCGGGTCGCGGCCTACCTCGGCTCGCTGCCGATGGACGCGCAGGCACAGATGCGGGCGCTGCTGGTCGCCTTCGACGTCGGCTTCGCGGTCGTGATGCGCTCGCCCACCAAGCGCTTCATCGACGCGACCTACGAGCAACAGCAGGAGTACGTGCGCCGCTGCGAGTCCGCGCACGGGCACCAGCGGACGAGCTACGACGGTCTCCGCCTGGTCTTCGTCGTCGCCTATGCCGAGTCGCCGGCTGTGCTCCGGGCCATCGGGGTCCACCCGACGGGGGACGCGGTGCCCGCGCCCGTGGCCGCGGTGGAGGCGCCATGAAGACCCAGGTCGAGATCAAGAAGCGGTGGTCCACAGACCAGCTCATCACGGGCATCGAGCTGGGGGATTGGCTCAAGCTGCTGCGGATGAACGGCTTCGCCGTCGCTCCCGAGTACCTGCACCGGGCGGCGTGGATCACGGCGTGGAGCGTGGGCGCGGCGGCGCTCGGCCGCCTCGAGGACGCGCGCTTTGGGCGCAAGCTGGCCGCCCAGGAGATCGAGCCGACTCCGCTCTTCGTGCTCGGGCATTGGCGCAGCGGCACGACCCACGTACACAACCTCTTCGGGAGGCTCCCGGACCACACCTATCCCACGGTGTACCAGGCGATCTTCCCCACCTCGTTCCTGTCGACGCGGAACGTGCTCCCGCGCCTCACCGCCGGCCTGTTCGACGAGACGCGCACCTACGACGCGGTGAAGCAGGGCTGGGACGAGGCGGCGGAGGACGAGATTGCCCTGGCCAAGCTCACCGGCCTCTCTCCCTATCTATCCTTCATGTTTCTCGAGCACCGCAACGTCTACGAGCGGTACATCGATTTCCTCGGGGCATCGAGCGAAGAGCGCGAGCGGTGGAAGGAAGGCCTCCGCTACTTCATCAAGAAGATCATGCTCGCCACCGGGGGCAAGCGCGTGGTGATCAAGTCTTGCCCGCACACGGCGCGCATTCGGCTGCTCCTCGAGATGTTCCCGGACGCCAGATTCGTCTTCATCCACCGGAACCCCTATCAGGTCTTCTCGAGCACGCTCCACATGCGCAGCCACACGGACTGGGAGAACTTCTTCCAGGTTCCGGACGGCGACTGGGAAGAGCTCCGCGAGCGCGAGACCCTGATGATGGGCGCGCACATCTTCGATCGCTACCTGGAGGACCGGAGGCTCATCCCCGAGGGGAACCTGGTCGAGCTCGCGTACACGGACCTCGTCGGGAACGAGGAGGCGCACGTCGCGCGGATCTTCGAGCAGTTCGGGCTCCCCGGCTGGCACCGCTCGCAGCCTGTGCTCCGTCGCTATCTCGACGGGCTCAAGGGATACAAGACCAACAAGCTCAGGATCACCGACGCGCAACGCGAGGCGGTGTGGCGGGACTGGCGCCACTGCTTCGAGGCCTTCGGCTACTCCCAGGACATCGCGCTATGATCGACATCGAAGCCCTCATCGAGGAGCAGCTCAACGAGGCCTCGCGCCTGAACAAGAAGTACGTCCATCCCAAGCTCACGAAGATGTTCGCGATCGCCGGGATGGAGGCCTTTTTCCATCGCGGCGAGGGCCAGTACCTGTGGGACGCCAAGGGCAACCGGTACCTCGACTTCCTCTCGAGTGGTGGGGTAAGCTTCCTGGGTCGGAACAACCCGGCCGTGAAGGCTGCGGTGGCCAAGGTGGCGGAGCTCGACCTGCCGAACCTCACCATCCTCAACCCCTCGCTCCTCGGCGGACTCCTCGCCAAGCGCCTCATCGAGCTCGCGGGCGGGCATTTTGGCAAGGTGTTGTTCAGCAACACCGGCACCGAGACGACCGACCTCGCGCTGCGCTTCGCCCGCTACTGCACCCGCCGTCGCCGCTTCCTCTACCTCGAGGGTGCCTTCCACGGTCGCACCTACGCCTCCATCTCCTGCTGCGGCTTCCCGCCGCTGCGCGAGGGCATGGAGCCCCTGATGCCGACGACAACCCCGATCCGCATCAACGATCTTGCACAGCTCCGCCGCGAGCTGAAATACGGCGACGTCGCCGCCTTCATCTTCGAGACCGTGCAGGGGATGACCGGCGA
This sequence comes from Polyangiaceae bacterium, assembly GCA_016933275.1. GTDB lineage: Bacteria > Myxococcota_A > Polyangia > Polyangiales > Polyangiaceae > JAFGBI01. The sequence goes on along the minus strand of JAFGBI010000346.1, from coordinate 9,640 downwards.
GGTCATGGACCCCATCTACTTGAAGGAGGCCGAGGCGCTCTGCCGCCAGCACGGGACGCTCCTGCTCGCCGACGAGGTGCAGACCGGGCTCGGTCGGACCGGCAAGTGGTTCGACAGCGTGGGCCAGGGTGTCCGCCCCGACATGATGATGGTGTCGAAGACGCTCTCCGGCGGTCTCGTCCCCATCGGCGCCACCTTGGTGCAGGATGACGTCTACCAGCGGGTCTACGACCGGTTCCAGGCCGGTGCCTTCTACTTCTCGACCTTCGCCGAGAACAACCTCGCCATGGCCGCGGGCCTGGCCACCCTGGACTCCCTCGAGGAGATGAACGCGCCCGAGGAGGCCGAGCGCAAGGGCAAGCTCATCGAGGACGGGGTGAACGAGCTCGCCAGTCGGTACGACTGCATCGAGCGGATCACGGGCAAGGGGCTCCTCCGCGCGATCTATTTCCGCACCTCCGAGCTCCCGAAGCTCCGCACGGAGCAGACGCTGCTCGATGCCTCTGATCCCTCGGCCTTCGCGGCGGCCCTCCACATCGACATCTACCGCGACTATCGGATCATGCTGCAGATCCCGGGTCCCGGGCTCAACGCGATCAAGTTTCTGCCCCCCATCTGCACCAGCGACTCCGACATCTACTTCTTCCTCCAGGCGCTCGACGAGACCCTGGGGCGCTACTACACGGGGACCGGTCCCGCGATCGGGATTGGGTCGGCGGCGGCGAAGCACTTCGTGGGTGAAGCGGTTCAGCGGTTGGTCCCGGTCAGGGCAGCCAAGCGCGCCGAGGCCGAGGGCTCGGCGCGGGTCGTCCTCCCGAAGCCCGGCAACGGCGCTGTCCGCGTGCTCCCCACGGCGCCGCCTGGCAACGGCGCCGCCGCGACCGAGATCGATCTCGAGGCCTTCGAGCTCGACAACTTCTACGAGCACGGCGACTACCACGGGCCGATGGTCGAGAAGTGCGACTTCCTCGTGGTAGGGGGGGGGCCCGCCGGCGTGATGGCGGCGCGGCGGCTCGCCGAGGCCGGACGGGACGTGATCCTGCTCGAGGCGGGTCGGCGGCTCACCGAGAGCGACTTCGGCTACGACCTGATGAACACCAGCGCGCGCTACTTCTGGGATTCTGCGGTCAAGCCCTCGCGCGGCAATAACTTCACCTCGAGCCTGAGGGTCAAGGCGCTCGGCGGCGGGAGCGTGTTCAACAGCGCCATCTGCATGCGCGCGAGCGACTGGGCGCTCGCGGCCTGGGCGGAGAACGCTGGCGTGGAGGGGATCACCAACGAGGCGCTCCTCCCCCACTACGAGCGGATCGAATCGTTCCTCGGGATCGCCCCCACCGACGAGCGGATCATGAGGCGGAGGAACCTCGTCATCCGCGACGGCTGCCGGGCGCTCGGGTGGAAGGTGGAGCCGCTGCCTCGCCTCACGCCCAGGTGCACGGGCACGGCCGAGTGTGTGACCGGCTGCCGCGTGGGCGGCAAGAACTCTGTGGATAGGCGGGGCGTGCCCGAGATCCTGCGCGCGGGAGGGAGGGTGTTCACCGGGCTCCAGGCGGATCGGATCATCCTGCGCGACGGCCGCGTGCTCGGGATCGAGGGCTTCGTCGTGGATCCGGAGACGGGCAAGCGCTCCCACTCTGCCAAAATCCTCGCCAAGTGCACCGTGCTCGCGGCGGGCGTCTTTTCGACGCCGGTGCTCTGCCAGCGTGGTGGGCTGAGTCGTTCTGTCATTGGCTCCAACCTCCGCATGCACCCCTCCGGGCACGCGGTCGGCGTCTACGACGAGGAGATCGTGCCGTGGGAGGGGGCGACTCAGGGTTACCACTGCCTCGAGTTCATGGAGCAGGGGACCAAGATCGAGGATCTCTGGGCCACGACTGGCATCTTCGCGCTCAGGTTCCCCTCGCTTGGCGCCGAGTTCACCGACTACCTGGCGAGGTTCCGCAACATGGCCGTGATCGCCGGTTGGGTCGGCGGCGAGGACTCCGTCGGCCGCGTGCGCGCGCTTCCGGGCGGTTACGTGGACGCGAGCTACGACATTGGCGAAGGGGACGTGCGGCGTCTTCAGCAGCTGATGGTGTCTATGGGCGAGATCCTGTTCGCCGGTGGCGCGAAGGAAGCACTCATGCGATTCGGTGGCAAGTCGCCGGTGCTGCGCTCGGTCCAGGATCTCCACCGGCGCGTGCGCGACATGCCCTGCACCGTTGCGGATCTCAACATCGCCTCGAACCATTGCTACGGCACCATGCCGATGGGTGGGGACCGAGAGAGGAGCGCCACCGACAGCTGGGGCAAGGTCTGGGACTGCGAGAACCTCTTCGTGTGCGACACGAGCCTCTTCCCGACCTCGAGCGGCTCGAACCCGATGCACCCGGCGATGGCGCTCGCGGACCGACAGGCGGAGGCGCTCCTTCGCTGGTATTAGTCCACTCGCGTGATTCGGGCTCGCTGGAGCGAGCCGCCGCGCCGCCCCTTCCGTTCGACCGAGGTCGGTGGCCGTCGGCGCGCGCGGGTGGGATCGGCTCGGCGCCGCGCGATGGCCGGCGACCTCCGCCGCCCTTTTCGGGGTGCGAGGAGCGAGGGTACGTTTCCGAAGGCGCGCCTGGCGAGATCTGCTAAAGGTTCGGTGTCCTAGGTGGTTGACTTGACGCGGCAATCAACCTGATTGCTGCTCCAGGCTCGGCGAAGGTAGCATGGTGGGGCTCGAAGAGATCGAGTGCGATGACGACCATTGGCTCGGGGTGAGCGGGCCACTCATCGTCCTCTTCTGGACGGGGAAGATGGATCCTAGGGTGTTTCGCCGGTTGGCGGGGATTGTCTCTCAGGTGGTCCGGCGGCAGCCGGAGGGATGCGCCACCGTCCTGTCGGTCTCGCTGCCAGGAGCGACGGCGCCGAGCCCCGAAGCGCGGGTGGCTCTGGCGGACCTCATCCGTGACACCCACGGGAGCGTGTCGAGGGTCGCGGTCGTGCACGAGGGCTACGGCTTCATCGCCTCCATCGTGGCCAGCGTCGCCACCGCGGCCCACACGCTCGCCAATCGGGGGGCGCGGCAGCGGATATTCGGTGATCTAGCGAGCGCCGTCGACTGGATCACGGCTCCTGCTGGCGAGAGGCTCGGCGGTCGAGCTTGGGCGGCGGAGGTCCGTTTCGCGGTGGAACGGCGCCATCGGCTCCTGCTGGAGCGGGCGCGCTGTTGATGGCGGTTGCTCCGTTGCCGTCGGCGGCTCGACCGGAGCCAGCGCGGCAGCCAGGTTGATGGCTGCGTGCCTGTGCCCAGCGCGGGTGCGTCTCCAACGGCGCCTCGGGCGAGTCCTGCTGCCGGTTAGGTGCTCCAGGTTGTTGATTTGACGCGGCAATCCACCTGAGTGCTGCGCTAGCAATCCGCCAGACGTTCTTCGATGCGCTCGGCAAGGGTCCGGCCGATGTTGAACGCCGAGGTCGCGGCGGGCGACGGCGCGTTGAGGACGTGCATGGCGAGGCGCGTCTCACTGATGAGAAAATCATCCACCAACGTTCCGTCGGGCAGCATCGCCTGCGCCCGGATCCCGGCTCGGGCTGGGATGAGATCCTGGGACCCGACCTGTGGGACTAGCCGCTGCAGGGCGCTGACGAAGGCCCCCTTGTTCATCGAACGCCAGACCTCGCCCGCTCCGACGCGCGCGTGCCGCGCCGCAAAGCGCAGGAATCCCCGGTAGGTGATCGATTCGAAGAGGTCGCGCGGCGTGACCTCGACCTTCCCGTAGGCCTCCCGGCCCAGCGCCGCCACCGCGTTTGGCCCGCATTCCACTTTGCCGTCGACCAGGCGCGTGAAGTGCACGCCGAGAAACGGGAAGCGGGGATCCGGGACCGGATAGATGAGGTGGCGAACAAGGTGGCTGGCGCTCTCCCGGAGGGCGAAATACTCCCCGCGGAAGGGCACGATCCGCGCCTCCGGGCGTTCCCCAGTCATTGCGGCCACGCGGTCCGAGTAGAGCCCGGCGCAGTTTGCGACGTCGCGCCCCTCGAAGTCCCCCTGCCGGGTGTGGACGACCATGCGGTCGCGTCGCGAGGTGATGCCGAGCACCTCGGCGCGGGTCACGACCAGGCTGCCCTGCTCTCGGATCCGCTCGACCAGACGCTCACACACGGCACGGAAATCGGCCACGCCCGCCTCCGGAAGGTGGATGGCCCGGAGCCCGGCTGCGTGCGGCTCGAGGTCCGCGAGCTCGACGGCGTCGATCACGCGCGCGTCGACGCCGTTCGCCAGCGCCCGATCGTACAGGTGCTCGAGCGCGATGACTTCGCTGTCCCGGGTGGCGACGATCACCTTGCCACAGATCGAGTGCGGCAGCCCTTCGGCCGCGCAAAAGTCGATCATGGCCCTTCGGCCTTCGCGGCAGTTCTCCGCCTTGAGCGAACCTGGCTTGTAGTAGATGCCACTGTGGAGCACGCCCGAGTTGCGGCCGCTCTGGTGTTGGGCCACGGCGGCCTCTTTCTCCACGACCCCCACTCGGAGCGCGGGCTCGCGCTTGCCGAGTTGGTACGCCGTGGCAAGCCCCACGATCCCGCCGCCAATGACGACGATGTCCACGCTCTGCATGACCGCGGCTCTTACCGCCGGCCGTCGGGAAACGGAAGGTCTAGCGGCCGATTTTCTGGGGTCCAGGGCGGAGCCCCGGGCGTTTCTGCCGGGGTGACGCCCAGCCCGACAGAAAACCACATGCGGACCTCCATCGGTGGGGCTATCTTCCGCCGTCCCCGATGCTGAAGCACGCTATCGCACTCGTCATCGCATTGCTCCTGAATGCTGCTGCGAACCTGATGATCCGCTTCGGAATGCGAGCGATCGACCTCGAGCTGGGCGGGGCGGGGTTGCTCGACGGCGGCTTGGGGGGCGCGCTCCGCCTGCTATTTCGCCACTGGATCCTGCTGGTGGGGCTCGTCTGCTTCGCGTCAAATATCGTCTTTTACTCCTTCGCCTTGCAGAAGCTCGCGATCAGTGTGGCGTACCCGATCATGGTTGTCGGTGGCTTCGCGATCATTGTGATCGTGGCGGGAGCGCTGATGAGCGAACGGCTCACCACGATCCAGTGGGTCGGGGTGGCCGCGATCCTTTTCGGGATGACGCTGGTGGCCAAAGACGCGGGGCGCCAGTACGGCTCCGGAGCCGCCAGTCTCCCGCCGGCGACCGGCAGCACTGTCGAGACCCCAAGCCATTAGCCGGGACCCATTCGCCGCTGGCCGATCTGAACCGCCGGCATTGGCCCGCTGCCATTGGTTCGCTGGCACTGGCCCACTACGATTGGATGCTGGTTGCCATTGGTCCCCGCATCGCTCGCTCCACCCCGCCAGAGCGCTGTCACACGCGAAAAATGCCGCCCGATGGCGATCCTCTGGGGTGCTGCGCCAGGGCGCGGATCCAGGGAACCATTGGAGTCCATTGCGTCGCGGCTTCCGCCCTGACCCCCCGTAATTGAAGGCAAAACTGGCATACCTCCGATATCTTTGCGGGGTGCGTGTCGCACAAAACGACCCGAGTCTTGCTTCGAAACATTGACTCCACCGTGGATCCACAGCATTGTCCGACCCCATGGACGTAGAAAGCAGGCTCCGGAAGGCCGTCGAATCCTTTGCCGCCGATCTCGACGCGCTGGTTCGTCAGGCGACGATTGAGGCCGTTTCGGCCATGTTCGACGGGGAAACACGGGCGGCCAAACGCGCGGTCGCGCCCCGTTCGCCCGGTGCCAAGCGCACTCCGGGAGAGCTCGACGCGCTCTGCGAGGGGCTCGCGGCAGCGATCGCGGCGCAGCCTGGACTGCGGATCGAGCAGCTCGCCGAGGTGATGTCCGTCCCGAGTCGATCCCTCACGCTGCCTACCCGCAAACTCCTCGCCTCCCGGCGGATCAAGAAGAAGGGCGAGAAACGGGCCACGATCTACTTCCCGCGTTGAAGCAGATCGTGCGCTGACGGGGATAGCGCGCGCCGTGTCGCTGGAGGGATGGGTGTGGACGGCGATTCGGTCGAGAATGGTCGCTCTACTTCACGAGCAGCTCGACCTCGAGCGCCGCTGCCATCGCCACGGCTCGAACGACGTCACCCAGGGGGCCCACCACGGCATCTTCGGACGCTGTGGGGAGCTTGGTCCTCTCGAGGTATGTCCAAAGGTCCGAACGCTCGCGAAACAGGAGGCCGAGTCTGTCGGGAGGGGTGTTATGCGGTATGACACCGAAGGCGAGTGACACCAGGAGCGTGTGCGCTCGTCGAACGTGGGCCGCTCCGAGGGCCATGTCGAAGGCCTGGTCCGACGTGAGGCGGAGCGCCAGCGGGGAGCCGTCGTCGCGGACCAGGGGCGTCGCGAGCTCGAAGGTCCGCGAAGGGTCGGCTCGAAGGCGAGCGGCGTGACGTCCATCCCACCCGAAATCTGCCATCGCGCTACATATGATCGCGCCCGCGGTGGTGCTCAGGTTGTGCGGCAATCGGTCGAGGAGCCACTCCTCGGCCAGCCTGGGGATCGGGGTTGGCACGAGTCCCACACATCCAAACTCCCGGCGTTGGACATTGGCGCGGCAACCGAGACAGAGCCGGCTCGCTGTCGCTCGCGCCTCGACGAACCTGGCTCGATCCGGGGAATCCGGTGCGGGGCCCTGGACCAGAGCGATGAGCCCCGTCTCACCGATTTTGCCGCGGAGGTCACACGGCAGCGATACCGAATAGGCGAGCATTGAGGTAGGATCTACCATTGGTAGCGATCCCGGGGACAGGAGGCACGACATGGGGTTCGGACGCGTGGGATCTTGGGGAGCGGTGGTGGCGAGCGCGGGTCTGTGGACGGCGTCGGCGTTGGTCGGCTGTGGGGCCTTCGAGCCCGGGAGGGACCGCTCAGGGGACGCTACCGGGGGAGCGAGCGCTGGCGAGGTTGGGGGAGCCGGCACGGGTGACCTGCGAGCGGGGATTGGCGGCTCGAGCATTGGGATCGGCGGCTCCGGTGCCGGCACTGGCGGCGGCTCCAGTACTGGCGGCAGCGGCACTGGCGGCGGCTCCAGCGACTGGGTGACGGTGGCGGATGCGCTCGACGCGCTGATCTCGGCAGCGCTCGAGCCCTGCGCCTGCGCTGGGCCCGGCCTCGAGGACGATTGCCGCGCTGACGTGCTGTCCGAGCCGATCGCGTTCGACCCGTGCGAGAGCCAGGCGCTCTCGGTGTCCGCTGCCCAACCCACGCTCCGTTGCATGGTGGAGGAGGCGGACACCTATACGAGCTGCGTCCGGGCCGCCGACTGCGACTTCGACGTGATCCAGAGATGCGTGGACGCCTTCGCGGCACACCTCGATGCCTGCGAGGTGGCCCCGAGCGTGGACCAAGCGCTCGAGGACTGTGCGATCACGGCGGGGGACGCCTTCACCTGCGCGAACGGGAGGACCATTCCCGCGGACTACCGGTGCGACGGGTGGGACGACTGCGGCGACGATTCGGACGAGACCGGCTGCTGAGGGCTCCTCGGCACCGGGCCTTGACGGCCCGCGGTTCGCCGCTACCCTACGTATCGCGCCTGTGTGGTGTGCCCATCACCCAATCGGGGGCGATCGGTTTCGACGTGGGGACTGAAGATCTGCTTGCGTGCGGTGGCGCCTGCCCCACCTCAAAAAGCGGGCCGTCAAATAGTTGCGAACGATAACGCAATCGCGCTCGCGGCCTAAGAAACCATGAGCTGGTCCGACGAGAGATCGTCCTGGTATCGAAGGATCATCAACCACGAGGGCTGGAGCGGACGAGGGTGCCTCCGATAGTCTGCTCGAGATCAGTGGGGGATAGGTCGTGGCCGAACCCACGAACCCCGTCGTCGGGGTCACGACGACTACGCACGTGAACGAAGGTTGATTGGACGCCTTGCGGACCCGGGTTCGATTCCCGGCGCCTCCACTACGAATCCAGCAGGATTTCTGCTGGATTCGTAGCACCTGTAACAATGGCTGTAACAAGCCGAACCGGCCACGGGGCCCGACCAATGGGGGGACGGCGCTTCTGGCCAAGGTTTCAGCGCTCCGGCATCGGCAGCTGGAGCTTGGCCACCTCGGCGCAAAGGGCCGGCCATTCGAACGTCGTGTACACGTCGATCGCCGTCTGACCCCGTCCGGGCGTGTGCGTGCAGACCTCCAGCAGGTCCTTCCTCGCACCATCGGAGCGGGCCAGCGAGATCATCGTGCGCCGGAGGTCATGGCCCCTACGGTGGCGCAGTTCAAGGGCGGCGAGGTCTTCGAGGAATCGCTTCCGGGAGTAGTTCTTGTCACGCATCTGGCCGAGGCGCATTCGGGGGCGTGAGGGGCAGGGGATGACGAGATCATCGACGCCCGGAACGCGACCCATCATCTCGATCCAACCCGTGCTCCGCCAGTCATCGAGCTTCGCCTGTAGCACGGGGTGGACGGGCATCCAGCGCTCTCGATTGGTCTTGGTGCGACCCCGATCATACGACGTCGCGATGGTGAGGCGGGCGAGGGGAGCCATCAGTCGGTCATAGTGGCGCCACCGCAGTCCCGCGGCCTCGCCGTGTCGCAAGGCACCGATCCCCTCCAAGGCGTACAGCATCCGGCGATCCGGTACGACCAGAGGAGACGTGGTCAGCAGCACCAGTTCCTCCCGCGTGAAGACCGCCGTGCTCCGCCACTCGGGGTGCTTGTCGGTGATCGGGCCGAGATGATGCTCGGTCAGGATGCACGGGTTCGTGTCCGTGAACCCAGCGATCGCGGCCTCTCGGAAAATCCCCCGTACCACGCTGTAGATGTTCCGGATCGTTTTCGGAGCGAGCTGATTGCCTGCCCGGAGCTGGCGGAACAACGCAGCGATGTGCCGAGGACGGACGGCATCGAGGCGCTCCGGCCCGAGCACTGGGAGGACGTGAAGCCGCAGGATCGACTCGTTTGCCACCGAGGACTCTGGGTTGATCGCCTGGAACTCAGCGAGCCACCGGCGGGCGTATCGCTCCACGGTCATGACCCCCTCCTCGTCGATGTTTCCGGCGCCGATTCTCTCTTCAAGCTTCTTGATCAGGGCCTCGGCCTTGTCTTCCTCACCGACGCGGAAGTTCGTTCGCCGGCGGACCCACTTGCCGTCGGGCGACTTGAAGCCGATCCAGAGCGTGTTGTGACGAGGGTAATGGAAGCCCATGGCGCCCCTTACTTCCGCAACGTCTGGAGGATCTGTTCGGCCTCTGCATCCACGCTCGGAGCGGGCCGTGCCCCCACCCGGCGCTGGCGCAGGAACGCCTCCAGATCATCACGGGCCACGGTGTAGATCCGACCTCGACCCGTTGGGCCGAGTCTCGTAGCCACCAACTCGCCGGCCTTGATCCACTCACGCACCGTCTCGACCGTGACGTTCAGCTGGTCGGCAACCTGCCGCGCGGTGAGATGCGAGGAGCTACTCGCCGGCGTGATCCCTGCCGGTCCCGACTCGGGCCCCACCTGAACCGCCGTCCTGCGGTTGAGGAGGCGGGCCAGGTCCTCCTCGGACCGGAAGTGCAGCCGAACGGGCCACTCGCCCACCGGAGCATCGCGGGGGATCACCGCTGCGAAGCGAATGGGGCCGTCGCCGCTAGGGCGAGCTTCCGGACCGCCGTGAACGTCGTCGGCTGAAGTGCGGGGAGCATCGGTGTCGCTCATGTCTTTG
>JAFGBI010000025.1 GCA_016933275.1 Polyangiaceae bacterium | reverse complement strand
CCGCGCCCGTCGTGCTCGAATGAGCGCTGCTAGTGCACTGCGCCTCCGGCGCTCCCTCGCTGGGCTCGGGCCGTGGTCCTCCGTGGAGTCGTGCCGCAGGCTGCACTCGCTCCACTCCGGCTCTGCGCGCGCCGAACACGGACAAGGCTCGAAATCTGCTTCGCATTCCGGCACGTCATCCGTCGTCGGCGCGAAATCCAGGTTCAAGCCGAGCCCAAGCCCGTCGAGGACACTCCCTACTCGGACGACGCGGCAACGCAGACGCCTTCCGTCTCGTCGCACCAGGATGCGTCGGGATGGTCCGCGCAATGCTCGTCCCTGGTACAGGCACGGCACATGAAGCTGTTGTAGCGAGTGCCGATATCGCAATGGGTGCGGTCGTCGGGGAAGCCATTGCACCATTCGTCCGAGGTGCACTCGACACACATCCCGAACCCCTGCAAGCAGGCGCGCCCGGCGTGCTCAGGCAGGTTGCAGTCACTGTTCCGTTCGCATTGGATGCATTTCCCCCATGCGGAACAGAAGCGCGGCGGGTAGTTGCCCGCACAATCGCCGTCACCCAGACACTCGACGCATCCACCCACGGTATGGTTGCAGAGGTGACCATAGCCATCCTCGCTACAGTCCTCGCTGGTCGTGCAACGGGTCAGGCAGGTGCCGGTCAGACACACCTGGGAGGGCATGCAGTAGTTGCAGGGGTCCCAATTCGTTTGGCCTCCCGAGGGACCCGTACCCCACCCGCCGGTCCCCCCGCCGCTCCATCCTCCGGTTTCCGTGCCGCGCCAACCGCCGGAGGGCGAGGACGATCCATCGCCGGCCCCCGCGCCCCCCGAACCGACCCACTGGCCGCCCGTTCCCCCGCTTCCCCCCACGCCATTCTCTTCGGGACCGACGAGGTCCAGGGTCTCGTGCCCGCAACCGGTAGCCGATGCGACCACGACATAGATCCCCGCCCCGACGGCAGTCGCCGACATGGCGCGGCGGAAGCATCCACTTGCCATGGGGATGAGAGCGTAGCAGAGCCCGAACGAGGACGCTCGTTCCCGAAACCGAGAGGTCGAGATACCCGAGGACAAAAACGCCCGCCGCTCCAAGCGCCCAAGGGGGCCGCCGAACGGCACTGCCTCGACCGGTGAGCAATCGGGTACAATAGGGGCAGTGCCAGCGCTGCCGAGCCGCAAACAAGCCCCTCACCTCCGAGCCCTGGAGGGGGGGGGCGAGCCAGGTCCCTCGGATGAGGTGCTGATGGCGGGCATCCGCGACGGGGATCAGTCGATGGCCACCCTCCTCTACGACCGGCTGTTCCCAGTCGTGGACCACACCGTCTACCGCGTGTTCGGTCGCCGTGAGTCCGATCATGACGATCTGATCCAGTCCGCGTTCGAGCAGATCGTGATCACTCTCTCGCGGCGCTCGTTCGCCCGTGCGTGCAGTCTGCGTACCTGGGCGTCCACGGTCACCAGCCATGTCGCGCTGAATGCGCTCCGCTCGCGCCGCCGGGAGCGACGCGTCTTCGATCGCACCGTCGACGTGCGATCGGACCTTGGAATGGCGACCGGTGATCCCGAACGAGACGTCGTCGCTCGCGCCACCATCGACCGCGTTCGGGGTGAGCTCACGGCGATGCGCCCGGATCGCGCCGAGACCGTGTTCCTTCACGATGTCCTCGGGCACGACCTCGCGGAGATCGCCCTGACGACAGGGGTATCGATCGCCGCCGCGCAGTCGCGCCTGGTGCGTGGCCGTCGAGAGCTCCACGAACGACTCTCCAAATCCGCTCTGGGAGACCGACCATGACCCGGGACTCGGTCCGTGCGGCGCTCGATAGCTGGCGAGCCCAAGGGGTGCCGGTTGACGAGGCACGTCGCGAGCGGCTGCGCGACTCGACGGTCGACCAGATCCGCGAGGCGATGCGGACCGCGACCGCCGCGCGCCGTCGGCGCTCGTGGCTGACCGGGGCGCTGTTGGCCGCGCTGATCGGCGTCGGCACCGCCATCGCGGTAGTGGGCGCCGCATCGGCGCTGGACTGGAGGGGAAGGACCGCCGCCTCGACACCCACGCTCCGCGGCGAGGTGTTCGTTCGCGGGGGTGACGCCGAGGCCGAAGTACGGCGCGGCAACCAGCGACTGGGCTTGGAGGGCGAGGTGCTGACGCTCGAGGCAGGCGACACCGTACGCGCTGGCCCCAGCGCGGTGGTGGAGCTCGGCCTCCCCAACTCGGGCCAGGGGACCCTCGACCGGCACAGCGAGCTGGTCGTGACCCGTGCCTTCCACAGCGAGCAGCATTTCGTCCTGCGGCACGGGGGCCTCGCCGTGAGTATCCCGCCGGACTCTCCCCACCGAAGTCTCGTGGTCACGACACCGCAGGCGGACGTCTCGGTGGTGGGCACCGTGTTCGTGGTTCGTGTCCTCGACGAAGAAGCGACGACCGTGACCGAGGTCGTCGTCGAGCGGGGCCGCGTCCGTGTAATGCCTCGTCAGGGGTCCGAGCTGTGGCTCGAAGCGGGCGACCACTGGCGCTCGGACCGAATGGGAGATTCGCCAGAGGCGCTCCCTGCAGAGGATGGAGCGACGACCAGCGGAGCGGCACCTTCGCCGGAGGCCACCAAGGGTATGGGCGGCGGATCGGCGGCCATGGCCAACGGGCGCGCGCATGCGGCGCGCCAGGCGGCGATGGCCGCCAGCACCCTGGCGGAGCAGAATCGCATCTATCGGGCCGCCCTCGACGCCCGCAACTCGGGGGACGACGCGCAAGCGGTATCTCTGCTGGACACTCTGATCGCGCGGTTCCCGAGCTCTCCGCTGAGACAAGAGGCGGAGGTGGAGCGGTTCCGTGCTCTCGCTCGAATCGGGAAGACCACGGAGGCCACGCGGGCCGCGCGTCGCTACCTGTCCGCATACGATATGGGGTTCGCTCGTGACGAGGCGGAGATGCTGGCGCTCCCGAGCGCCCAGCAGAACCCGCCACCTCCTCCCTGAACCCTGAGCTGGCGAGCCGGAACCGAGGAAGGGGGGCGCGGTGCCTCAATGGGACTGGCAGGCCGCGCCGACGCGGATACCGAACGCCGCTCCGGCGTGGACTCGCGAGGGTTCCGGTCGGTAGCCCTCACGCACGACCACGTCCGTGGTCCCGAAGGGCCAAACCGCGTCGACTCCGAGCATGGCCCGAACCGGAGAGTTGCAGGGCCACTCGCCCTCGCCCCCCAGGCCAACCGAGCCAATCCATCGCCCGTCCCGCTGGGTGCTGGTGGAGTCCACCCGCTTCCCCTGGATCTGATCGACGCCGAAGACAGTGCGCAAGGTCAGGCGGACGTCGCCGAGGATCCAGGATGCGCCGGGGCCCACCCCGATCCCCGCCACTCGATAGCTCATGTTCCGAGGTGGGGTCGCGACCCAGGCTACATCGCCGCGCAGCCCGAGCGACCAGAAGCGCCCCACCCACGCCGTCACCATGCCGCGCGGCCCAATCCGCGCGGCCCCGCGCTCGATCCCCGTTCCGGCCATCGCCGCCAGGTCGACGGTCATCCGCGGGAGGAACGACGCCGGATCTGGTTCGGGGGGCGGTGACCCCGGTGCCTCGAGCACCGGGGGTCGCTTGGGGGCCGGCGCGCTCGCGGCCGCGGGCGGCGCGGCCTTGGCGGGCCCAGCAGAGGGAGCGGCGGCCGCTGCCTCAGGCGGAGCGGGTGGCTCCTCCTCTTCGCCGCGTTCCATGGTGGTAGCGAGGGTGCCGGCGGCGAAGCCTACCGCCGTCCAGATCTCGAGTGGGTCATCCTCCTTGGCGAAACGGAGCAGGCGCGTCCTCCATCGGGCGGGATCGCGCAGCCCCACCTGGATCTTCACGGTACCGTCCTCCGCCACGCTCACGATCGCCACCGCGCGCGCTGGAGCCTCGGCCGAGTCGGCGCCTTCCACACAATCGCTCCCTTCCACCGAGCGCGTGCACGACCGAAGCAGCGCCTGCCTGAGCTCTGGCGTAAGCGGGGTATCACCCAGCTCGACGACGACGGGTGGGAGGGGCATTGGTAAGGAGAGCGAGAAGGCTTCCCCGCCACGGGACGACCGTGGCGCGCCGAAGCTCGAGAACGAGGCGCGCGTGCCTGGCCTCGCCAAGCCGCCGTTACATAATAGCCACATGGTGGACGGAATCGTCTACGCGCTGACCGATCCGAGGACAACCTTGCCACGATCCAACCAGCACCCTGCTCCGGAGGACGAGGACGCGCGGTTCGACGCGGCCTTCCGCGAGGCGGCCCGCCGCGAACTCAGCCGGGCGCCCTCCGTCGCGATCGATTGCGGACCGGTTCGGCGCGCTCCCCCCGACTCGACGAGACGTAGGGCCACGCTGCGACGAGTCGTGCTGGGCATCGTCGGCAGCCTCGGCATGTTCGTGGTGGTGGTGCTGGCGCTCGCCTTCGTGGGTCGCCTGCCGAACTGAACGCCCGCTGGGAAGACGCCGGCCGGCCGTCGCGCTTCCCATGCCGCGCGTGCTATGGTGCGCCCCCGCATGAGCGCCGTGCCACGGACCATCCTCGTCACTGGGGCCACCGGTTGCTTGGGGAGGGCAGTGGTCGCTCGGCTGGCGCGCGGTGGCCATCGGGTCATCGCCGCGAGCCGCCACGCCACCACCCATCCGGGTGGCTTTCCCGAGCGGGTTCTCCCCGTGGTCATGGACGTCACCCGTCCGGAGACGATCGACCCGGCGCTCGAGGGCGTCGACGTCGTGGTGCACGCCGCCGCTCGAATTGGCGATTGGGGAGGTCGCGAGGAGTTCCTCTCGGTCATCCGAGACGGAACTCGAAACCTCGTCGCGGCTTGCGCCACGCGACAGCTGACGCGCTTCGTGCACGTCAGCAGCGTGCTCTTCTACGGCCTCCACGGCAGCGGAGTCATGACCGAGGGGATGTTGCCCGGTCACATGACCACGCCGTATGCCGAGGGTAAAGTCGCCGCCGAGGAGATCGTGCGCGAGGCGCAGCGGACCGATGGCCTCAGGGCGGTCATCCTCCGCCCCGCCAACTTCTTCGGCCCGGGCTCGCAGCTCTTCACCGAACGCCCCGCCGATCTCCTGCTCCGCGGCTTGCTCGCGCTCCCCCCCGACTCGGGGAAGGCGAACGTCGTCTACATCGAGAACGTGGCGGCCGCGATCGCGGCCGTGAGCTTCGACGATGCGGCGATCGGCGAGGTCTACAATGTCGTGGACGACACCGCCTTGGGTTGGCGAGAGCTCTTCGGCGTCTACGCCGAGGCGCTCGGTGTCGGGGCGGTCGCCACCCGACCTACGTGGTTGCTTCGCTCGTTGGGCGCGTGCTTCGAGGGCTGGTCCCACATCTCCGGTCGGGCTCCCCTCCTCACTAGAGACGCGGTCGACTTCGTGCGGTTCCGCGGGACCTACGCGATGGGCAAGCTCGCCGAGCAACTGGGCCATGAGCGCGAGGTCGCGTTCGACGCGGCGCTGGCTCGCACCGCCGATTACCTGCGGAGTCGTAGGCGGAGGTAGCCTCCACGACCCGCGTGAGGTCGGCGAGACGACGGCAGGCGAGGTCGCCCGTAGCCGGCGGGGCCGGAACCAAACAGGCCAGGCCGTCAGCGGTCAGCGGTCAGCGGTCAGGTAGAACGCGCAGACCCTGATCGCTGACGCCTGATCGCTGATGGCCACGAGAACGCTGAAAGGTTCTCTGCCAGAGCCGGTCAAGATCACCCCGCTGAGGGACCAATCCCGATCGACTGCCCCCAAACGAACCCGTCAGATCCGGTCGAGGAGTCGATCGACGTCGACGTACTCTCCCACGAGACGAACCACCTCGCACACCTTGGTCGTGTCGCTGGGGCGGATCTTCACCAGAAGATCGTGAACCGCCGAAGCCGTGTCGTAGGTGTCCTGGTGGACGAGGTAGGTGGGGATCTGCCGTTCCCGCAGCAGCCGCATGATGGAGGGCGGAGGCTCGATGCCGGCGGTCACGATCAGGCCGGTGATGAGCTTCTTGGAAGGATCGATGCTGATCGCGCTCAGCACGGCGAGCAAGATGTCGTCGCGGTCCCCCGGCGTGATGACCATGGTCCGTTCTTTGAAGAAGTCCAGCGCACGGCGGGCCCCCATGGCGACGACCTGCACGTTGGAGATCAAGAGATCGAGCCTGCCCTCCGCAATCAGTTCGCCGGGGAGCGACCCGACGATGTGTTCCATCGTCATGTAGGAGAGCAATGGCAAGAAGGGGATGACCCCGAACACGTCGATCCCCAGCCGGTTGAGACCCTGGGTGACCACGCGGCTCGCGTCCTCGTAGCGGTCGAACTCGATCTTGTTGACCACGGCGCCGAGCACGGAGACCCCCTCCTGCCGGAAGAGCGCCCGGTTCAGCAGGATCTCGTCGATGGGACGCCCGATCCCGCCTCCCGACACGATGAGCGCTTCGAGCCCCAGCGCAGACGCGACCGCAGCGTTAGAGAGATCGACGACGCCACCGACTCCCGCGTGTCCGGTTCCTTCCACGACCACCACATCCTTGTCGGCGCTCACTCGATCGAACGCCGAACGGATGAGGCTCAGGTGCTCCTCGACCGTCCCGGCTTCGCCCCTGATGTACTGCTGGGTGAAGCCGCGTGGAATGTGCACCGGGCTCATGTCTACCAGCCGATCGGCCCCGTCGAGGAACCGGCCGAGGAGCACGACGTCTTCATCCACCAGACCGCCATCTACCTGCGCGACGCGCTGCCCCACGGGCTTGATGAAGCCGACCCGCAGCCCCCGAGCCCTCAGCGCCTGGGTGAGGCCAAGGCTCAGCGTGGTCTTCCCACGATTCTGTCCGGTCGCAGCGAGGTAGAACTTCTTCACCTGCATCGCTCGAGGGTCCTCGCCAGAACCTAAGGACGGTCGCAGCATTTCGATCGAAGTCAATGCGAAACCCACCACCCCGTGGTTTGCGCGCCGTTCGGGCGCGAAGCGCCGCGCGATGCGCCGCGCGACGACGGACACCGTGCCGTGGCGCCTGTCGCGACCGCGGCCGAGGGGCGTGGCGAGGTGGCGCGCGTCGACGCCGTCAATGCCGAGCTCGACCCCTTCCGGCGACCCGATGAGCGCGGGGTGGCCCATCGAGGAGGCCGTTGGCGTTCCTGATCTACTAGAGCACCGATCAGGTTGCCGACAGCAACGGCAGCGCTGGAAACGCGTCCATGCAAGGCGAGGACGCGTTTCCAGCGCTGCCTCTGGAGAGGTCTGCTGCCGGTTCGGTGCTCTAGGTTGTTGATTTGACGCAGCAAT